>SXIK01000169.1 GCA_005772855.1 Planctomycetia bacterium | reverse complement strand
GGGTGAAATGTTGGGCAATGGTTCGCCCCGGGGAGGGTTGAGCGGACGCGGGCTCCACCGCAAAAAATTGTTGATTCATTGCCAAGACCAGATTAAGGGATGCGCATGAGCAACGGCGGAGCAGGCCTATCTTCCCCCAAGCCGCGTGTCCGAATTGCCGCCGACATAGGCGGAACATTCACCGACATCACGGTTCTTGGGATGGACGGACAGCTGACAACAAAGAAGCTGCCCTCGACGCCCGACGACTATGCCGACGGTGTGGTCAAGGGCATCCTCGCGTTGCTTGCCGAAACCGGCATCCGGCCGGGAGACATCGCCGAGGTTTTGCACGGCTGCACAGTGGCGACCAACGCCATCCTTGAAGGGCGCGGGGCGCGCACCGCGCTGGTGACAACGCGTGGGTTTCGCGACGTACTTGAGATTCGACGCATTCGCGTACCGCGTCTCTATGATCCTCTTTACGTCAAACCGCCACCGCTGGCGCCCCGTAACCTCCGCTTCGAGATCACCGAGCGGCTTGGTCCGCGCGGCGAAGTCCGCATCCCGCTGGCTGAAGACGAAATCTCAAGTCTCACCGAACGGATCGCCACAGCCGACGTCGAGGCCGTCGCCGTATGCTTTCTCCATTCCTATGCGAACCCGAGCCACGAGCAGATCGTGGGCGCGGCGCTCCGCCGTTCGTTGTCAGGGGTCTTCGTTACCCTCTCAAGCGAGCTCCTGCCCGAGATCCGCGAATACGAGCGGACCAGCACCACGGTCATCAACGCCTATGTCGGCCCCCCCGTGCGGCGCTACATTGGATCGCTGATGAGCAAGCTCACGGCGGCGCGGATCAACGCCCCGCTTCTTGTCATGCAGTCGGGCGGCGGCGTGCTGGAGGCCGAGCTGGTGATGGAAAAACCGGCGCTAATAGTCGAATGCGGGCCAGCGGCCGGGGTGATCGGCGGGCTACACATTTCGCGCGCTCAGGACGAGCCCAACCTGATCACTTTCGACATGGGAGGTACGACGGCAAAAGCCTCCATTATCGAGAACGGCCGCATCACACGCACCGATGAGTACGAGGTGGGCGGCGGCATCTCTCTCAGCAGCCGGCTGGTAAAGGGCGGAGGCTACGCCCTCAAGACTCCGGTCATCGACATCTCGGAGGTTGGTGCCGGCGGCGGCAGCGTCGTCTGGTTCGACAAGGTTGGTGTGATGAAGGTCGGCCCGCACAGCATGGGCGCCGTGCCCGGCCCCGCCTGCTACCAGACCGGCGGTACCGAGGCCACGGTGACCGACGCCAACGTTGTCCTCGGTTATGTCAATCCGGTGGCGCTCGCCGGTGGCGGCGTCCCGATGTCCAGCAGCCGTGCGCACGAGATCATCGCTGAAAGGGTTGCCAGCCGCCTGGGTGGCAACGTCCGCGATGCTGCCTACGGCGTCTTCACCATCGCCAGCGTCAACATGGTGCGAGCGGTCAAGGCGATCTCGACCTATCGCGGTCGCGATCCGCGCGACTTCGCACTGCTTGCATTCGGCGGCAACGGCGGCATCTTTGCCACTCAGCTGGCCGAGGCACTGCAGATGCGCCGCGTTATCATCCCGCCCGCGGCCGGCGTCTTCAGCGCCATCGGGCTCCTCGCCAGTGACATGGAACTCACCATCTCCAACACTTACCTGCGCCGCACGCGCATGGCCGTTCCGGCCGAAATCGCCGAGCGTTTCGATCGTCTCGCCGCCGAGGTTCGCGCCCGCCTCGCCGGCCGTGGTTCCGGCCTCAAATTTACCTACAGCGCGATGCTGCGCTACGCGGGACAGGCGTTCGAGTTATCGGTCGAGACTTCCGGTGCGACAATGACAAAGGACGGTGTGCTGGCGATTTCCGAGCGCTTCGAGGTCGAGCACGAGCGCGTTTACGGCCATCGGTTCTCCGGCGACGCCGAGACCGAGTTCGTCAGCGTCGCGGTGACCGGCGCGCTCACGCCCGCAGACAAGCCGAAGCTCAGCGCCGAGACAATCGGCGGCGGGCACTCGGGCTCCCGGGCCGCCAGGCGCGCTGCCTACTTCGGCGTGACGCATGGCAGTCTCGAAACGCCGGTCATCGATCGCCTGGCACTCGCGGGCAGCCCACGCCGCGGTCCACTGATCATCGAGGAGTATGAGGGCACGTCGCTGGTGCCGCCGGGCTGGAGCGCGAGCCTTGACCGACACGCCAACATCGTCGTCGAGCCGCTCGAGAATGATCACAAGTAGGTGAGGAACAGAATGGAAATCAACCAGATCCAGCTCGAGGTGATCAAGAACGCGCTCGATTCCGTCGCCGACGAGATGGCGCTCATCGTCATGCGCAGCGCGTACTCTGGCATCGTCCGTGACGCCATGGATTACTCCACCGCGATCTGCGACGCCGAGGGACGGACGCTGGCGCAGGGCCTGACCACGCCGTTACATCTGGGCAGCTTCTTCGACGCCATGCAAGCCCTTACCGCCCGCTTTCGCGGCAAGGTCGACCCGGAAGACCTGTTCATTTTCAACGATCCGTACGTGGCCGGCGGACAACACCTGCCCGACATTTACATTGTCAAACCGATCTTCCTTGGAAGAACCATCAAGGGCTGGGCGACCACGGTTGCACATCACAACGATGTCGGAGGGATTGTGCCGGGCAGCAACGCAATCGGCGCTCGGGACATCTACGGCGAGGGGTTGCGCCTGCCGGCCCTCAAGCTCAAGGAGCGTGGGGTCGACGTGCAGCCGATCTGGGACATCCTGGAGCTCAACGTCCGGGTGCCCGTCAAGGTTCTCGGCGACATCCGCGCCCAGATTGCAGCCTGCACGGTCGCCGAACGCAGCTTCCTCGACCTCTACAAGCGCTATGGCGAGGCCGTGACGGACGCTTATTTTGCCGAGATCCACCGCTACGCCGAACGCCTGGCGCGCGCTGAAATCGCCGAGATTCCCGATGGAGTCTACCGTTTTGAAAACTGCATCGACGGCCTTGGAACCAAGCCGGAGGAAATCCCGATCCGCGTCGCCCTTCACGTCCACGGCGACAGTATCACCGTCGACTGGGCGGGGTCGCACCCGCAGGTGCACGCCGGGATCAACAGTCCGATGCCGTTTACCAAGGCGGCGACCTATGCGGCCATCCGTTCGGTCATGTCGAGCGAGGTGCCGAACAGCCAGAGCTTCACGATACCCATCGTGGTGCGCGCGCCTTCCGGCAGCATTGTCAATCCCAACGATCCCGGGGCCTGCGGGGCGCGCGGGATCACCGGGTTCCGCATGATCGACTGCCTGATGGGCGCGCTGGCGCAGGCGCTGCCCGAGCGCGTTCCGGCTGACGGCTTTGGCGGCGCGACCATCACCGCGCTGGGTGGCCGGCACGATGGCGCTCCGTTCGTGTACGTCGAGACGGTGATGGGCAATACCGGCGGCATGCCAAGGCACGACGGGCAGTCGGGAGTGTCCCATGTCGGTGCCAACCAGTCGAACATTCCGGTCGAGATGGTCGAGGCGCAGCATCCCATCATCGTCGATCGCTATGAATTCGTGCCCGACAGCGGCGGGCCAGGCCGCTGTCGCGGCGGCGTATCCATGCGTCGCGACCTCCGGCTTGTGGCGGACATGGCGGTACTGACCATAAGGTCCGACAAGCGCAAGAACCCGCCCTACGGACTCGCGGGCGGATCACCGGGGACTCCGTCGTGGAACATCATCAACCCCGACGGCGAGCGGCGCGTCTTGCCGGTGCTCCTGCTCGAGCCCGAAATAATGTATCGCGACGATGTCTTCCGGCACGAGCTGGCCGGCGGAGGAGGGTTGGGCGATCCGCGCGAACGCGATCCAGAGATGGTGCTGGAGGATGTGATTCTCGAATTTGTAACCCGTGAGGGCGCGCGACGCGACTACGGTGTTGTCATCGAAGGCGAGCCGCCACGCATTGACCAGGACGCCACGAAGGCACTGCGTGCTCGCGAAACCCGCTCCGGGAGGAAACCAACATGACGGCCGCCGCCGCCGACATCATCGTCCGAAACGCCACGCTCATCGACGGAACCGGTTCGCCAGCGAGGCGCTGTGAACTGCTCATCAAGGATGGACGCGTCGCAGCGATGGTCTCTCCAGCGGACATGCCGGGCGCCGACCTTCGCGCCAGCCACGAAATCGACGCCGCCGGCTTGCTGGTGACACCGGGGTTCATTGACATTCACAGTCATTCGGACTACACGCTGCTCGTCGACCCGCGGGCGCTGAGTCAAATCAGTCAGGGTGTGACCCTCGAGGTGATCGGCAATTGCGGCTGGGGCTGTCAGCCGATCAGCAACGTCGCCTTGTCGCAGGAGATCATTTACGGATTCGACAAGTCGGTCGATCTGAGCTGGCGCACGACGGACGACTACCTCAACCGCCTGGCCGAGTCAAAGCCGGCCGTCAATGTGGCCACGCTGGTTCCCAACGGCCAGCTGCGCATGGCGACGGTGGGCGTCGCGGATCGGCCGGCCACCACCGACGAGCAGTCGCGCATGTCGACCTTGCTGGCCGAGGGGCTGGAGGCCGGGGCTTTCGGGTATTCAACCGGCCTCGAATACGCAACCGAGCGCAACGCCTCCGAGGCCGAGGTGGCGGAGCTGTGCCGGGTGTGCGCCAAGTCCGGTGGCCTTTACGCGACCCACACACGCAACCGCGACGAAGCGGCCGTCGAGGCAATCGCCGAGGCGATTCGCACCGCGCGCGTCGGCAACGTGCGGTTGCAAATCTCCCATCTGACACCACGGCGCGGTCGCGACGACCTGGAAAAGAGCATGGATCTGGTCGATGCCGCGCGGCGCGAAGGCCAGGACGTCTCCTTCGACATGCATACGCGCCTCTTCGGCACGGTCGCCCTCAAGGTCCTCCTGCCGCAATGGGCGTTCGAGGGCGGCAAGGCAGCCCTGGCAGCGCGCCTCAAGGATCCGTCCGTGCGCCAGCGGATGAAATCGCACCGGAACCTCATCTCCTCGCTCGCCGACTGGGATCGTGTAGTGCTGCTTGAGTGCAAGTCGAGGCCGGAGTTTTCGCGCCGCAGCCTCGGCGACATTGCGGCGCAATCGGGAGAGGAGCCTCTCGATGTCGCCTACGACCTTCTGCTCGCCGAAATTGAGCACATCGAATCACGCCCGATGGTGATCCTGCTGTCCTACAGTGAGGAACTACTCAGCCGAACCTACCAGCATCCGCACTGCATGGTGGGCTCGGACGCAACCGCGCTGTGTCCCGACGGACCGCTCGCCCAGGCCACCTTCCATGGTTCTTACACCTGGGCGTCCTGGTTTTACCGCCGCATGGTGCGGGAGACCGGGACGTTCACTGCTGAAGAGGCAATTCACAAGATCACCGGTATGCCTGCTGCGGTACTCGGCCTCAAGGATCGCGGTGTCATTCGGGCCGGCGCGTGGGCGGATCTGGCCATCTTCGATCCGAAGACGTTTGGAGAAACCGGCACCACCTTTGAGCCGAACCAGCTGGCCATCGGGATGAAGCACGTCATCGTCAACGGCGAAATCGGGATGCGGGACGGCAGGATCACTGGCAAACGCACGGGACAGGTGCTTCGACGCGCCTAGCAGCCAGTTGATAGCCGGAGAGCGGCTCCCGGGGAGGCCGCTACTTGGTTTTCTGGGCTCCCGCCGGGGGAACCAGTGTTTCGGCTTCGCTCCTGAATCGGTGAGCTTCCGCCTCCGCCTTTTTTGCGTTTTCCGGGTCGCCCGCGGCAAGTAACCGTTCTCCCCACGAGCGATAGAGGTCTGCGATCTTCAGGAGAAAGGAGTGGACGCTATGGCCGTCGGGCTTGGTGATGGTGTTGCTCTTCCTGCACAGATCAAGGCCCGCTTGATAGTCCGTGGAGGCTCCCTGGTAATCGTCCAGCTTGAACCTGGCGAAGCCTCGATTGTTCCAAATCTCGGGCAGATCCTTGCGAATTGAAATCGCAATGTTGAAGCTCTCAAGTGCCTTCTGGAGATGGCCCATCCGGCCAAGACAGAGGCCGTGTCGGCTGTAGACGATTGCCTCCACCTTGCGCTGCGCACTCTTCATCAGCCGGATGTGCCTGTCAAGGTCTTCAAAGGCCTCCGCATCGCGACCAAGGAAGGCGAGCGCCTCGCCACGAAGCCGATAGACCTCCGGCTCCAGTATCGGGGGCCGCTGCGACTCGAGCCATGAGATCGCCTGGTTCATGCGCTCGAAAGCTTCCTCGGATTTCCCCAGATCCAGGAGCTCCTGGCCCAGGATCGCATGCCCCCAGCCGTTCTGGGGTGACTCCTTCAGGATTCGATCGGCCTCCTCGTGCATGTAAGTTCTGAGCTCTCGCACCTCGAGCGGTCCCTTCGCCAGGTTGGAGAGCTGGGTGTACGCCAGAAGGAGGTCCTGGGGCCAGTTCAAGTCGCCCCGGGCTGGAGCCAGCCTGGTGATGTCGCCACTCGCCCAGTCCTCGTTGCGCGCCGCGGTCCGCGCCGAGAAAAGCAGGATAATTACAGACAGCGCACCGAGGGTCCTCTTGCGGTGGCGAAGGACGAAGTACATGGCCATCCCCGAGACCATGATTCCCAGCCCCACGCTCGGCAGGTAGGCGTTTCGTTCCGCAAAGGTGCTCCTCTGTGGCGTCAGGATCATGGCCGCAGGGAGAGCAAGGAGAAAAAACGATGCCAGGCCGAGTCCGGGGAGCGAAAACCGCTTCCTTCGCGCCACGACGATCACGCCGGTGCCCAGCACGGTGAGGAGCCCCAGGAGCGAGGGCACGAGGCGCGCGATTCCCGAGGTGGGTACATCGAGAAACGTGTACTCGGCGGAGAGACGAACAGGACAGATCGTCTGGAAAGCATGGAGGAAGAGGTGACGGGAGGCGTGGGTGATCGACTGGAAGAGGCCTGCATCGCGCAGGGGGTTCATGAGCAGTGTGGAGAAGCCTGCTCGATCTTCCAGAACGACACTCCGGAAAACGAGGTATCCCAGGACCGCCGCGAGGGAGCTTCCAATGGACCGCCAGGGCAGTTCACGCCCCAGCATCCAGGCACTCAGAAGCAGGGCCGCCGGAAGCAGCATCGCCTCGTTTTCCTTCGAGAGGAGAGCAGCCAGCGTGAGCCCTCCAACCAGCGCAACCCCAAAGGGGCTCTCGCTGCGGGAGCTCTTGAGGCTGCTTGCATTTCTCAGAGCCAGCATCCACGCGCCCAGGGCGCAAAGAGTGGCGAGAATTTCGGCGCGTCCCGCGATTCGGGCCACAGCGTCCGTAGCGATCGGCGATACAGCGAAAATTGTCGAGCCCAGAGCCGCGATGGGCGGCACCGCGCCCAGCTGCACAAGGAGATAAAAGACAGCCGCCGCGACCATGGCGTGGAGGAGCTGGTTCGCCGCTCGTTGCACGAGGGTGGAGCTCTCGTGTGGGCCGAGCTTCGCAAGAGAGACGTGGGTCGCGAAGGTGAGGGGGCGGTAGCCTTGATCGACTCGGTCCACACGGACGTAGTTCTCGAAAAAGAGGGGGGCGGGCGAGAGACTCGGGATCTCCTTCAAGCGCTCCACCATTACCTTGTCGTCCAGCATGAGCGGAGAGCGCAGCACGCCCAGATGCACAACCAAGGCGGCCCCGAAGGGGAGGATCCAGAGCCAACGGGCTGCCTTGCCGGAAGATTCGCTGGAATTGGGAAGCATGGGCGGAGATTGTACAGAGGAATGCAGGTCTCAAGCGACAGAGCGCTTTGACGGTCCAGGTGTGCCCCCCTGCTTGGGGCACAGGGCGCTGGTGCCGGGCCGCGCTCTGCGCTATCCTCGGTCCCCATGAATCCCAGCGCGGGCCCTCGATCGGTCATGCTTCCCTGCGTTCTCGCCTTCCTCGCAAGCGCGGGAGTCATGTCCATCGAAATGGTGGCTGGGCGCCTGATGTCGATTTACGCGGGGGCTGGACTCTATACGTGGACCTCGGTGATCGGCGTTGTCCTGGGGGGAATCACCGCGGGCAACTTCATCGGCGGCCGACTTGCCGATCGATTCCCGGCGAGGGAGGCCCTCGGTGCGCTCTTCTTCGGCGGGATGGGCGTCTGCCTTCTCCTCCCCCTTGCAAACTACTGGGTCGGACGACTGATCGGCTGGAACCAGTACTCCGAGCTGAGCTTCCCGATCCGTATCTTTCTTCACGTCAGCGGCGCGTTCCTCTTGCCTGCCACGGTGCTCGGGATGATGGGGCCCGTCGTGGTCAAGCTGGCGCTTGAAGGCGGCGGCGGCGGAACGGGACGCACGATTGGCAGAGTCTACGCGTCGGGAGCGTTCGGAAGCATCGTTGGCACGTTTCTCTCTGGCTATTATCTGATCGGACTCATCGGAACCTCGGGGGTCGCCCTGAGTGTCGCCGCGCTCCTGGGTCTCCAGGCGTTGCTGCTATTGCCAGGCTTCAGCCTGCGTCTCCTGGCAGTCTCCTGGCCCCTCCTTCTCGGGCTCCTTGCCGCCTCGGGCGTCGTCGGTGGTCGGGGCCGGGGCAAGTGGATGTGGACGGCTGACGGCCCACGCATCTATGAGACAGGCAGTCAGAGCCCCCGGCAGTGGATCTTCGCAAAGGAAAGCCAGTACAGCTTCGTGCGCGTCGCCGAGGAGCGCGGTCCCATGACAACACGGCTCCTGATCATGGACAATCTTCTCCATGCGATCTACGCCCCGAAACAACCACAGAAGTTGCTATACGACTACGAGCGCCTTTACCACATGCTCACAACGCGACATGTCGACGATCCCTTGCGGCTGAACTTTTTTTTTATTGGCGGTGGTGGCTATGTGTTTCCCCGACATGTCCGAAACATCTGGCCAGGCTGCGAGGTGCAAGTGGCCGAGATCGACCCGGTGGTTACCGAGGCCAACTTCGAGGCCTTCGGCCTGAGTCCGGACGAGGTCCTCGTGCGCGAGTCAGGGGTGGCCATGGCGCAGTCTGCGTCCGCTTCCTCAGCCACACCCGAGACTCAGGCGCCAGTGAAGAGGATCGAAATCTTCCACCTCGACGCGCGAAATCACGTTGATGACCTGGTGCGCCAAAAGAGCGAGGGGAAGGGCTTCAAGCCCTTCGATTTCATCTATGGCGACGCATTCAACGACTATTGCGTCCCTCAGCACCTTGTCACCGAGGAGTTCATGGTGAAGTTGCGCGATCTCCTGGTTCCGGGTCGGGGGATCTACCTCATGAATGTGATCGACATTTATGAATCGGGACTCTTTCTCGGGGCGATTTACAACACGCTGGCGAAGGTTTTCCCGAGAGTTTACATCTTCACCGATCGTCCCGATGGACCCAGCGCCGACCCCGCTGCCCGGGAAACCTGGATTCTTGCGGCGTCGCTCCGAGAGCTTGACCTCGCTGATCTCGGCCAGCGGCAAGGGGAGAAGGATTTTCAGGGGACCGTGCTCACGCCGGAGCACATTCAGACCCTCATCCGACGCTCGGGTCGGCTGGTTCTCACGGACGACTATGCACCGGTCGAAAATCTGCTCGCTCCCGTGGTGCGCCGCCGCTCCCTGCAAGAAGTCAAGTAATCGCCATGGGCCCGGCCCGCCAGGGTTGGCAGCCTGTTGGACAGGTCTCCGCGGGCAGCGCTGCCAGGCCGGCGCCCATGAACACAAAAAAAGCCCCCCCGCAAGCGGGAGGGCTGTCGTCGTTGGTGCCGGTTGCGGGCGGTGTCGGCCATCAATTCCTGGTGAAGATCACCGCGTACTTGGACGAGTTGGCATAGCCCTGGATCTTGTGAACGCGGTAGCCGAGGGCAACTTGCTGCTCGACGAGGTCCTGGTAAACCGAAGGCGAGCGGCCCCAGAAGACCTTCCAGAAACCCGGGACGTTGCGGAAGATCCCGGTGTAGCGGCGGCCACCGGACAGCTCGGCGACGTTGAAGTTGACCGGCAGCATGCCCTTCTCGGTGTTCTCCTCCACAATCGCATCCAGCTCGGCCGAAGTTCTGTTGCGGTGGAGGAGGAAGGGCCGCGGATCGTCGTCGGTGTACAGCGCGGAAATGTACTCCTTGGTGCCGATCGTGTAGCCAGAGTAGTCCTCCACGCGCCACTTCGTCCTCGACGACCCGCTCTTGCCACTTGTCAGGCCACTCGCTGACGGTGAGGGCACCGCGGTGCTCGACGTGCTCGCCCCCCTTGACCTTGCGCCAGATCGCCGTCCAGCGCGGCTCGCCGCCGAGGGTCTTGGCCACGGTGGTTTCGCGCGGAATGTAGCCCTTGGCCCAGTACTCGTTGGCCTTGGTTTGAAAGCGGTCGGCGCTCATGTAGCTGTGCACGTACCAACTGCCCGAGAGGCCCCCCTGAAACGAGCCAGATACGAGCAGCTTCGAATCCTTGCGGTGTACGTTCAAGGTCTGGAGCTTGTAGCCCATGTTCGGGTAGTAGCCGAAGTAGAACTTGTAGATCTCGTACGGAACGCCGTGGAAAGTTGGATAGAACGGCGCGTAAAGGCGGGAGAACTTGGTCGACTTCAAGAGGTCGTAGCAGCCGTGTTCGACCTCGTCGTAGACGCCGTAGGGATCGACCCACACCCAGGTGTTCTCCGTGTCCGGGTGCGGCACGGCGAAGTAAACGTGCAGGTGGATATTGCCCTTCCAGTTCTTGGGCGAGCCATCCGCGTTGAGTCCCGAGCCGGCGCCGCCCGCGCCGGTGTTGCCGGCGTAGCCGAGCAAGGTTCCGGGTGCGACGTGCTGACCCACGGTGACCTTGATCTTGTGGGACTCGGTGCCCCAGGAGAGGTGATTGGGATAGTCACGGGCAAAGGCGCGGTACTTGACGTACTTCTCGGAGTCGGACGTGCTGTCCTTGGCTTCGGCGACGTCGTGGACCCGGCCGTTGCGCAGGTGGAGGTAGCAGATCATGACCTTTTGGCCGCCAGCGGCGGTGTGCTCGACGGCGACAAGGTTGCCGCCGTTATCGTCCCAGGTGACGGCCGCGACCACTCCCCAACTGCTCGAGCGCACCTCGAAAGTTGGATCCTCGTTCTCCTCGACCCCGGAGCGCGAGTAATCGCAGGCCCGGTGCAGCCCACCCGAGTTGTAGAACCAGCCGTGGCCAAGCTTGACGCTCGAGTCGCTGAATGGCAGGAAGAACGGCTGCTCGGCGTGGACCGAGAGCAGGAACTCGGTGGCTTCGGAATCGCTCGCGAAGGCGTTCTTGGGCGCCTTGAAAACCTGCGTGTCCCAGCCCTGGAAGACGCGATCGGAGGCCTCGACGTAGTGTTGCGGCTCGATGCAGACGTGCTCCTCGGCAACTGTCTCGACCTGGTGCTCGAGGGAATTGATGGTGGAGTGGAAGGCGGAGCCTTCCGTGTCCGGGTCGGCCGAACCGTACTCCATGAGGATGCGGCGGCCGAGCGGCGAGCTCCAGGAGAAGCCCTTGCCTTCGCGTGGCACATAGGGCACCTCACGCGGACCGTGAGAGCCTGACGGGCGGCGGTACTCGGCGTCATCGTCAGGCTCGACAAAACGCTCCGGTGCCGCCACGGCGGCCCAGTGCAGCCGCGACAGCACGTCGGCCCGGGCAGGATCGACCTCCTCGACCGGGTCGCAGCCGGTTCGGCGGTAAACGCACGCTGCCAGCTTGTCGGCCGTCGGATCGGGGCCGCACTCCTGCGGGCCGGGGTCGGCGGGCGCCGGGCCGCCCAGGAAGAGCCAGGCGAGGAGAAAAATCGAATCGCTCATGTCCAGGCGGCCGTCGTCGTTGGCGTCGGCGCCGTCCTCGCAGCTCGGGCAGGCGCCGCCGGCGAACAGGCAGCCGAGGAGGGAAATGGGATCACCCATATCGATTTTGCCGTCACCGTTGGAGTCGCCCCGCAGAAAGGAAGGAGTCCTGACCACCAGGGCCAGATCGTCTGGCCGGACTTGAGCAGGCACCCGGGCGGAGTAAGCGAGGGCGAGGAGAAGGGCGAGGATCGTGGGGGTACGAGACATGAAAAGCTCCTTGGTTGGGTGCTTGTCGGGGTTGCTGCCCGGTTCTTGCGGCCATTGCCGCTTCCCGGGTCAAGCACACAAGCGACGTTGTGAAGGCAGCCTGCCTCGAATTCCCTGGATTCAGCACACGACCGAGTACGGATCCGTCGGGGAGAAAAAGACCCAGGGTGCCCTGGTCGAAAGGCTGCTCGCTCCCGTGGTGCGCTGCCGCGCGGACTCGTTCAACAAGCTGTTGGCGGCGCCAGGCGCACCGACCTGTCACCTCACATCGTGCATCAGCTTCCGGATGGGGCTGATCAGCACAAGCAGTGCGACGAAGCCGGCAAGAGAGGTCAGCACGAAGAGCTCGAAATAAGCCGTCGGTGAGATAATGCCCCAGGTCTCACCGATCGAGCCGCCCACGTACTGTGCCACCGAGCTCGACAGCAGCCAGACGCCCATGAAGAGGGAGGCGAAGCGTAGCGGCGCAAGCTTCGTCACCATCGAGAGGCCGACGGGCGAGAGGCAGAGTTCGCCGAGCGTTGCCAGCAAGTTGAGGAGAAAGAGCCAGATCCAACCGACCCTGGCCACGAGGGACTTTTCCTTCAGCTCCCACAACGCGTCACGCAGGGTGGCATCACCTCCCGAGGCACGGATTCGGTTGAGGGTGGGGACGTTCGGTTGGTCCAGGAAAGTCATCGTCCGGGTCGACGAGTCCCAGGCGAGGCCAGCCGCTTCGGCCTCCTCGTCCGTAAGGAGGAGCCTGAACCCCGGAGGCAAGTAGGAAAACGTCTTGCGGACCGGATTCTCTTTCGAGGCCTTCAGGGCAAGATCTTCAAGACCGTCCTTGCGAGAACCGTCCGATTGCTTTGCCCCGAGGACCTCGTCCTCCCAGGCTTCTGAAAGCGTGTCAAAGAGCATGTTGAGCGCGAGATACTCGCCGAGAACTCCCCGCTTCTCGAGCTGCTTCGTGCCAGAATCCCAGCGGAGCCGGCTCGCGTCGATCGGGGGCTGAACCGCTTCCATGCCAGGCTTCATGAGGCGCAGGTCTCCGTCCTCCTCGACCCGGTAGTGGGTTGGAATCGAGGCGCATTCGACCGTTGTCTTTGTCTTGTCCTCAACGCATGCGGCAACCACCATGACCGCGTAAGCTGCGGCCATGAACCCCATGGCGAGCAGCATCTTCATGGGCGTTGAGGGCTCCCAGCGGCCCAGGGTGCTCCAGAGCCTGGACGCCAGGGGCGCGATGGCGACAATCATCACCGCGTTTGCCGATTGCCACAACTCCGCTGGGTAGGAAATGCCCAGGAAGGTGAGCCGAGTGTTGTAGATGGCCCAGATGTTGAGGGCGCTTCCAGCCTGCTCGAAAGCCATCCAGAAGAGCACTGAAAAGATGAAAAGAAGGAAGATGCACGTGCTCTTGTCGCGAGCGGCCCCCCGGATGGAGACCAAGGTGAGGCTCATCCAGATGAACACGGCGCCATAGGCCAGCGGCATGATGACGTCGACCCCCTGAGCCATCCCGCAAAAGTAAAGGTAGACGTAGTAACCGGGGAGCGCAGCCCCAAGGGAGCTGAAGAGGATGGGGAATACCCTCGTGATCAGGCCGGGAATGCCACTCGCTCCTGGCTCCTCCTCGTCCGACTTCCCCTCCTGCGTCTCGACGCTCCTCTCACCTCTCCGGTCGAGGTCCATGCTGTTCCCCGCGGCCTCGACGTCACTGCGAATTTGAGTTTGCCGCAGGAGAAACCAGAGGAGCCCCAACACCATACCCACCCCGGCTGCGGAGAAACCCCAGTGATACCCGAAGTTTTCCCTCAGGTTGCCGCAGACGATGGGTGAGAGGAAAGCGCCCAGATTGATACCCATGTAGAAGATCGTGAAGGCTCCGTCGCGCCGCGGGTCGTTCTTGAAATACATGTGCCCGAGCAGGGTCGACATGTTTGGCTTGAAGAACCCATTGCCTGCGATCAGGCAGCCGAGGGCCAAGTAAAAGACGGGCATGGGCTCGAATGCCATGAGAAAGTGGCCCAGAGCCATGAGTGAAGCGCCGGCGATGATCGAGGCACGAAGCCCCAGGTATCGGTCGGCCAGGAAGCCACCGAGGAGCGGCGTCAAGTACACGAGACTCGTGTACCACTTGTAGACCTTGGACGCCTCCCCCGGCAGCCAGCCGTGGTACTGGACCAGGTACCCGATGAGAAGCGCCCGCATGCCGTAGTAGGAGAAGCGCTCCCACATCTCTGTCATGAAGATGGACGCGAGGCCTGCCGGATGGCGAGGGGGGATGCTCACGGGAGTTATCGCGCCCTCCTGATGGATCTTCAATTCTGGTGAGGGGCTCATCAACAGTACTCCATGGCCTTTGAAGCTCTTGTGTTTCGAGCTGGGAATCTCACCAGGAATTTGATGCGTGTCAATAGTGTCCGGGCAGCGACCCCTTGCTTTCCAATCGCCGAGGGACCCGATATCATGCGCCCAAGGTGTTCGAAAAACTGTTAACCCTGGAGGTACCGCTTGGTTGAAGCCGCCCGATATTCGCTCCTCGTTTACGGAGTCCTCATGATCGTGGGAGGAATTCTTGGCTACGTGATCCCCAAGACTCCCAGCAAGATCTCTCTGATCGCCGGGTGTGCCTCCGGCGTACTCGCCATCGTGGCTTTCCTGATCGCTGGCGCGGAGTCCTCTCCCACGGCAGGGCTAGCCATTGGACTGGTGGTGTCCGCAGGCATCGCAGTCATGATGCTCCCGCGGATCAAGAAGGCAAAGAAGCCACAGTCGACCATCTTGATCGTGGTCCTGAGCGCCGTCACGGCGGTCTTGACCGCCCTGGGGCTTGCGCTGGGAAATTGATCCTGAACCAGCACCAACTCCAGGCCCTTTTCGTACGACAGATCCGCCTCGGTTTTGCCCTTCTTGCCTCGGTCTGGGGAGCCGCGCCGCGCGCTGCTGAACCCCTGAAGGCACTCATTATTACCGGCGAGAACAACCACGACTGGAGGGCGACGACGCCGGTCTTGAAAACCATTCTCGAATCGTCTGGCCGCTTCGAGGTCGACGTGCTCGAGAATCCCTGGGGTGAGATTACAAGCGCGCGCTTCGCCCCTTACGGCGTGCTCGTCCTCAACTTCAACCCCACCTCGGACCGAAATTGGACCGACGCTCAGAGAGCAGCCTTTCTCGACGCCGTGGGCATGCAGGGCAAGGGCCTCCTTGTGATCCACGCCGCCAACAACGCCTTTCCTGCCTGGAAGGAGTACGAGACGGTGCTTGGGGGCGCCTGGCGCTCGAGCGGGGGGCACGGTAGCTTTCATTCGTTTCAGGTCGATCTCCTCGACAGGGAGCACCCGATCACCCATGGTTTTCCGAAGGCCTTCGTGCACGCGGCCGACGAGCTCTACCATGGGCTGACCCTGCAGCCTGGTGTGAGGCTGCTCGCTGTTGCCTTCTCGAGTAAGGCCAAATCGCGCGGCACCGATCACTATGAGCCCGTGGTCTGGGTTCTTCACCATGGTAGAGGCCGCGTCTTCCACACAACACTGGGGCACGCTGCGAGCAGCATGGAGTCGGACGGCTTCAAATCACTTCTCCAGCGTGGGGGCGAATGGGCAGCCACGGGCGAGGTGACCATTCCACCAGCCTTCGTCGCGTGGCAACCGCTCACAAACGGGAAAGACCTTTCCGGGTGGGTAGGAGATCCCGGCGTGTGGCGGCTCGCGAACGGCGTCATCACCGGCGAGACGCAAGGGCTCAAGCGCAACGCCTTCCTGCGCACCGAGAGGCGATATGCGGACTTCACGCTCAAGGTTGGCGTGCGCCTGGTGCCCGATGAGGGGAACTCCGGTGTACAGTTTCGCAGCGAGTGGCTCCCGGACGGCGAAATGCACGGGTATCAGGCAGACATCGGAAGGGGCTGGTGGGGTAGCCTCTACGATGAGTCGACTGGACGCAACATGCTCGTCTCGAGTTATGCAGAGAAAGGCTCGAGAGTCGCGAAGAAGAATGACTGGAACGAATACGAGATCGAAGTCGTAAAGAATAAAATCCGGATCACGCTCAACGGAACTGTCACTGCAGAGTACGAGGACTCTCTGAGCCGCCCCGATGGACACGTCGCCGTGCAAGTTCACTCCGGTGGCCCCTTGAAGGTTGAGTTCCGAGACCTGATGATTCAGGAGAAGAGTTGAACGCCTCGGGAGGAGGCGCCCCAGCTGGTCTCGAGAAGATCCGCAATCGTAGCTTCTCGCCTCCATGCCTGCTCGCCCTCGCAAGAGTTACGACGGTTTTGCAAAACAAGTAGAGGAATCACTCCCCGTGTACGACTGGCAAGAGACTCAGGAGTCCGATGGCAAATGTGTGGCGCACCTGTGCGGCACGAAGGTTCTTGTGTGCCCCACGGGCCAAGACGGTCCTCGGGCCTGGACCTGGGAGGTCCAGTTCGCCGATGGCCAGGTGCAAGTTGGCCACGCGGCAGATCCCGAAGAGGCCCTGGAAAAGGGCAAGGAGGTGGCCGAAAGGTTCTTGCCCTGAAGCCAGGAAACCGGCCACGCAAAAAGAATGCAGAACTGGTCATTACGTTCCATCGCTCATGTGATCGCAACCTTCGCAATCGCAACCACGGTACTCTTCGTCGCGGACAGCACTTCGCGCTCCCCGCCCGTGGCAGCCGCACCCGCGGTTGCATCCACCCTGTCCGTCAGCGACTACATGCTCGTAGTACACGGGCCCAAGGGCCTCCACTCACAGATCAAGGAGGCCGTCACCGGGAGCGGGCCCGCTGACGACAAGGCATGGAAGGCGCTCAAGGCCCGGGCGACCACCATCGTTTACCTCGCCGATCTGGTCCTCGCCAGGGCGAAGCCAGAGAAGGGCGACGCCGCTTCCTGGAAGTCCAAGGTGGGCGAGTACCAGAAGGTCGCCTTGGCCCTGGCCAAAGCCGCAGTCGCAAAAGGTTCCGAGGACATCAAGACCGAAGTTGGCAAGCTCTCCAAGATGTGTGAGGGTTGCCACAAGGCGCACAAGTAGGTGCTATCTCTTCTTTTCGCGGGCCGCGAGGAGCTTCTCAATTCGTTTTTCCATGGCAGCTGCCAGGGCGGGGTCGAAGCCCACTTCCTTCCCAATGATTCGGCCCTCGGGGTCGATCCAGAACGAGGTTGGGAAGCCTTCCACGTCGTAGAGGTCGAGCGCCGTCTGGCCACCCATGAGCAGGATGGGGTGTCTCAGGCTGGATTTCTTCGCAAACTCCTCGACTTCCTCCCTTGGCTCGTCGAAGCCGTTGACGGCCATTACGGTGAAGCCCTTCTGCGAGTACTTCTCATGAAGCTTGGTGAGGTAGGGAGCCTCCCTACGACACGGTCCTCAGCCAACCCCCCAGAAGCTCAGGAGCACAACCTTGCCCCTTGTGGCCTCTCGGAAGCTCACCTTCTTTCCGTCAAGGCTCTCGAGTGTGAAGTCCGCCGCCAACTTGCCCAGTCCGCTCGCCTTGTACACCGCGAGCCTTTGGTCCAGCGCATCGTTCACCGACTCGAACAGCGTCCCCCTCGCCTTCGCTTGAAATGATCCAATTTGTTTCGCGATCTCTTCCGGCGACTTGAAGGCGGCGAACTCAACTCCGAGCGACCGCAGGTCCTTCTCTATCGAAGCAAGCTTCGCCCCTTCGTCGCCCAGACCATCGGAGCTTTTTTTCTTGTTGAGTATCAAGGTCTGCTCAAAGCGGACCGTGGAGTCCGCAAGCGACCCCTCGAATACAAGGGCGCTTTCGAGGCGGGAGGGCAATCCCTTCCCGGAGTCGAGCTTGTAGGATTCGGACCAGCGGAGGAGTTTTGAGGTCTCGTCCCGGAACTGAAACGTTGGCGTGGCGCCCTCGGCGAGCCTGCGCAGAAGCGTGAGGGACTCGCCAGCCTCCTGCCGTGAGGCAACCAGTGGAACCTTCACTACCACGGAGCCAAGCAGCGTGAGCTCCACGTCGGTCCTTGGCTCCGAGCCGGAGGGGGGAGCCGCAAACTCCGGCAGCAACATCAGCGGAAAGAGCGCCTTCAGAGCCAGCGAGCCTTCCTCGAGCTCGGCTGTGGTCCCGCCCCCTGGTTCGAGCTTGAAGCCTTCCGGCCCCCGGGAGAGAGATGCCACGTCGAACCCCACCATCGGTTGCTGGCCTTCCTCCAGGGAGTTGAGAAACCGCACAAGGAGAACCTCGAGCTTGCCCGGGGTGGGCTCGCTCACCCGGCAAGTGAGTCGTGCCACGAACTTGCCCACGTTGGCCGTGGTATCACCGATGGATTGCTTGATCTCAACCGTACCCTCGTAGGCCGCCGCGTGTCCCCCAAATGCCTCGGTGAGACCTTGCGTGAACGCCGCGGGAGAGGCAACAAGGCTTCCCGCCGCCAACAAGACGCTGAAACGCATGAGTTTCTCCAGAAAAAGGGTGATATACTCCGCGCGGCCGTGATTTGGACATCCTGGCCAACGCTCCCTCACCATCGGCGCCGGAGGCGCCCGGCGCTTATCGAGCGCCGAGGAGGGGGAGGACGCCGCCAGGCGGCCGGTGGGGGGGAGGTCTTCCTCCCCCGCAAGGAGTATGAAGTGTCACCGTTCATTTCGGGGCGATTCTATGGCAGGAACCCCCGGGAACATAGACTTCTTCCGCCCCGGAATTCAGGGGCGGAGATCCACCCGTTGAGCGGAGAGAAAAGATGTCGACCCATCTCTATACGGACCTTCGATCGAAGAACGCCATCGTCACCGGTGGTACTCGAGGGATTGGTTTCGCCATCGCGGAGGCGATGCTGCAAATGGGCGCCAGGGTAGCGGTGAGCGGACGCAAGTCTGATGGTGTGAAGCTGGCGATCGAACGACTCCGGCATGTGGGGGGCGATCGAGTGGTTGGCGTCGCGGCACACAGCGCCCGCCCGGAAGACGTCACGAGGCTCTTTGACGAAGCCGTCAAGGCTTTCGGAGCCATTCATGTCGTGGTCAATAACGCTGCAACGAATCCGTCCATGGCGCCACTTCATGAGGTCGAGCTGGAGGTTTTCGACAAGATCCTGGAGACGAATCTGCGCGGCTACCTGCTCGTGGCTCGCGAGGGAGTTCGACGAATGCGCGAAGCGAGCGTGGCAGGCAGTATCGTCAACGTCTCAACGGTCGCCTCGCTCCGCCCCTGGCCAGGCCTTGGAGCCTACAGCGTCTCGAAGGCAGCCGTCAACTCGATGACTCAGGTCCTTGCTATAGAGCTGGGTCGGGACGGAATCCGTGTGAATGCCATCGCGCCCGGTGTGGTTCGAACACGTTTCAGTGAGGCCCTCTGGAAGAACCCGAAAACCGAGGAAGACACCGCCAAGCGGCTACCCCTGAGCCGCATTGCCGAGCCCGAAGACGTCGTCGGCGCTGCGCTGTTTCTTGCCTCGGAGGCCTCCCGTTACGTCACAGGCCAGGTGCTGGTCGTCGATGGCGGGATGATGCTTGTTTAATTACTCAACCGGTTTGTTGGGGGGGAATCCGGCGTGTGGGAGCTGTGGGCGGCTCAGGGATTTGGCGTGAAGACGTTCTGGAAAACGTGATTGGCCACCCGCCAGCCCTGGACAATTCCCTCTGTCTTGTCAAAGGCCCAGTGGATTCCAAGATAGATGCGGCTCTGGCCATTTTCCTCCTCGGCCTCCGACAGGGAAGAGAAGTGCCTCGAGAGGAGCGGTCTCGTCTCACCGGCGCGGTCCCGCGTGAGGCCATTGTACTCGTCGGAGATGAAAGAGAAGGCAATTCCGTCGGTGCCGTAGAAGTTCCGCAGCGTCTGAAAAACGGCGCCGCCGAAGCCAGCATGCCCGGAGGGGTAAGCTGGAAATGGCGGTGTGAAGTTGGGGTCGTTCGAGTTGCTGGCCGGAGCGCCGAGAGGCCGGTAGGCCGGATCGGCAACAGTCGCCGGGTTACCGTCGCCGCCGCCGGTCGGTCCCGTGCCCGCATCGGCCTCCCGGATGCCGGTGACTGGACGCCAGTACTTGTAGTGATACTTCGAATCCCAGACCGCGATCGCGGCATCGGCCATGGCCACGTTGACGAGGGCCAGCAGGCGAGCCATGGGGACGATGTCAGTTCCCATCTGTCTGGCGATGTGGACCGCGATCTGGTTATAAAGCCGCGGTGGAGCGCAGAGACTTGGCGTGCCGTCGTAGGCCCAGTAAAGCCCGATTATCGTTTGTTCCGCGGGTCGCTCCGTCGGGGTGTTGACGCCGTCGCCGCCCAGCCGCTTCACCTCGTCATGGGCAACAGCGTAGGCCTCGCTGCTGATGGACGGAGGCACGGGCGCACGAAACTGCGAGGCGCTGGACATCGCAAATGGTGCCACCTCGGCCCAGCGAGCTCCCATCGCGATGCGAATCTCGCTCATTGGGTCCTTCCGCCAGATGCCCGGATCCGGGCCAGGCACGTACTCAAGGCCCAGGACCGGCTCTTTGTGTTGCGATCCGTCGCTGGAGCGCAACTGGAGCACTCTCCTTGCGACCTCCGCGCCCAGGGCCACCCCGTCTGATTTCGCAGCGCCCTCAGGAATCGCCGCGAGGTCTTCGGATAGCCTCTCGTCGAAGGTGGGCACCTGGGAGGGAAAGAGCTGCACGAGCGTGTCGTGCGCTGCCCTTACCATGGCGGCCTTCATGGAGGTCCCTCCTGGCACCGGAGACAGGCCCAGGTAGCTCTTGAATCCTCCCGAGATGGCATTCACCGACTCAAACATCGCGATGTGCACGATGGCCATGGCCCGGCTGGCACGGCAAGGCCCCAGTTGCTCGCCGAAGACCCTGTTTTCGGGGGGGTGGACGGGCGTGTGGTCGAGTCCACTCGCGTCGAGCGCAATTCGGTTCCAGCGGCTGAGCCACTCGGCGCCTTCCCCGCAATCGAGCGAATCGGCCGTGAGGTCATCTCCGCTTCTCGGAAATGGGGCCGGCGGCGGGGTGGCGCCTCGAAATAGAAAGTTGAGGAGGTAGATGCCGTCTGCCAGGTCGATCTTGCCCGAGTCGTTGGAGTCGAGCGCATCATTACAGGGCGGTCTCAGGTCGCCGAAGAAGAGGAACCCGAAGATCCGGATCGGGTCGGTGATGTCGACCTGGCCGCTTCGGTCGGCATCGCCTCGGATGAATCCCGTGTTCCCCATGGCCATGTCGCTAAAGACCGCTCCAGTGAAAAAAAGACTCAGCAATAGCTCGGAGGCTCTCTTGTGTCGCATATTCCAGTGACCTTCAAATTAGAACAAGACAGACAAGCAGCTTCAGAGCGCGAGGTAACTAACATCGCCGAGAAGACCCAACTCTGATTTCGACAAGGGGCACAGAAAACGCCTGCACCACTTAAACTCAGGCATTTTACTGTCCAGGGGGTGGCTTTGAGAAGCCCCAGCTTTTCTATATTCTTGTGGTCAGGAGCCGGAATGGACTTGTTGCACGATCCTCTTCATCGTGGCCTCGAGGAGCCCCATGGGTTCGCCAAGGCACAGAAAAGTAAAGCCCTGCTTCGCCAGCGAAGGTGCATCCCCAATGATCCACATGGTTTTCCCAACCGCCCTGGCAGCCTGGCGAATTTCCTCGATCGCCTGCTGCATGGGCTGGCTGGTAGTTTCGCCACAGACCCCCAGGTCGGCAGAAAGATCATAGGGGCCAATGGCGAGTGCAGTGACAATTTCGTGGCGAGCGATCTCTGGCAAGTTTTTTAGCCCCTGACGCGTCTCGATCTGCGGCAAGATGATCAGGTCGTCCTCGACCTCGGATTTCCAGGTGGCATACGAATAGCTCCCGACCCATCGGGTGCCCGGTCCTCCGGGCCTTCGTTGTCCACGGGGGGGCATGTAGATGCCGTCGCGAACTTCATCCAGGATCTCAGGATTGTCCACGCTCGGTAGAAGCAACCCGCAGGGTCCCATGTCCAGTGTCTTGCGAATTGTGCTGATGTCGTGAGAGATGGGGCGGATCAAGATCGCAAAATTCAGTAACCGGCCAAGGGCGCACACTTCACAGATCAGCTCCGGTGAGAAGGCCCCATGCTCCGTGTCGACAATGATGTAGTCGAGGCCTGAGTTCTTGCTGATCTCCACCAACTCCGGCCAGAGGTGATGGGTGGCCAGGATGCCGGTGGTCAACGCTCTGCTCTTGACCTTTTGCCCAAGAATTCTTGCAGCTTCCATTGAAGGGTCCCTTGGTTACTTCCGTTCTGATCAAGACACGAACCGCAAAACGAGAGGTGCCTCCTTCGAGACAGGCATCGGATGAGTACGGTAATCAACGTTTCCGCACCCGTCCACTGTTGAACTGCTAACCGATACCTACCAGGGTTCACTCCGACAGTCCGAGTCGAACATTCCGAGTACGCCGCCTTTTTGCTCAAGAAGATGGGGCGGGTTAGACTTCGACACTGTTCGGCGTGTGGTTCCAATACCCCCCGTAACAGGGTGTGTGCGCCAGGTTCAAGAGGCCATGTCAAACCCTTACAGGAACGAGGAACCCGTGCCGTTGTGCGGTGCTTCCGATATTGCCGTCGTGGGGATGGCGGGACGGTTTCCGGGAGCCTCGACTCCGGATCAGCTTTGGCAGAACGTCCGCAACGGCGCCGAGTCCATTCGGCGCTTGAGCGATGCGCAGCTCCGTGCGGAGGGGGTGGACGAAGCCACTCTGGCGGACCCGAGCTACGTCAAGGCCTGCGCCGTTTTCGACGACCTTGAGATGTTCGATGCCGGATTCTTCGGCCTCAGCCCGCGAGAGGCCGCCATCATGGACCCTCAACACCGCCATGTTCTTGAGTGCGCCTGGGAGGCTCTGGAGAACGCTGGTCACGTGCCGGAGGGATTCCCAGGGGCCATTGCGCTTGTCTGGGAGGACCTCCTCGGAGTCAAGGGCGTCGGCTTACACGATGATTTCTTCGAGCTGGGTGGCCACTCGCTGATGGCGGTCCGCCTTGTGGCGACAATCGAGAAGAGCTTCAAGGCAAGACTACCCCTCGCCTCGCTCTTCGAGGCCCGCACAGTGCGGCAGCTATCGGAGCTGGTGCGCAGCGGCAAGCCGGCCCAGAGCTGGGTCTCACTGGTTCCCATTCAGACCCAGGGCGCTCGCCCCCCTTTTTTCTGCGTTCACGGCGTCGGCGGCGAGGTCCTTACCTACTCCGAGCTCGCGCGGCTGCTTGCCCCGCAACATCCTTCTTACGCGTTCCGTGCGCCAGGCCATGATGGCTCCAGGGAACCTCTGGAGCGCATCGAGGACCAGGCTGCGCTCTACATCAAGGAGAGATGCGGGCTCTGCATCCACGAGGACCGTACTACATTGGGGGCTACTCCCATGGCGGGCGCGTCGTTCTCGAGATGGCGCAGCAACTCAAGGCGAGCGGCGAGGAGGTTGGCTTTGTCGGGATCATTGACACGTGGCCATGCGAGGGCTGGTCGATGGGGCCGCGCTACTGGGCCCGGTGGCTCGAAAACTTTCCGCGGTGGCTCGTGGAGGACGCGAAAATGAGCAGCCGGAAGGAGAATCTGGACCGACTCCGCCGTGGTGGGCGGGTGGCGTTCAAGAGGTTGAGGAGGGTGCTCGGGATCGGCTCCCCCCGGAGCATTCAAGGCCGAGATAGAGGGCGACATGGATGTCTCCCGCCTGCCGGAGAGCATCCGCAAGCCCTGGGAGAGAAATTTTCAGGACTTCCAGGCCTACGTTCGCTGAAAATACTCACAGCTATTGACTTGGGATACAAGTGTTTCTTGTTCGCGGTTTGTTGGAGTTCCAGCATCGAGTCCATTTCGTAGGATAAGCTGCCACCAAATGGAAACCCGGCTTGGTTCGTGACATGACTACTCCCGCAGGCGACATTGACGTCTTCGCTTTTCCTGCATCCTTTGCACAGGAGCGCCTCTGGTTCCTGAACGCCATCGAGCCCGGGAGCCCTGTTTACAATATCCCCGTCGCCCTGCGTCTGCGGGGAAAGCTTGACGGGGACGCGCTGCGTGGGGCGCTCCAATCCCTGGTAGCGCGTCATGAGTCTCTGCGCACTTCCTTCGCCTCCGGTAAGGATGGCGAGATCCTCCAGGTCGTTCACCCGGAAGCCGAAGCTCCCCTATGCCAGGTAGACCTCTCGAGCCTTCCGGCGGAGGACCGGGAGGCCGAGGCGAGGCGCCTCATGACCGCCGAGGGCAGGCACGCCTTTGACCTCGAGCAAAGCCCCCTCGTTCGCTTCATGCTCCTGAAGCTGGACGACGTCGAACACGTCCTCGTCCTGAACGTCCACCACATCGTGGCCGATGGCTGGTCACTGGGCGTCCTCTACCGGGAGTTGAAGCATTTCTACACATGCCTCAAGGACTCCTTGCCCCCGGACCTTCCACCCCCTGCTCTTCAGTATGCCGACTACGCGATCTGGCAGCGCGAATGGGTCGGTACTCCGGCCTGCGAAGCCCAGATCGCGTTTTGGAAGGGTATCTTCTCCGATGGTTCTCGGGCTCTCGATCTGCCCAGAGACAGGGCTCGGCCGGAAACCCGACGATCGCAAGGCGGCAAGGTGGCCTTCGAGATTCCGTCCGGGGTTGTCTCGGAAATCCAAGATGTGTGTCTCGAGGAAAGTGCCACCCCCTTCATGTTTCTCCTGTCAGCATTTCAGGTCTTGCTTGCACGGTACTCGGGGCAAGAGGACGTGACGGTTGGCTGTCCTTTCGCGAACCGTAGTCGCCCCGAGCTCGAGAGCTCCGTGGGCTTTTACACCAGCACAGTACCCATCAGGACCGATCTCTCTGGCGATCCCGAGTTTCGTGAAGTACTCAGGCAAGTACGAAGGTTTTCGCTCAATGCGCTCGGGAACCAGGACGCCCCCTACGAGCGGATCGTCGAGGCCGTCAACCCACCGCGCGAGCTGGGCCACAATCCTCTCTTCCAGGTGATGTTTGCGATGCAAAAGTCGCCGGAGGCGGAGTTTGCGCTCCCGGATCTGGCGGTGGAAACACTGGATGTCGACAACGGAACGGCCAAGTTCGATCTCTTGATGGAAGTGCAGGAGTCCCCGCGTCGCTGGAAAGGCTATATCGAGTATGACTCCCAGATGTTCCTCGAGGGAACGATTCGGCGGCTCACCCAGAACTTCCTGACCATCCTCACGGCAGCCGCGCGCGCGCCACGCTCGCCAATCTCGGCGCTCAGCGGGCTCGATGCGGCTGAGCGAATGACGATCCTCGAGACCTGGAACGAGACACAGGTCGAGTACCCCAAGACCTCCAGCGTCGTGGAGTTTTTCGACCAGGCCGCAGGAAAACATACCGGGGCGATCGCTGTCCTTCACGGCGAATTATCGCTCACGTACGAGGAGTTGAAGAGCCGCTCCGACAAGCTGGCGAGCCTCCTGGAGAAGCTTGGCGCGCAGCCGGGCGACCGCGTGGGGCTCGCGTGCCGAAGATCCCTGGAGATGATCACCGGCGTGCTCGGAATCTTGAAGGCGGGCTGCGCGTACGTGCCCATGGATCCCGAATATCCGCGCGACCGGCTCCAGCACATGGTCACTGATGCAGAGATCGAAATCGTTCTGGTCCAGAACGAGACTGTTTCGATGCTTCCCGCCGCCCCAATCCGGATCGTGAACCTCGACGATCCGAAAATTTGGACGGAAGAATTTCCGGAGGTGGGCACGAAACCTCTCGCGGGAGCGTCAGAGCTCGCCTATGTGATCTACACGTCCGGATCCACGGGCATTCCGAAGGGTGTCGCCATGCCGCATGCCCCGCTGGCGAACCTGATTCACTGGCAACTGAGGAACGCCACCGTGGGGCAGGGAGCGCGCACGCTTCAATTCTCGTCCATCAGCTTCGACGTCTCTTTCCAGGAGATCTTCGCAACGCTGGCCGCCGGCGGGACGCTCGTCCTCATCGACGAAGCCACTCGCAGGAATCCTCTGGAACTGCTGCGCCACTTGAGCGTCCAGAAGGTCGAACGGATCTTCCTGCCTTACATCGCGCTTCAGCAGCTCGCCGAGGCCGTGCTGGAATCAAGGCTACCTCCGCCCGGGCTTCGAGAGGTGGTCACGGCCGGAGAGCAGCTTCAGGTGACGCCCGAAATCCGCACCTTCTTCGCACAGATGCCAGGGTGCCGACTCTACAACCATTACGGCCCCACGGAGAGCCACGTGGTGACCTCTCACGAGCTGTCAGGCCCGGTGGAAGAGTGGCCGGGCCTGCCGCCGATTGGCCGTCCGATTGCGAACGCGAGGATCTACCTTGTGGACTCGAGGCTTGAGCCGGTGCCCATTGGCGTCCCCGGCGAGCTCATGATCGGCGGGTGTGTGCTGGCCAACGGCTATCTGAATCGGGACGAGCTCACGCGAGAGCGTTTTATCCCCGACCCCTTCTCTCGAGCACCTCAAGCCCGCATGTACCGGACGGGAGACGTTGCGCGATTTCTCGCGGATGGAACGATCCATTACATCGGCCGCAATGACCAGCAGGTGAAGATCCGTGGTTACCGCATCGAACCCGGCGAGATCGAGGAAGCGCTCAAGAAAGTTTCAGGAGTTCGCGAGGCCGTCGTCCTTCCGAAGGGCGAGAACTCCGCGGAGCGGCACCTCGAGGCCTACCTGCTTCTCGATCCGGGCCGGGAGCCAGGCCTGGGGGAGATCCGCGAGTCGCTCCGTGGATGTCTTCCGGATTACATGGTGCCATCCGCTTACTTCACCATTCCTCGCCTTCCGTTGACCCCGAGCGGCAAGGTCGATCGAAGGGCGGTGGCAGCTCTTCCGGACGCGAGGCGCCTTGAAGGCCGGGCTCAGCTCGTCGCCGCGCGCGATGCGATCGAGCGCTCCCTTGTCGAGATCTGGGAGGACGTGCTCAAGTGGAAACCCATCGGAGTCACCGACAACTTCTTTGAGGTTGGTGGGACCTCCATCCGGGCCGTGAAGATCTTCGCGAGAATCGCGAAAATCTTCGGCGTCGAAATTCCGCTGGCCACGCTGTTCAAGGCTCCGAACGTCGAGAGCCTGGCGAGAGTCGTGCGGGATCGTCAGGGCGCAAGGGATTCGAGCTCATCGCCTCACGCTTCCGGGATGTCTTCCGCGGAATCCTTCGATTGCCTGGTGGCCTTGACGCGCGGGAAGCAGGGCCGTCTTCCCCTCTATTGCGTGCACGGCGTTGGCGGCAACGTATTGCTCTTCCACGCCCTCGCCAAGGCACTCGGCGCGGATCAGCCATTTTACGGCATCCAGGCAAGGGGCGTGGATGGCCGCTTGATCGCCGAATCGACGATCCAGGGAATGGCGGCGAGTTACGTCCGGGAGATTCGGCAAGCTCAACCCAAGGGGCCCTACGCCATCAGTGGCTACTCGTCGGGAGGCATTATTGCTTTCGAGGTAGCGCAACTGCTCATGGCAGCGGGTGAAACAATCGCCCTCCTTGCGGTCTTCGATAGCATCCATCCGGACTACTACGGCGTGGCCTCTGGCATGGCTGTGCCGATGCACGAGCTTCGCAGGAAGGGATTCTGGGCCTTCACTACAACAACCCTCAGCTGGCTCTACCTGAATGTGCAACAGCGGTTGAGAACCAAGCTCGTGCAGCTCCACAGGAAGCTTCACCGACGCCTCCCTCGGTTCCTGCGGGCACATTACCTGGCGCTGACCTACTTCGAGGCGTTGAAGCGCTACGAGATGAAACCATACCCCGGTAAGCTGACGATCTTCCGGGCAAGCAAAAAGCGCTTTGAGACGGATCCCTCTCTCGGTTGGCGGAAATATGTTGCCGGCGAAATTGAGATCGTGGAAGTCAAGGGCTCACACTACGGGATCATCAATGATGCGGGCTCGGCTGACGTGGCCAGGGTCCTTCTGGAGCGCCTCGGCTGACGCACGATTGCCCTGCCGGCCGGCTGTATTCAGTGCAACACGGGGAGAAGCTACTCAACCTCTTAGCAGCGATGATTGCCGCACCCGGTACGATTCGCGAGACACCGGGCTGAGCTCGGGAGCAGGCCGCGAGCTCTCCGCGTGGGCCTTGTCGAGGGCTGCCTGAAGCTTCCGGGCCAGGGTACGGACGTTGGGCTCCCGCATCGCGCTTGAGTGATTACCCGGTACTTCCTCCACTGTGACGCCCGCCTGTGCCCATTGCCTCCACCCGAGATCCGGCTCCTGGCAGCCAAAAAGCGGCTGTGCTTGAGCGCGAAAGAGCGTCGCCGAGCCCGGCCACGGCCTTGGCTGATACTTGATGAAAGCCGCGAAGTTGGCCTCGTACGTCCTCAGGATCGACTCAGATAGCTCCTCGGGGTGAAGGTCTGGCGGCAGCCCGGGCATGTCCCGCCAGGAGGTCACGCCCTTTTTCGTCGCGACCCAATGGCGCCACTCCTTCGATAGCACCCCGGCCATGCGCCTGAGGCCGCGCCCAGGGGAGTTCGTGGGCCCCACGTTCCTGACGTCCTCCGCGAACCAACGCGGAGCATTTCGCAGCCACTTTCCGATCCCGCTGACGGGACTCACGGTGACTTGGCGAGGCCAGGAGTCAATGAGCGCCAGCAGACTCACTTTTTGGCCGGCAGCTTCCAGCTGGCGCGCCATCTCGAATGCCACCCAGCCGCCAAGGGAGTAGCCGCCGACCGCGTAAGGGCCCTCCGGCTGGAAGGCCCGCATCTCCTTCAGGTACAGAGCGGCCTGCTCCTCGACGGTCGCGAGCGGTGCCTTCGTGCCGTCATGCCCTTGCGCCCGGAAGGCAAGGAACGGCTGCCCGGGATCCAGCCCCGCCAGAAGTTCGGCGAAGCCGAGGACCTCCCCGCCAATTCCGTGCACACAGAAAAAAGGAGGCTTCGACCCCTTCGGGCGAGCGAGGACGAGCGACGAGCCTGTCGCGGCTGGGGGAGAGCTACCACGAACCAGCCCGGAGAGGTTACGAATCGTGCGCGTTTCAAAGAGGGTTGCCAGCGGCAATTTCACCTTGAAGACCTTTTCCATCCTCGCCACGAGCCTCACCGCGATCAGCGAGTGGCCTCCGAGCTCGAAAAAGTCGTCATTCACACCGACAGAGCTGACGCCCAGAAGCTCCTCCCACATCTTCGCGATGGCCCGCTCGGTGTCGTCAGCAGGCTCCTCCTTGCCCTTCGCTCCGGCAGGCGCTGACCCGGAGGAGCCGCCCCGAGCCTCGCGCTTGCCAAAGAGCCGCTCGACTGCGGCGGCAAGGTCATCCACTGGCATCGACGAAATGACAACCTCAGGCGCGATGCCCGCCTCCAGCACCCGCTGGAGCGCCCGGACACCCTCCCCGGGGAGAATGCCTTCGCGCAGCCAGGAATCCAGTGGCCCCTGGCTTCGGGGGCCGGCAGCCCTCGAGGTGCTGGAGCTTACTTTTTCGAGGGCTGCCGGTGAGACCTTGCGCAGCATGAACTCCTCGATTTCCTGGAGCACCGTGCCCTCCTCGTCGAGGATCGTGATGTCGAAGAGGGCGAAATCGCCGGATGTGTTGGCCTCTCCCGCGCAGCGAACGTGAGCGAGCAGGTTCGCCGTCAGAGGCCGAAAGATGCGGATCTTCTTGTACGAAAAAGGCACGTAGAGGCCTTCCGAGCTCGAGTATCCCTCGAGCAGAGGCAATCCGCACGCGGTGGCAAGATCGAGAATGGCCGGGTGCGCCTTGAAGATGCCCAGATCGTCGTGGAAGGATTCACTCAACTTCAGCCGGCCCAGCGCCTCGCCACGGCCGTACTGAACGCACTCAAGGTTCTTCCAGCGGGCACCGAAGCGGAGGTGGCGCTCCTGGCGGGTCTCCTTCCGCTCCCCGAAATGCTCGATGCGGTCGTCCAGACGCCCCTCGATCTCCGCGATTTTCACAGCTCGCGGCGCGGGCTTCTCGAGCGTGACCGCCGAGGCATTCACGTGCTCCCCCTGAGCGGTGGACACGCTGAAGGCGTGCGCACCCGCCCCGGCGCGAAGAGAAATCCGCACGTCCTTCCGCTCGCCGTCGGCGACCTCCAGTGGAGCGAGAAAGACCAGGTCCCGGATCTCGATGGGCCCGGAACCCAGCACGCACTCTGCGGCGGCCCGGCAGATCTCGATGTATCCCGTACCGGGAACGATCGCGGTTCCGGTCTTGAGCCGATGCTCATCGAGAATCCAGTGGGTGCGAGGGTCGTACTGGACGTGAAAGACCGACTCGCCCCCGGGAGCAACAACGCCAGTGCCGAGGAGTGGATGAGCGGAGCCACCGTCAACAAGTACAGGCTCGGACGTCTCGGCGGCGTCGGACGCCCCAAGGGCGCGGGCGGCCATGCCGACCTGCTGCCAGAGGCCCCACTGAACGGCAACGGTGAGCCCGACGCCGCGGCTATTTCGCGAGCGCGCAAAGGCGTTCAAGAACGCGTTGGCTGCAGCGTAGTCGATTTGACCCGGGAGACCCAGGGTGGCGCTGGTCGAGGAGAACAACACGAAAAGCTCCGGTCGCGCCTTCTCGAGCGCAAGATCGAGGACGAGCGTGCCGCGTACCTTGGGGCGGAGCACTCGCTCCGCCGACTCCACGGTCTTCAGCTGCACAGGCGCATCCTCGATGCACCCTGCGGCGTGAAACACTCCGTGAATGACACCGAAGCGCTTGAGCGCACTGGCGACCACACGATGCATGGACTCGAGGTCAGTGACGTCTGCCGCAATACCAAGCACCTCGGCGCCCAGTGCCTTGAGAGCCAGGATCCGGCGATCGTCTTCGGGCGGTGCATTCCTTCCGACTAGGATCAGCCTTGCCTCAAGGGACTTTGCCAGGTCCTCGGCGATCTTCCAACCGATGCCGCCGAAGCCGCCGGTGATCAAGTAGACGCCCCTGGAACGTAGGCGCAGTGGCTTCTCTGGCGCCTCTCCAATGGACGCAGGCTCGAATGACTGCGTCCAGGCCTCCGCTTCGCGGATCGCGACGACGGCATCGCGTGAATCGGTGAGGGCCTCCGCGAGGACACTGGCGGCGACTTGCCGTTGAGCCGATTCTCCTACATCGATCAGACGGCAGGAGACCCCCGGCATTTCTCGAGGAATCACGCGCACGGGCCCGATGATGGTCGCATGCTCGGGGTGAGTAACGGTTCCCTGATTTACCTGCACCGCTCCAGTCACCACGACGTCCACTGTCATGTGGGAGCTGACATCCTCGGCGCCAAGAGCCTGCGCAAGGAAGAAGAGACTCCAGAACCCGAGGTGGAGGGCCTCCTCCAGACGATTCAGCCCCGCCGGCAAGTTGTCCTGATCCCCCGTGAGCCACAAGTGCAGCACCCGTTCGGGGAACTTGTCGCTCCTTGCGAGGGCCTCCACAAGCGCCTGGTAGCTCGCAGGATCCCGAACGTTCACCGTGTACGAGCGTTCACTCTGGCGGCTGAACCTCGCGCCCGGCTCAACGATCACGACGTCCTGGCCCGAAGCGGACAGGGTGGACAAGACCTCCTCGCCGAGGGCGGAGCGGCAGGCGAAGACGAGCCACAGCGACTTTGTTTTCCAGCTTGCATCGGAAAGGGCGCGTTGGCCGCTCTTCCGCCAGAGAGGCACCGAGAACCAATCCTTCAAGTTCGCAAGCTTCTTCGGCTCGCGCTGGGCGGGCCGCGAGGGCGCCACGGCCTTCAGCTCACCCGCGTCGAGCCAGTAACGCTGATGCTCGAAGGGGTACGTTGGCAGCGACACGCGCTGCCTCATTTCGCCGCCGTGAAGCTTGCTCCAGTCGATGTCGTGCCCGGTGAGCCAAAGCCTTCCGAGTGCCGTGTAGGCGAAAGATAGATCCGAGACAGCCTCCTGCGGATGCCGCAGTGAGGAGAGCACCACGTTGGGAGTCCCGGGGGGCAGGTTCAGGCGCGTCAGCGAGCTGAGCGTCGTGCCGGGTCCGACCTCGAGGAAGATGCGGTTCGGTTTTTTCAGCAGCTCTTCGAGGCCGTTCGAGAACCGTACGGTACTGCGAAGATGGCGTACCCAGTACTGAGCGCTTGCGACGTCTTCAGCTCGCGCCCACGTGCCCGTCAAGTTGGAAATGAATGGCCGCTCCGGCGTCTTGAAGCGGACGCGATTCAGGCGTGATGCGAACTCGGTGAGAAACGGATCGAGCAAGTGCGAATGGGCCGCGATCGCGATGTGGACTCTCCGTGCTTCGATTCTTTTTCCCTCGAGAAGCTTCGCCAACGCCGCGATGGCATCAACGGAGCCTGACGCTACGCAGAGGGACGGCGCGTTGACAGCCGCGATCGACAGTTCCTCTCCGAGGAGTGGCCGCAGCTCGGCCTCGGCAAGCGGCACGCTCAACATCGTGCCTGCGGGCACCCGATCGAAGATCTCCCCCCGCAACGCCACGATGTAGAGGGCGTCTTCGAGAGAGAAGACCCCTGCCAGGCAAGCCGCCGTGTACTCGCCGAGAGAGTGCCCCGTCATGGCCGCGGGCTCGATTCCCCACGACATCCAGAGCTTCGCGAGCGCGTACTCGACGGTGAAGACACTCAGGATCGACCGCGAGGGTTTCTCGAGCTCCTGGGCGGCTGCCTCCCCACTGCCCGGACGGGGAAACAGGAGCGACCGCAGGTCGATGGAATGGCACCTCAGAATGATATCTAGACAGCGGTCCACCTCGGACCGGTAGGCAGGCTCCTCGCGGTAGAGCTCAAGACCCATGTCGGGATACTGGGCACCGCCGCCGGGAAAGAGAAAGGTCACGGTAGGATCACTGTCCGCACTCTGCCCGGAGAAAACGCGCTTTTTGTCGGGGTTCGCCAGCAGCGCGCAAGCCTCGGAGGAATCCATCGCCGTGAAGACCCGGCGATGCTGAAAGCCCTTGCGTCCTCTCTGGAGAGTCCAGGCGACATCGGCCAGGTTCAAGCCCGGGTTTCTCTCCAGGTGCTCTCGCAGCCTTTGAGCGGCAGAGTCCAGGGCGGCCTCGCTGCGGGCAGAGAGTGTGAAGAGCTTCCAGGGCTTCCCGGGACTCGAGGGCGGAGGTTCCGGCGCTTCCTCCAGAATCACGTGCGCGTTGGTGCCTCCGACGCCCAGGGAGCTCACGCCAGCGCGGCGCGGTCCGCCGTCGGTCTTCCATTCCTTCAACGTCTTGTTGACTTGGAAGGGCGTTTGCGAAAACGAGATCGCCGGATTCGGTGACTCGAAATGGAGCGAAGGGGGAAGTTGCTTGTGGCGCAGGGCCTCCACGCACTTGATGAAGCTTGCGACGCCGGCCGCCGTGTCAATGTGTCCGATGTTCGACTTCAAGCTGCCAATACCGCAGTAACCCCGCTTCTGCGTGTGCGTCCTGAAGGCCTGGGTGAGAGCGGCGACCTCGATCGGATCACCGACCGGCGTTCCGGTGCCGTGAGCTTCGACGTAGGTGATCGTGTCGGCCCTGACGTTGGCGACCGCAAGTGCCTCGAGGATCGCCCTGGCCTGTCCGTCGACGCTGGGCGCAAGGTACCCGACCTTCGAAGCGCCGTCATTGTTGACTGCGGAGCCCTTGATCACGGCGCGAATGGAGTCTCCATCGTGGAGGGCGTCCTGCATACGGCGCAGGACAACCACCCCCACGCCGCTACCGAAGACGGTTCCCTTGCTGGCGGCGTCGAAGGAACGGCAGTGACCGTCCGGCGACAGGATCTCACCCTCCTCGTAAAGGTAGCCACGGCGGTGGGGCAGCTCGATCGTGACGCCCCCTGCAAGTGCCATGTCGCATTCCCCAGCGAGGAGATGCTGTGAGGCCAGGTGGATCGCCACGAGGGAGGTGGAGCAAGCGGTCTGAACGCTGATACTGGGCCCGGTCAGGTTGAAACAGTACGAGGCTCGCGTCGTGAGAAAGTCCTTGTCGTTGCCGGTGTGACGGGCCAGAAAAAGCCCGACCGAGCGCAAGATCTCGGGGTTTGTGAGGATGTTGTACATGAAGTACGCGTTCATCCCGCACCCGCCGAAAACACCAATCGAGCCGTCGAAGTTGTTGGGCACGTGGCCGGCATCCTCGAGGGCCTCCCACGAGCACTCGAGGAAGTGGCGATGCTGAGGGTCCATGATGGCCGCCTCGCGGGGGCTGAAGCCAAAGAACCCTGCGTCGAAAAGCTCCATGTCCTCGAGGATCGCGGCCGCCTTGACGTAGTGTGGATTTCTGAGCGTCTCCTCGTCGACGCCCGCATCTCTCAGCTCGGCGTCAGTCAGCCGGCGAATCGATTCCACACCGCCTTGCACGTTGAGCCAGAGCTCCGAAGGGCTGCGTGCTCCAGGAAAACGTCCCGCCATTCCGATAACGGCAATGTCGGATTCAAGTCCGGTGGCATGGTCCCGTTGGGTCATCGCAAGTCCAGAGCTTCTCGGTGAAAGTTCAGGCTTTCCAGTGCATGGGTTGGCCCCATCGTTATCCAAGCATCTGCCACAAAAAGACGCAGGGCAGTATACACAGTTCGGGACGAGGAGATCCAAGACTTGGGGAATTCCGTTCCCGCTGCTTGCCTTCCGCTCCTCGCCGAAGAAGTTGACGCGGAAGGGGGTAGTTTCTCCTCTACAGCCAGGGCACAACGCTCTACAATCGTTGGCGTCGATAGCTGGAAGAGAAAAAGGATGCTGCGAAGGAAGACTCCGCAGGCAGGACCCCAGGAGGTTTTCGATGCGACTCGTCCGATCGTACGCTGTTCTTTGGCTTGCCGTCTTCCCGGAACTCCTGTCCGCAGAGGACAGGAAAGGTGATTTGCCAGCGGTCCAGCCGGAGGGGGATCGTCCAGCGCAGTCAGGGGACGCCGGGGGCGACTCCGTGGGAATCTCTGCGCGAATGGCGAGGATCGAGAAGACGCTGAAGAATCTGGAGGCCAGGGCCAGAAAAGGCGATCGCTGGACCGCGAAGCGGCGCCTCGCCTCCCCCTTCGTGGTGGGCGGCTACCCCCCTGGCTCCTGGTACCCCTGGTACGGGCTACCTCAGACCACCGATGAGCACGCAAGAGAGCAATACGGTCCGTCGATCGAGCACACGCCGAGGCTCGGGCTTGAGTCGATCTACCAGAGTGCGGGCCACATGGGTATCCTTCCGCCGCTGGACAGAGACCCCCTCGACGTCCCTCCAAGTCTTGGTCAGTTCGAGGGTGTGGTTGGCTCGGCGAAGGCGGAGCTCGCGGCCGCACAGAAGGCCGCTGAGAGGAAGGGGGGGGTGGCCAGGGACGTTGCGCCAGGGACGTTCGTCGACCCCTCGGAGGACGAGGCCTTGAAGCTCATGAAGTCAGGGAAGTACAGGGAAGCGGGCCGGATCGCTGCCGCGCGGTTTCAGGAGACGCAGTCAGCGTATGATGCGCTCGTCCTCGTTGAGGCGTTCTTCGGCCTCGGGAAGTTCAGCACCGCCCGGGCCGTCCTTGAGGCTGCGCTCGAGACAGACGGCGTTGTGGAGGCTCTTGCGGACGATGTGGCGAGCCACTTCCCGTCCCCCGAGGAGTTCGAAATGAAGTTGCAAGACCTCGAGTCGAGCGGGGATTACGGGCTCCTCAACTCGTACTTGAAGGTGCACTCGAAGAGCTGGGAAGCGGGCCTTCAGGCCCTCGAGGATCGCTCGGGGGAGGACAAGCACTCGGCGCTCCTGTGGAAACGCTACCTCGCAAAGGCCCTGAAGTAAGGCGACTCGCTTGATCTTCAAGGAAGGCATCCTCGAGGGGAAGACGGCGCTAGTGACCGGAGGCGGTACGGGCATTGGCCAGGCGATCTCTCTGGCTCTTGCCCGTGCTGGATGCGACGTGGCCCTGGCCAGTCGTGATCCAGCACACCTGGATGAGACGCGTGCTCTGGTGGAGACCCTCGGCAGGCGCTCGATCGCCATGGCTTGTGACGTCCGTGACGCCGCCCTGGTTGACGCTCTGGTGGCTCGAGTCGCGGGAGAGTGGAACCGCCTCGACGTCCTGGTCAACAACGCTGCAGGCAACTTCCTTTGTCCAGCCGAGAAATTGAGTCCCAATGGCTTCAGAAGCGTGATCGAGATCGACCTTGTGGGAACGTTTCAGTGCTCACGCGCGGTGTTCCCGCTCCTTTCGGTCCGGGGCGGATCGATCATCAACATCACTTCGACGCTCGACTATCAGGGAGTTCCAATGCAGGTCCATGCTGGCAGCGCCAAGGCCGGCATTGATGCCATGACGCGCCACCTCGCCAGCGAGTGGGGACCCCGCGGAATCCGGGTCGTGGCAATTGCCCCCGGTCCTGTCGGTGACACGGAGGGCATGCGCCGACTGGGCGGAGGACGCGAAGCGGCAATAGCTGAATCGATCCCTCTCCGCCGGCTCGGCAGGCGGGACGATATCGCCAGCATGGTGGTCTACCTCGCCAGCGATGCCGGCGCCTGGATTACCGGCACGTCGATCGTCATCGACGGCGGCCAGCGGCTCAAGAGCTCGTTTCTCGACGTCCAGGCGTGAGCGGGTCACAAGCCCGGGACAAAGACAGAGCGAGAGCCCACTGGAAGGCGGATGTGAGGGGGCAGGAGGAGGCGAGTCGTGAGGTTCAAGGTGTCCCAGCCCACATTTAGCGCCCTGATAATGTTCTTCAGGGAAGGAAATCCTGGGTTCGAGGAAACATTGTTAAGGATCTGGACAGTATCTGCCGATTATCGGGGCAGTGTCTTGTGACATTGTTGAAATGGTCTTTTTGAGAGGTGACCGTCATGAATAGATTCAGGTTTGCCCTTTTGGCTACGGCTTTGGTGACAGTTGGTGTTGGTTGTTCAATGCCGAGGTCTCCTTTTCAAGGCGGGCTCTATACTGACGTGAAGGACGGCCTCGCAGTGAACAACGGGCCGATCGGCACATTGAGTGGGTCGGCGGAGGCGAGGACCATCATCGGAATCACGACCGGCGACTGCAGCATCAGCGCGGCGGCGGCCAAGGGCAATATCAAGGAGATCTCTCACGTGGACTACCACTCCTGGGGGATCATGGGTATTTACGGGACGACCACCACGACGGTCTACGGCAAGTAATGACCGGGGGCCGCAAGCCCCCCATCGAGAGAACCAAACGCGAAACGGGATCTGAGCGATCAGGTCCCGTTTTTTTTGCATCCGCCGGGAACCAAATTGACGAGAGCTCCTGCTTGCGAATTCTGGACGGATCTTCAGGCCGCGTGGGCAGGTCTCGATGAACCCGCCGAGTACCGCCCGGAGCAAGTCTGTTCCTCAAGACACAGCTTCGGGGCAGTACACTCAAGGGGAGGGTGAGAGGGGAAGTGTGGCCCCTCAAGAGCACATTGCGCAAAGACATGAATTCAAGATCCAATTCAGGGTGCACCGTACCGAGCTTCCGGCGGCACTGGCGAATGACTGCGCATGCAGCCATCACTCCATTCGTTCTCATGGCCTGCGCCGCGACCCTCGCCGTCGAACCTGACCCCACGGTTCGGATTCCCTTGAGGCTATTCTCATTCAACATCGAGGGAGGCGGTTCGTCGACCGCCAGGGTCACTGGAAAGCTGCTGGAACTTCACAGGGCCGACATCGTCTCTCTCCAGGAAGTGCCCAGCGCCAGCTATCTCGACGAAACAGCCCGGGCGGGAGGCTACTCGTATGTCTCACGTCTCGATCGCGGCAAGGCCATCCTGTCGCGGACGCCCCTGGACCTGGACGAGGTGATCGAGCTCGAGGTTGAGCGAAGCCTCATCCACGTGACGACAGTTGTTCACGGCATCAAGCTCAGCATTTACGGGGTGCATCTCGCCTGGGATGTGGATGGAAACTTACAGGCGAAGCAGATCGTTGAATCTGTTCTCCCGAGGGACTCCAATTCGCGCAAGATCCTCCTCGGCGACTTCAACGACGAGCATTTCTCAACCCAAAACGCCACGCTCGAATTGACCCTCACGGATGCTTTTGGGGATCTCGGAATTCGACCAGGCGAACGCACCTCGTGGCCCGCCACCGGGTTTGCCGGCGTCAAGGGCCAGCAGCTCATCGACCTCCTCCTCTACGATCCTCGCGGCGGGATGAGGACCCTGTGGGGCGACATTCTTCACTTGAGCCCTGTTCTCTCGGACCACCGGCCCGTCGTCTTCGACCTCGAGCTCTCGGATCCAGTGGACGTGGCGCCGCCGAGCCGCATCCACGTGGACACCCCCTTCGACTTGCGAACACTGATCGTGCGCTTTGACCGGGAGATCGACGTCCGCCTGGCAAAGGAAACCGAGCGTTACACCATCCAGGCAGTCTCCGGCGAACCGGGCCCCGACGTCGAGGAAGCCACGGTTGAAAGAGACCTGCGGAGCGTGCGCCTCCGCACGGGCCTTCACCAGCCTGGCTTTCAGTACGAAATCAGCGTTGGAGGCGTGCCGGCAAGGGCCGGTGTTCGGTCTGGCGGCCCCTTGAAGGCGCGATACCTGCCCCTCATCAACCTCCTCGTGAACCCGGGCGCCGAGGACGGCACCTCGGGCTGGCAGGTTACGAGATCCATGGCGAGCCTGAGCGAGCTACGGCTCGTGCGGCCTCACTCGGGGGGGCGTTTTTTCGCTGGCGCCGTGAATGGCTCCCGCTCCACAGCCGCGCAGACTGTCAGCCTTGATGACTTTGCGAAGGAGATTGATGACCGGCGAGCGACGGCGCTCGTGGGAGCCTACCTCGGCACGGCGGCGCCCACGTTTCTGGGCAAAATTAGCCAGCCCATGCCCTACGATGACTCCGAGGTGATCGCAGAGGCGCTCTCGGCGAGCGGGGCTGTTCTCACGAAGGCTTCCTCCGGCAAGGTGGACAGCCTCTACTGGAGACACTGGCGCTCGGAGCTGCCGCTCCCGCCGGGTGCTCGCTCGCTGCGCGTGACGATCCTTGCGCATCGAAAGATGCTCGGGCAAAACAACGCTGTCGTGGACGACGTAACCGCTTCAGTACGCCTCGACCCTCAACCTCACTTCGTGCGTGGCCCGAATCTGCTCCACAATGGCGACCTGGAAGCTTCCTCAGTCGGGGGCTGGGAGGCGACACCGGGCGTCGTTCCCCTTGCCAACTACTCTTACATTTCTGGCTCGCAGGCGGTCGCAGCGAGCGGCGAAGCGATGGCCCTGGCCAGGACGAGCCGATCCGGCTCGCGCCTGGCTCAAACGGTGGCGCTTTCGGCGCACGGACCGCTCGATTATCTCCGCTGGGGCGGTGAGGCGCGCACGTGGGGAAGCCGGATGAGGGTCACGCTGCGGCTGCTCTTCCTGGATGTTGGAGATCGAGTGCTTCTCGAGGACTCGAGAGGTCCATTTCACGAGGCTGAATGGCGGCGCCGGGAATGGCTAACCCCGATTCCAATTCGTGCCGAAAAGCTCAGGTTCTCGTTCGAAGCGGAAGGATCGGACGAAGGAGCCTTTGGTGATAACTTCTTCACGCAGGTCGTGGGGGGCGATTCGCCGCAGGGCTGGTTCGCTCGCGGCGATGTCGAGCGAGATGGACGTCTCTTGCTCACAGACGCCGTCCTGATCTTTCGAAGAATCTTCAGCGGAGCGCAAGACCCTTGTGACTCCGCCTCGGATGTCAACGACGACGGTCGGCTCGAAATCTCGGACGGGATCTCGCTCCTCAACTTCCTTTTCACCGGTGCCGCTGCGCCGCTGCCGCCCTCTCTGGATAGCCCGGGGCCGGACCCGACCCCGGATTCGCTCGGTTGCTAGAAGTGCCTTCCAGTCCCTTCACAGCCTGTTGAGGGAATCTTCCAGCTGATTGCGGCCGATTGCCTCTGTCGCAGATAATAGCCCAGACATGCGATCTTGCCTCCTTGTACCCGTTGCTTGCGCCCTCGTGATGTGCGTCGAGGCTCCTGGTGAGGATCGTATGCTTCGGCCCGAGCGTACCTCCTCGCGCGCCGGGCTGCTCGACTGGGTGTTCGAGAAAGTGGCAAGCGGCCGCGATGAGTGGCCAGTAGAGAAGCTCAACGACGAGTTGAACGATCGACTAAAGGAGCTATCCGAGCGCATCTCGACACTTGATTTGGGCGAGGACTCGCTCGGACCTCTCCTGGCCTCGGGCTTTCGCTCGCACACGAGGGCATCCGAGCAACTCGATACGATCCTTTCGGAGAGCCATCTTGAGGTGGAGCGGTCGGAGGTCCCGGAGAGCGAGCCGACCCATCCGATGACTCCGCTCGAGCTTTCGCGCGAGCTCAAGAGGTCTCTTGGCGGAGCCTCCCGAATGGAGAAGGCAAAGTTCAAGGTCTTCCGCATCCAGCGCCGGGAGAGCATGCCCCCGAGCGTCTCGACTCGAGTCCTGCTCGAGGCGGATGGCCTTCTCGCTTCCGGAGAGCTCCTCCAGATACGGTCCGTGTGGGACTGCGTGTGGATTCAGGAATCAAGCTCCTGGCGCCTCGGGGAGTTGCTGCCAATTCGCTTCGAGCGGTCTCGCCTCAAGGCCCGGCCCTTCGTGGAGGTGAGCCAGGATGCGCTCGGCGGCAACGCCTCCTATTTCTTGCAGCTCCAGGTTGGGCTCGACCAGTGGCGGAGGCGCCTCGACTCGGCAAGCGGCATGGATGTTTACGGACACCAGGGAGTCAGCGTGGGAGACTTCGACGGTGATGGCTGGGAGGATCTCTACATCGCGCAACCGGCAGGCCTACCCAACCGTCTCTACCGCAACCAGCGCGATGGCACCTTTGTTGACTCTACGGAGTGGTCCGGTCTGGGCGTTCTTGACACTACCGGTGGCTCACTATTTCTCGACGCCGACAACGATGGAGACCTGGATCTTGTCGTCGTGACTTCCCAGGAGATCTTGATCTTCGAGAACAATGGCAAGGGTCGTTTCGAGCGTCGCCAGAACACGGGGCTTGAGGTCAGGCACCGGGAGGGCGGCGCAAGCATTGCCTGCGCGGCTGCCGACTACGACAGCGACAACGATCTTGACCTCTACTGTGTGAGCTATGTCTTCTGGGCGGGAGCCGGCGCCAGACCCCACAGCTCCTATCCGTACCCCTATCATGACGCCAACAACGGAGCGCCGAATATGCTCCTTCGAAACGAGGGGAACTTCAAGTTTTCGGACGTGACAGGAGCCTCACGCCTCGATGTCAACAATCGGCGCTTTAGCCTGGCGGCTTCGTGGGCCGACTACGACGCGGATGGGGACCCCGACATCTACGTCGCCAACGATTTTGGCAAGAACAACCTCTACCAGAATCAAGGTGACGGCACCTTCAGGGACGTCGCCACCGAAGCGGGTGTCGAGGATATCGGCAATGGCATGAGCGTGACGTGGGAGGACTACGACGGGGACGGCCGCATCGATCTTTACGTGGGAAACATGTGGTCAGCCGCCGGAAACCGCCTTGCGGAGCAGTCGGGATTTGGAGGCAGTGCCAGTGTCGACTTGCGGGCTACCTACCGACGGATGGCTCGAGGCAACTCGCTCTTTCGTAACCTGGGCAATGGCCGGTTCGAGGATCAAAGCCTTGAATCGAACACCTATTTCGGCCGCTGGTCCTGGTCGAGCCAGTTCATCGACTACGACTCCGATGGCCGCGAGGACCTCTACGTTTCCAACGGTTTCGTCACGAACGAAGGCGTCGAGGACCTCTGAAGCTTTTTCTGGCGGCAGGTCGTGCCGCGGGCCACCGGGGTGACGAGGCAGCTCGCCCGCTACGAGGAGGCCTGGGAGGCGATCAATCGGCTCATCCGTCGCGGTGGATCCTGGTCCGGCCACGAACGAAACTGTTTTTTCGTGCAGGGGGCGAACGGGAGGTTCGAGAATGTGTCCGCCGTGATGGGCCTCGACGTGCCGGAGGACGGCCGCGGGCTTGCGGTCTGGGACTTTGACCGCGATGGAGACCTCGATCTGGTCCTCAAGAGCCGGAACGCGCCGCAAGTGCGGATCTGGCGCAACGATTTTCCGAGCCCCGGAACTCGAGTCCAGATTCATCTGGTGGGCGTCACCTCGAATCGACAGGCCATCGGTGCCCGGGTCACCTTGAATGCAGGCGGTCGCCCGAGAGTAAAGGAGGTCTGTGCCGGGAGCGGCTTTGTGTCGCAAAATACTTCGCTCCTCCACTTTGGCCTGGGAGACGCGAGGTCCGTCGAGCGCCTGGAAGTCCGATGGCCCAGCGGAAAGACGCAAACCTTTCGAGCACTCGCCGTGAATCGCCGCTACCGAATCGTCGAGGGCTCCGAAAAGGTCGAGGCCATGGCCTTCGATGCCCCAGCCCGTGGAGCCACATCCCCTCGAGTCCCCTCGCAGATTCCCGCTCCGGGTCCGAGCACCACGGCCTTCTGGCTCCTCGACCCTCGCCCACTCCCGCCACTCGAGCTTTCCGGCCCAGGTGCCCAGAAGTTCGAGCTGTCGAGCCTCCGTGGACACCCCTTCCTTCTTGCGCTTGGGTCTCTCGACTGCCCGCGCTGCCAGGCGCAGTGGGAAGACTGGGCTCGGGAGCGCATCTTGCCCCGGTCCGAACCGGAGCTTCCGGTGATCGCGCTCCTGCAGGCTGAAAATGCCAGAATGGGTGAAGTTTCCGCCCTTGGGACGGCATCTGGAGTGATCGGACTGATCCTCGGCGAGGAGAGCGCACTTTCCCTGGGGGTGCTTCTCGAGGAGGTGGGGGAGTGGCCCCGGGAAATTCCAGTGCCGGCCTCGCTCTTGATCGATGGCGAAGGGCGGATTGTCAAGATCTACCGAGGAGCAGTCGGGTGGCAGGAGATCCACAAGGATGCGGCCTCCATTCCAGGATCTGTCGAGTCGAGACTTGCGGCTGCGCTGCCGTTTCCTGGACGCCATTACTCGAGCGAGTTTCATCGAAACGATTTCCAGCTGGGTGTCTCCTATCTGGAGGCCGGGCTCGAGACGCAAGCCCTCGCGGCATTTGAACGGAGCCTCTCGAGGCGCCGTGATCAGCCCGATGTGCTGTACAACGCAGGTGTCCTGCATCAGAGGCGAGGCGAGAGCGAAAAGGCTTCTCGACGCTACTCGGAGGCGCTCGAGCTCGAGCCTGACTTTGCCGATGCGCACGTCAACCTGGGCGTGCTGCTCGCCCGGACAGGCGCCCTGGACGAGGCGGAGCGTTCCTTTCGGCGGGTTCTCGAGCTCCGTGGAGACCACGCGGAGGCGTGGATCAACCTGGGCAATGTTGAGCTGGCCCGCGGACGGCCAGAGGACGCCATTGGATCATTCGCAAGGGCGCAGGACCTCGAGCCCGAGCTGCCGCAAATCCAAAAAAAGATAGGTGACGCCCACCGCAAGGTGGGGAACCTGAAGCAGGCCCTGAAGGCCTATGAGAGGGTGGTGAAGCTTGCTCCCCGGGACGCAGAGGCCTGGAGCAATTTGGGCGTGCTCGCGGCTGAGTCGGGCCGGCCCAGTGAGGCGTTGAAAGCTCTCGAAAAGGCCATTGAGGTCGACCCCGGGTACGCTTCTGCCCACAACAATGCGGGTCTTCTGCTGCAAGGCCTGGGTAGGGATGTCGAAGCGATCGAACACTTCCAGAGGGCCGTGGCCCTTGCCCCCCATCTATCACCTCCGTACCTCCATCTGGCCCGGAGTCATTTGAGCGCAGGGGATGAAGCCAGGGCGAGGGAGGTCTTGCGCTCACTGCTGACGCTCCACCCGGATCACCGCGGGGCCCTCGAGTTTCTCAGGCGACTCGGCAGGGAGTGAGGGGGGCAGCACCCCGCGGGGAATCGGCTCCTCACCGCCAGGAAGTTTTGCAACATTAACTCTTGACCGGGCAGGCCGACATTTGTTAGATAGCCCAAACTTAAATTGGCTACAACAAACCCAAAGTGGGATTGCCCAACTTCGTCAGGGAGCAACCCAGCCACACCTGTAGGAAGCAAATGAAATTCTTCTTTGCACCGCTGCTCGTCTTGTCGCTCGTCTGTGTCTGGGGCTCTGGCAGCAAGGTCCGATCCGACGACGCTCCCGTGTCGCGGGAGGAGTTCGAAAAACTCCGCGGGGAGCTGGAGGCGCTCCGGCGTGGCGAGCCTTCCGCGATGGCCCAGCAGGGCCCCGCAAGCGAGGGGGACCTGCCCGGCGGGGGCAGTCCTGTCCTTGGCGTGGGTTCGGGCCCGGGTGGCAGCCTTTACGACAAGCCGTTCTTGCGCCAGGCAGGCGGCATCCAGACGCACGTGGGCGGCTACTTCGACGTCGAGTTCATGGACCGTGAGTCCCGCGACCACGATTTTCGGCTTCACCGCCTGGTGCCCTTCTTCGTGGCCGATCTTCACGAGCGCGTACGGTTCGCAACCGAGATCGAGATCGAGGATGGCTCGACGGTCGAGGTTGAGTTCGCCGCTCTCGATCTCCTTCTCTTCGAGGCCTTGAACTTCCGCGGAGGCGTGATCCTGGATCCCTTGGGCCGCTTCAACCTCTACCATGACTCGCCGTACTACGATCTCGTCGATCGGCCCCTCGTAAACCAGCTCGTGATTCCCACGACTCTCAGGGAGCCGGGTGCCGGGATTTTTGGTGTCATTCCGACCGGCACCCTGGACCTCGACGTCAAGTATGAGGCCTACTTGACCAGCGGCTTCAAGGGGCTCAGCGATGATCCTGCCGCTGACCCCGCCATCACGCGCAGTGCTGGTCTCAGGGAGGCCAGAGCCCACGAGCCTGCGTTCGGAACGCGGCACTTCGGCGACAACAACAACGGTTTCGCCGGTGTCGGACGCGTGAGCTTTAGCCCACTCCTTGCTTCCGAGCTCGGCGTGAGCGCCCACCACGGAACCTACGATGAGTCGGGCGAGAACGACCTCACGATCGCGGCCGTGGACGCGCTCTTCACAATCCCGCAGTTCGAGATCGGAGATCTCCCCGTGGGCCCGATGGAGATCCTCGGCGAAGGTGCCTACGCTGCAATCGAGCGAAACACTTTCGCGAGGTCGGAAGGTGTTCCCGATGACTTCTGGGGCTACTACACCCAGGTGAACTACCACTTCCTGCCCGAGTACTTCCTCCCAAGGGGCACACGAGTTACTACCGCACTTTTCCCCGAGTCCATCTTCACGTTGGTTGGACAGTGGAACCAGGTAAACCTGGACGGAGACCGACGCTACCGCTGGACGGTTGGCCTCAATTTCCGGCCGGTCGAATCCACTGTCATCAAGCTCGACTACCAGTTCAACCGCGGCGTCGCAAGAGCCTCGGAGACGGCAGACCTCGACGCCTTCCTCGTCAGCCTGGCCTCCTATTTCTGAGATTCCTCTCCATGCGTCAAGTTGTACCCCAATCTCTCTCTGCGATCGTCGCTCTCGCGCTGGTCTCCTGCCGTGCGCCCGGGGGCGGATCCTCTGGCCGAGATCCGGCGACAACCGATTACATGACGGAGGACGAGGCGTTGCGGCTGGTGTTTCCGGGCTCAAGAAGACTTGTCTCCGAGTGCCTTGTGCTGAGGGGCGAGGAGCGCGAGAGAGCAGAGTCGAGGCTCGAAGCCCGGATTCTGGAGCCCGGTTTCACGGTGCACGCAGGCGTCAAGGCGGACGGATCTCTGGACGGGTTCGCGGTCATCCACGAGGAAATCGGCAAGTTCAAGCCCTTCAAGTTCATCGTTGGACTCGAGCCCAATGGTGCCGTGCGCCGCGTCGCCATCCTGAGCTACCGTGAGAGTCGCGGAGGCGAGATTGCGCGCCGCAGGTTCCTTTCACAGTATCCCGGCAAGCGTGCGAGCGACCCCATTCGCTTGAACCGCGACATCCTGGGCATCAGCGGCGCAACGATGAGTGTGAACTCTCTGAATGCGGGTGTGAAGAAGGTGCTTGCGGTGGTCTCCTCTGCATATCTTGGGCAGCCGATGAGGATCGAGCAGCTCCTCAAGTCCCCTGGTGCCGCCCTGGAACCGATGCCGGACCACCCGGAGCCAGCAAGCGGCGACGTCCTTGTGTCGGAAACTCGACTTGTGATGGGCGCTCTGTGTGAGATCCGGGCCTTTGGTCCGGATCGCGCCTGGCTTCGGGGGGTCGTTGCCCGTGCATTTTCAAGGATCGAGGCCGCCGACCATGCACTGAGCAACTACAGGCCCACGAGCGAGCTCAGCGAGCTCAGCCGCAAGGCCGGTGAGGAGTTGATCCAGGTCTCTCGCCTCACTGGCGAGTTCCTTGAACTCTCCGCACGGATAGCAGAGGAGTCGCAAGGCGCCTTCGACATGACCGTGGGACCGCTGGTTCGGGCCTGGGGTGTACAGGGGCCAGTGGCTTCCGAGCCGACCGCCGAGGATCTTGCCCAACTGCGGCCTCTCGTGGGACCGCAGGGGGTTGTGCTCGAACGGGACGCTTCCGGAGCCTTCCGTGCCCGGCTGAAGCGGCACGGCATGGCGCTCGACCCGGGTGCCCTGGGCAAGGGCTTCGCCGTCGACCTGGCGGCGAGGAGCCTGCGCGAAGATGGCGTCCAGTCGGCGCTGATTGACTTCTCGGGAAACATGTACGCGGTGGGGTCGCCGCCGGGCCTTGAGGCCTGGCCGATCGCTGTCCGTGACCCCGTGGAGCCGACCCGGATACTCGGCATTTTGCGCTTGCGAGATGCTGCGATCTCCTCGAGCGGAAACTACGAGCGGCATGCGGAGGTCGGCGGGCGCCCACGCTCGCACATAGTTTCCCCACTCACTCTCCAGCCCGTCGATGGCGTCCATGGAACCAGCGTCACTGCTCCCACGGCGGGCCTCGCCGACGGCTACTCGACCGCAGCCTTCGTCCTCGGGCGCGAGGGGACAGCGTTTCTGGAAGGACGCCCGGGCGTTGAAGGCCTGGTGGCGATCGAGGAGACGGACGGATCGAGATTCTTCAGCACGAAAGGTTGGCGACTCGAATGACGGCCTTCACCACTTGTTCATGGACCCGCTGCGGCATTTTTCTGGGGTTTGCGTGGGTGCTCGTGGGCTGCGTTTCGGCCCCGCAGGAGGAGCTCACCGCCCGCGCTCCAGTGGATGAGGGTAGATCTGAATGCCCACACGCACTTGGGGAGCCGGACGGATCCATGATCGTCACATGGGGCCTTGTGGCTGACGATGGCGGCGCGGACATCCTCTTTTCTCGCTGGGGTGAGACTCCGGTCCGTGTCAATCCCGTCCGAAATTCAGCCGTGGCGGGCCGTCAGGTCGGGCCGCGCATGGCGAGGCTACCCTCGGGCCGCATCCTTGTTTCGTGGGTCGATCGAGCCCTTGACCCGGCAGGGGACATCGTTGTGGCTGCAAGCGACGACGGAGGGCGGACGTTCCACCCACCCGTGAGGGTCAACGACGATCGCGGTGAAGCCGGGCAGGAGTACCAGGACATCGCCGTGCTCCCGGATGGCCAGGTCGCTCTTGCCTGGCTTGACGAGCGGGACTCTGATGCCGGGTATCAAAACCGAAAGCAGATCTATTTCTCGACCTCGAAGGACGGCTGCAGAACTTTCGAGCGAAGCAGGGCACTCACGGCGTCCAAGGACGGCGTCTGCACATGCTGCAGGCCCGCTCTGGCCTCGAGAAGGGATGGTGCTCTCCACGTCGTCTATCGAGATCGCGTTGGCGAGGAGCTCTTTCTTCGCGGCATGAGTCTACTCCCCGGCAACGAAGACTTCGGCCCACAGGTTACGATTTCCGCCGGCGGCTGGAGGTACCTCGCATGTCCCACGGACGCGCCGTCGATCGCCCTGGGACCCTCGGGCTCGATCCACATCGCATGGATGGACGGAACGGCCGGGGAACCTTGCCTATGGCGCGCGGACTCACAGGACGGCGGCCGGACTTTCACGAAGCCTGCGCCTCTCGTGGCGGCCCGAGGCACGGGTTCTGCTCCGGGATCCACCGCCTTCTCGGGCACACGAGAGAGTGGACTTCCATGCTGCCGCCTGGGTGGTCCGCAGTCTCAGCCAGGACGCGCCTCCCTGGCCGTGGACCCGCAAGGAAGCTTCGCGCTGGCCTGGGAGTCAAGCGATGGGAACGTCTACAGCACCCTCGGAAACGACGCGCGGGCAGAGGCTGTGCCGGTGGAGTCGTCCGAGGGATCGTCGGCTCATTCGCCGCAAGTGGTCGCCTCGGCCAAAGGTTTCAGCATGATCTGGGTGGAGAGCCGCTGGAGGGAGGCACCGGACGGAAGTCCCCCGAAACTTGAGGGGCGTCTTCGCCGGGTGCAATTGCAAGCCTCCATCCGTACGTTGAGTACCGCCCAGCGCAAGTAATCGTTCCTTCGGCCCATGGGCAGGCCCGGCAACACGCCCAGGGGGGCCTTGTAAGCGACCGACGTCCCGCGGGAATTTTGGGCAGGCGCTCCGAATACGCAGTGCTTACCATGTGCTGCTTGCAGCCATGATTGGGACATCTTGACCAACGCCCCTTCACCATCGGCACCGGAGGCGCCCGGCGCTTATCGAGCGCCGAGGAGGGGGAGGACGCCGCCAGGCGGCCGGTGCGGGGGAGGTCTTCCTCCCCCGCGAGGAGCATAATTTCATGAGCACCATTTTCCAGAAGATCATCGATCGTCAGATCCCTGCCACGATCGTCTACGAAGACGAAAAGGCTCTTGCTTTTCGCGACATCTCCCCGCAGGCGCCGACTCACATCCTGGTGATCCCGAAGAAACCGATCCCCGGCGTCTCGGCCATGCTGGCGGAAGACAAGGAGCTGATCGGCCACCTCTTCTTCGTGGCAAAACTTCTGGCGGCGCAGGAAAACCTCACGGACTTCAGGCTCGTGACCAACAACGGCGCGGGCGCGGGTCAGAGCGTTTTTCACCTGCACATCCACCTGCTCGGGGGACGTGTCATGGGCTGGCCGCCGGGCTGAATTCCAGCCCCCAAGACCCGGAACGGTCAGTCCGTGTGTGGCCGATTTTTTTCGATTTGGATTGATAGGATTTTGGGTGCTCCAGCTTCCTCGGTTATCCTACGTGCCTTCGAAACACTTACCCCTCACGAACTGTACATTTCGCCCAGGAGTCGTTCATGGAGAGACCTCAAAACCGTCTCGACTCACCCTTGTTCCTCGTGCTGCTGGTGCTTCTACCCTGCTGGTCACCGACTCTACGGTGCGATGACGCAGAGGATCGCGAAGCAACGTTACTTTTCAACACCGCAAGCCGATTCTATCGGCAGAAGAACTGGGACGACGCCGCCAACGCGTTCTCGGAGTTTCTGAAGAAATTTCCGGCTCACCGAGATGCGGCCGAGGCGCGCTTTGCGGCCGGCTATTGCCTGAATCGTCGAGGCAAGCACGCCGAGGCTGTGGAGCTCCTTCGCCTTGCCGTACGAGACGAGAGCGCCGCATGGTCGGCCGATAGCCACTTCTATCTTGGCCGCTCGCTCGAGGCGCTGGCCCAGGATGCGAAGAATGATGCCGAGGAGCGCGTACGCCGCCTGGTAGCTGCTTCCGAAAGCTACGGCAGGGCCGCGGAGCTTTACGCGAAGGACAGTGGCTCCAGCGTGCCAGGGGAGAAGGCCAAGTCCTTGCCTGGCGGCGAGGCGGACGGCGAGCGGTCGAAGGACAAGCTGAGAGACTTTCGAGTGCTCGCGATGAGTGCGCAAGGCGAAGCTCTCTATCAAGCTTCAAAGCTTGCGGAGGCGTCGGAGGCCCTCAAGCGGTTTCTGGACGAAGGGGAGGCGCTCCAGGACTCACCCCACTACCAGCGGGGCGTCTACGTTCTTGGGCTCGCCCGGCAAGCGCTCGCGAAAAACCAACACACGAGCCTGGCGGAAGCCATGGTTGCGCTCCGCGCAGCTTCGCAGCCGCGCTTCGAGAAGGAGGCCTTGTGGGAAGAGGCGGCTTACCTGCTCGCGCGACTCACTCACCAGGAGAACGACCTCGAGAAGGCGATAGAATGCTATGGGCCCGTAGTGAAAAAGGGTGGGGGCCGCGCCCCCGAAGCGGCCTACTACCGGGCCCTGGCGCTCTACGAGACCCAAAAGCCTGAATCCCTCGCCAGGGCGAGGGAGGAGCTCGGGCGCCTCCTGCGCGAGCATCCGAAGCACGCCCTTGCCGGAAAGGCTCGATTCTACGAGGCCCTCTCCGCCTTCGACCTGAAGGATTTTGTGGGCTCTGAAGCGGCCTTCCAGGCAGTCGTGAGCGAAAGCCCCGATCTTGCTGGCCGTGCCCTCCTGCGCCGTGGGCAGGCCCTTCTGTTGAGGGCGGACCCGAACGCGGCCCTCGCCGCCGCGGAGCTTTCGAGGGCAGTGGAGGCGCTCGAGCAAGAAGCGGCAAGGAGCCCGAAGGATGCGATCCTCCTCGAGCGTGCGGCCGAGGCGCTCTACTGGCAGGGCGAGGCGCTCCTCAGCCAGAGCGGGAAACTCGCCGAAGCGGCGCAAGCCTTTGGCCAGGTGCATTCGAGATTCGCGAAGGAGGCTCCGGAGCTGGCCGAGAAGGGGCTTTACCAGAGAGCTCGAGCCCTCTATTTGGCAGGCAAGCACGCTGAGTCGGCTGAAGCTTGCGACCTGTACCGACGCTCCTACAAGCAAGAGCAAGGCCTCTTCTTCGCCGAGACCCTGCTCCTCTCGGCCGAGTGCGGCTTCCACGGCCCGGCGGGGTCGGTGCCGGACGCTCTTCGTCGCGAAGCCCCGCGCTTTTATCGCGAAGCCTCGGCTGCCTTGAAGAATGCGGCGGAGGCCCGGCGGGCAAAGTACATGTCGGGCGTTTCGCTCTACTTCCTGGCGGATTACAAGCAGGCGGCGCAAACTTTGGAGGAGGTCCTGGCGGAGGCGTCGAAGGATCCAGCTGCCAGAGCCGCCTTGCCGGAATTGAGCTTCTACCTCGCTGACTCGCTCGCACAGGAGCCCCGCCGCGAGAAGGCCACGGCCGAGGATCGAGCACGGTGGCAGAGGGCTGTGCAGCTCTACACGGAATACCTCAACGCGTCGAAGGACGGAACGCATATTCCAAACGCACTTGTCAACCTTGGACTTGCCCAGGAATGGCTGGAGGACCACACAGGCGCTCAGAAGACGTTCGAGCGGTTCCTCACCCAGTTCTCAAGCCACGCGCTTGCAAGCCAGGTGCGCTTCGAGCTCGGCAACACCCGTCTCGTCTCGGGAGATCTCGAGGCTGCCGCCCTGGCCTACTCCTCCGCCGCCGAGTCCGAAGGGGCCCAGGGGGCCATCTTGCCGGGGAAAGCGCTCTATCAAAAGGCCCTGCTCGAGCGCCGTATGGGCAAGTCAAGCCTGGCCGCAGAGACGCTCACAGGCCTCATCACAAGACACGAGGACGCCCTGAAAGCAGAGGATCAGGGTCAGAAGCTGCTCCGCGACGCAACCTACCAGCGCTCCATTGCTCTTCTCGAGTCGGGAAAGGGAGACGACGGGCGCCGGGAGCTCATGCTCTTCCTCTCGAGCCATGCTGGCTCTCCCCAGGAGGCGGAAGCTCGCAATCAGCTTGCGCGTTCCCTGCTTGACGCAGCCGAACCGACGGAGGCCCTGGAGGTGCTCGAGCCGCTACTTCAAGCAGGGGTGGCGCAGGCAGGCCGCGACCAGGCGCTTTACCTGGCCGCATGGTGCCACTCGTCTCTCTCGGAGGTAAAGGGCGCAACCGATGCTGCGAAGCAGAAGGAGGAGATGGAGGCCGCTTATCGAAAGCTCATCGGGGAGCACCCGCAAAGCCCGCTCGCCGTTGACTCGATGCTCGAGCTGGGGCAAAACCTCTTTAACCGAAAGGCCTACGCGGAGTCCAGAAAGTGGCTCGAGCAAGTTCGCGAAATTCTTGATCAAGCCGCGACGCCTCCCCCGGCCGGCGCGGCGTCCCGCCCAAGGGACCTGCTCGAGCGGAGCCTTTTCGGGCTCGGGTTCATTGCCTTTGAGGAGGGGGATTTTCGGAGAGCCTCGAAGCTCTTTGATCTCGTGATTGAAAATCCCGCGGCCCCGCTTGCACCGCGGGCCGGATTCCAGGCGGGGCGAGCCTACATGAAACAGGAAGCCTTCGCCGAGTCGGCGGCCCGATTTGACCGCGTAGTCAATGAGTTCGAGGCTCGGGCAGAGGATCTCCACGAGGAGGGGCTCTTGCGCCTGGGCGAGTCCTACCACCAGCTCCAGAGATACCCCGAGGCTATCCAGACGCTCGACCGTGCACTCAAGGAGCACCCGGAGGGCGAGTTGCGCCACGAGGTGAGGTTCGCGAAGGGCTTCGCGCTCCAGTTCTCGGGGGACTTCGACGGCGCGGTCGAGGCTTACCGTGGAGTTGTGAACGCAACGCGCCAGAGCGTCGCAGCCCGTGCGCAGTACCACATCGGCGAGTGCAGGGTAGAGCAGGGTCGTCATCGCGATGCGGCCAAGGAATTCAGCGCAACAGTTGCCAACTTTGACCTCGATGGGCCTTACCGCGAATGGGTGAGACGTTCACTCCTCGCCGCAGGTATCGCCTTCCAGGCGGCTGGCGACGCCGCAGCCTCGTCTCTCCAGTTTCGTGAGCTGCTGGAGCGTTTTCCTGAATCGGACGAGGGCAAGGCGGCCGCGGATCGCCTCAAGGCCTTGAGCTCGAAATGAGGACTGTAGTGAGAAACGGATCCCTTTCCCTGGCGGTCATGCTCCTTCTTGTCGCCGGCGCCTCCAGCGCTCGAGCCCAGGCGGGGAAGGAGCCCGTGGCGGCAACGACGACTGCGGAGAAGAAGCTCTCGGCGCCCCCCCTGGCCGGCAATGCCGAGCCAACCTCGCCTGCTGTCGCTGGAGCCAGCGAGCTTGAGCCGGAGCCTCCCGAGCCCGAGAGACTGCCCAGGCAAAAGCAGCCCGAGACCGTTCTTGAGTTTGCGATCGCCGGTGGGGCGCTCATGATTCCAATAACACTTTGCAGCCTCGTCTGGCTCATGTTTCTCGTGGAGCGCCTCAACGCCCTTCAACGCAAGAAAGCAGTGCCGCAGGAGCTCGTGCGCATGGTGAAGGAGGCAAGCGCTCAGCGACCTCTCGATCGCGCGAGTTTGCGTGCAAAGCTGGATGCGTACCCGTCGGCAGCGGCTGTTGTCGTGCGCGCCGCACTGGACCGACTCGAGCTAACCCGTGACGAAATTGAAAAGGGCGTCAACAACGCCGCGCAGCGGGAGATCTACCTCCTCCGAAGGAACCTTCGCGTCTTCGCGATCATCTCGAGCGTTGCGCCGCTCCTGGGCCTTCTCGGCACGGTGACTGGGCTTGTGCAGGCTTTTCGAGAGGTCGCAATCAGCGGCCTCGGCTCTGGCGCAGCCCTGGCGCCCGGGATTTACCAGGCCCTGATTACCACGGTGGGCGGTCTCGTGGTCGCAATCCCCGCCTTGCTCACCTATTACTGGCTCATGGCCCGCGTCGATCACTTCGTGCACGAAATGGACGGCCTTGTCATCGATTTCGTCGATGGGCAGCACATTCCAGCTCAGTCTCGCTGAGGAAGGAGGTTCAGTGATCAAGTCCGACCCGAGGGCCGATGACGACCTTCAGCTCAACATGACCCCGATGATCGATATGATCTTTCTCCTGATCATCTTCTTCCTCACGGCGACGACGTTTGCGGAGAAGGAAAGGGAGCAGGAAGTTCAGCTTCCCTCGTCTCATGGCGTGGGCAGCCTTTCCAAGGCACTCGACAGGCACCTTGTGGTCAACGTGCTCCAGGATGGCCAGATCATCGTCGATCAGAAGCGCTGTGGGACATCCGAGCTGAAGGCCCTGGTCGCAGATCGGAACTCTCGGGCTAACCATGCGCTCAAGGTGAAGCTGCGAGTTGACCGCCGCGCCCTGTTCGAGCATGTCTCCAGGGCTCTTGACGCCGTCGAGGGGGGTGGTGTCGCACGTCCGCATATCGACAAGAAGGCCGTGGACCTCCAGCCGTGAAGGGTCCCTCTGGCAGCCACACGAATGTCCTGAAGACGCTGGGGGCTCTGGTGGTGCTGGTTTGCCTCGTCGCGCCCTTTGTTCTGCGTCCGACGTTGCGCTTTTACACCGATGACGACACGCTCCGGGAGGACGTGCGTTTCGCTCGCCCTTTGCTCCGCCAGGTCCTCTGGGAACCCGTGCGCCAGCTCGGGCCTGCCGTGAACAGCCCGGAGGAGGACGAATATGAGCCTGCGGTGAGCCCCGACGCACGCTACCTGGCCTTCACGCGAGGCCGGCCGGGTGGACAGGCGGACCTGTGGCTCTCGGAGTGGTCTGCCCGTGGGTGGAGCACCGCCCGCCCGCTGGAGATGCTCAACACATCCCTTGACGAGATGGGCGCGGCCTTTGCCACCGAGCACGAGGGGTCGGATCGGCTAGTCCTCTATTTCTCATCGAATCGACCCGGTGGTGCGGGCGGCCACGACCTCTGGGCAAGCCTCTCCGATGGACAGGGTGGCTGGGGTGTACCGTGGAATCTCGGACCGCAGGTGAACTCAAGCTCGAGCGAGCTTCGACCCTCGGCCACAGCGGATTCGAAGCTGCTATTTTTCTCGAAGCTTCGCCAGTCGGGAAGCCCACCCAAACGCCCGCGGTGGACCTCAACCGTGCGCGAAATCCTCGACGTGCCAAGTTACAGCATCCTCAGCGCGCCTCGCCTGGAAGGTCACCGGGTGGAGTTTGGCGAGGCCACCATCGCTCACGGATTGGCCCTGCCGAATTCGACCGAGGCCTTCATGGCGGTCGCGCCGCAGGCGGACTTCGTCTACTTTGCAAGTAACCGCGCCGGTGGGACCGGCGGATTTGACCTTTATCGTTCGCGCCTCTTGAACGGAGCGCTCGAGCCCCCCGAGAACCTGGGCCCCCGAATCAACACGAGAGGCCACGAGCTCGATCCGACTCTGGCCCCGGGGGGCTTTGAGCTTTACTTCGCGAGGCGGCCCGAGGGCGGCACGAGCGAAGACATCTTCCTCACCCGATCGCGAGAGGTCTTTCTGAGGTCGGATTCGGGCGAGCCCTACTGGAGCGCGTCGGCGGTGCTTACATTCCTGCGCGGTGCCCTGCGGGGCACGGACCCGGCGATCCTCGCACTGCTCCTGAGCACCCTCCTGTGCCTCGTCTGCGCCGCGATATTCGGCAGGCGCATGTCGCGGCTGGCGATGCTCACACGATGCCTCCTGCTCGCTCTCATCGTCCACTTCGTCGCCGCATTGTGGATGAGCTCGAGCAAGGTGCACCGCGTACTCATGACCACTCTTGGAGGAGAAACGGGGACCGAGTCGTTCGAGGTAACCGTCGACAGCGCCGCCGAGGAGGATGTCAGCTTCGCGATCCGGGCGCAAACGGCCACTACTGGCGGGGACTCGGCCCCAACTCTTGAGCTAGGAACGCCCATCTCGCCGGCCGTGCTCCTGTCCACGGCGGTCATGCCTCAAGAAAGCAAGCTGGTGCCACGGTTGGCCGATCTTTCGGCGGTAGCGCCAGCTCGCATCAACATGGGCGCCTCGATTCCCGCACCCGTGGTGGCTCGGCCTGCGGAAATGCGATTATCCGCGTCGGCTGCCCCGGACACCGTCGAGGCTCGCGACCTCCAGGAGGGCGAACGTCCACCGGATCCATCGTTTGGCATTTTTCCCAAAGAACTGAACGCTCCAGAGGTGACCCCTGTTCGCGCGCCGCGGACCGAGTTCGCAGACCGCGTTTTGGTGGCGACCCCGACCCGGGCGGAACCAGGTCGAGTGGCAATCGCACTCAGGGCCGACGTGACTCCGGAGTCGCTCAACTTCCAGGATGACTTGACCCGTCCATCTTTGCCCGAGCTTCCGCCCGAGCTCGGCTCAAGCGACAGGTTGGAGGTTTCCAGTCCCAAGGTGCACCTCGAGATCGAGGAGCGGGAGCTGGCTTCCGTGATCGCGGAGAGCCGTGGCTTGCCGACTCCGCAACCTCCCAGGACGTTCCGTGAAGCTGTGATGCCTGTGGAACGAGGGGTACCGGCCGAGGAGGTGCTCCTCGAGGCGCCGAGGGCACTCTTTCAGGACCCGTCTCGACCCGTCCGTGAGTCTTCCGTGTCGCCAAACTCGGCAACGGCCCCGGGAGGGATTCCGACTCGAGACTTCGCGGAGCGCCCCGAAACGAAGCCATTGCTGCCGTCGGTCGTTGCGAACGATGAGGTCGTGCCGATTTCGCCAACGCCTCGGGGCCTCGCGACCGTGGCCGAGGCCTCGGTCTCCCCGGACCAGGCGAACATACTCGAGGTGGCTCCTGTTCCGAAAGTGCTCGAAGGCGTGGGCACCCAGGTTGGAATCGAAGGCCTCCTCGCGCTGGCGACCACCGGCGCCATTGCGGAGTCTGCCTCGACGGCGTTCGAGGCGCCGGCGCCACCTCTCTTGATGGAGGCCCGTGAATCCACGGTCGAGGCAGAGACTTTGCCGGGAAGCCAGGCTGAGCTCGGCACGGGAGCGCCGCGGCCCGGGTCGAGTGCCCCGGGTGGGGAGGCTGGCCCCAGGATCGCCTCCGACGAGAAACCTCCACTGGCTTACTCTCGCAGGGAGCCCTCCGCGCACTTCACGGTTTCGAGGACGGAGGGGGTCGGGCTCCAGCAGACGCTCTCCAGGCCTCCGAGACCTCATGAGGTCTCGGTGCCGGATCGCCCACAATTCGCGCGGGATCCCACAGCATCGCCCCTGATCGCCACGGTGCCATTGGCGGCGCACGCTGGTTCGCTCGACGCGGCGGACCCGCGCATCCCTCCGCGGGGCGTTGTGATGCCGGGAGACTCCCCGGTGCCACGGCGCGAGGGTACTCTGCTCTCCGTGGAGCCGAGTGTGCAAGTCACGGCAGCACGGGTCCCTGCCGAGGCTG
>SXIK01000168.1 GCA_005772855.1 Planctomycetia bacterium | reverse complement strand
CCCCAGCTCTCACGATCTCCTCGAGGTCGAGGAACACCGCGTCCTCGAGGCCGCGAAAACGCTCCGGATGGCATGTGATGACGAGGACCTGAAGCCGCTCGGCCGCGTCCTCGAGCACCTGCCCGATACGGGAGAGTCGGGCGGAGTCGGTCGAGCCGAAGACATCGTCAAGGACGACGAGGTGGCGCTCGCCCTTCGCGAGCACATCAGCGAGGGCGAGGCGGAGCGCAAAGTGGATCTGTTCTCGCTCGCCGCCGGAGACTCGGTCGAGTGTAATCTGGGCGCCAGCTTCCTCGGGGAGCACGTGCGCAGGCCCCAGACCTTCTGTCATCTCGACCGTACCTAGCCTCCGCCCGGCAATGCGTTCGAGCGTTCTTGTCGCGGCACGGCGGATGGGCGCTGTGAGGGCCGCCCGGGCTTCGTCCCGAGAAGCGCGGACCGTCTCGCGAAGGAGCCAGATCGCCTCCATGCGCTCTTCCTCGCGAGCAAGCTTTTCCCCCAGGGCCGCCCGGTTCTCCTGGGCGGCAACCAGCGCGCTGTAGGTGCCCTGCTGGGCGAGGATGGAGAGGCTGCCTTCTTCCCGCATCTCCTTGCTCTGGGCTTCGATTTTCGCCTCCTGTGCCTTCCTGTGCGATTTTTCGAGGCGGCTCAGTGCGTCCAGCGGATCGCCCACCCTCGCGGTGAGTGTTTGGGCAAGTTGCTCAAGCTCGGCTCGCGCAGCCCGCGCCTGGAGAGCCGCACGGTTGATATCCGCCTCGCGTTCAGCGTCGCTGCGTTGATCCAGCTCTAGCTTCGCGAGGCTCCTGGTGATCTCCTCATGGTTCTTGCGCGTCTGCTCGATGGCAGCCGTGTGCAGGCTGCGTTTCTCCCGAGATGCACTGCTTGCCTGGCTTGCCGTCAGCCGCGCGTTCTCGAGCTTGCGCACCCTGACCACGCAGTCCTCGAGGAGTTTCTCGGCGGCCTGCTTCATTGCTTGCGCATCGGGTGGCGAGGTCCTCCAATCCGCATGGGACAAAAGCGTTGCCTCAATTGCGGACTCCAGCAGTCGCCGGGCTTGCTCGAGGTCCTCGATGCGGCTCGAACCGCAAAGTGCGGAGAGCCGCTCTTCCTGGCCATGGGCTTCCTGCTCCAGCACCGCCGCCTGCTCGAAGAGCTTCTCGATCGAATCGAACGCCTGCGTACCGAAGGGCCTTGTCAGTAGCGCCAGCCGCCGCAGGGTCTCCTCTCGTTTTTCCCTCAACTCCTGCGCCGAGCCCTCGGGACCGCGGGCCCGTATTCTGCCGAAGCCTGGCACGTCGACGGCCACTTGCGGTGAGCCCTTCACCTCGACCGGCGTTCCAGGCTCGAGCGTTCTTGTACCCGGGGTCTCTCCCACAAGCACTTCAAGAGTTCCGGTGCACTCGGGAACTATTTGTAGCGTGGTGAGCGCGGCCTCGAGGCGCAGTTCGACCTCGGTCTTCTCCTGTGCAGCCTTTCGAATCAGTTGCAAGGTCTTCGCATCGGGTGCCATCAACTCTCTGCGGGCACCACGAGCGATTTCCGCAAGCTTTCGTTGCGCGGCAATCTCCTGAAGTCGCTTCGTCGCGACCTCGAGCTTGTCGCGGTCCTCGACGAAGCGGCGCGCAAGGTCCGCCAGGCTCCGTGCCCTGTCGGCTCTGTCGAGCTCCAGGCGCGCATCCTCGAGCGCCTTCTGGGTGCTCGCCTCTTCCTTCAGCCGCTCGGCCAGCTCACGCTCGTGGAGAGGGTCATCGACTTGTTGTAACTCCAGGCGTTTGTCGCACTCGAACCGGGACGCCCGGAGACGTTTCAGATCCTCGTAGCGTTCGTTCAAAGCCTTGAATTCGAGCTCCAGAGACTCTGTTCGGGCCTTGACCTCACGGCGAGCCGAGAGCAGCTTCTCGTGCTCCTGAGCCTCGGCGCGAGCCTTCTCGACTGCTCTGTCGAGCTCCAGCTCGTAGCGGCGTGTCTGCGCGCTCGCGGCGCGCAAGTCCTCGAGCCGACGGACCGCCTCTTCGTACCTCAGGTGTGCTGCCGCCGAGGCCGTCTCCCTCTCGCTGGCCTCTTCCATGGCCTTGCGTAGCGCCAGAGCGGGGGCGCCATCCTTGCCGGACTTCAGCTTTCCTTGAGCCGTGAAGAATCTGCTGAAGAGATCCTCGATTTGCTGCTCGAGCGGGCCGGTCTCGTGGTCGGACGTTGATTGCGAATGCCCCAGGCGGCGCTGCAGCTCGGAGATCAGGTCTCCTGTCAGCTCGGGGATGCCGAGGCTACCCTGGGCGGCCCAGAGAATTTGCGCGAAGCCCCAGTTCTTGAGCTGCGAGAGGCCCCGGCCAGGGCCCGTGGAGGCGAGAAGCTGGCGCGCCCGCTCAACGCACTTGTCTCCCTCGGCCAGTGGCTTGAAACCGCCGCTCTCGAGCCGCTCCAGCCTGGCTCTGGGTTCATCGAGAAATCGTTTCGTGAGGCGGTACTCCTCTCCATTGTGCGCGAAATCCACGATCACCTGGGGTGCCAGGGCCCGTCCCCACGGCCGCAGCGCATCCGCATCCTTTCCACTGACGCGGTGATCGTCGAACAGAGCGCGGCTCAACGCATCGAACAGCGTCGATTTGCCCGTCCCGTTGGGAGCGTGAAGAACGTTGAGTCGTTCCGAGAAACCAGCGACGCGCACCGGGCTCGCGAAGCACTTGAAGCCCTCCAGTTGAATGGATCTCAGGATCAAGTGGCATCCTTCGCAAGCAGCGCGTAGAGCTCGAGAAGTGCCTGGGCGGCAGCTTTCGGCGTGCCCCCCTCGGGGCGCGGCTCGGAGTAGGCGGAGCTTGAGAGCTCCCGCAAACGTGCGGCAGCCGCTCGCACGGGTCCCGGTGGAATACGCTCGAGCCAGCCGTCGGCCTCTGGCGCCAGGAGGAGGCGAGTAGCGTCGAGGCGTCCGAAGACAAAGCCGGTGGCGAGCAGCTCGGTAATTCGGCGGAGCTCCTCCTCGTCCCCCGGAAAGAGTAACCCCGCAACTCGAGCTTCCAGAAGCGTTCCGTCTTTGCCCCGAAATCCCTCGATCTCCTTTCGCACTGTGGCGATCGCTCCTGCTTGCCTGGACTCGAGCTCAAGAAGGACCCACTGGAGCGTGCCCGTGCGCATCGGAGTGAGCGTGGGTGGGGCGCCGGGCGAAACGATCTCCACCAGGACTGCGCTCCCGCTGGCGCGCTCGCCGAACTTTGTCGTCTCGTGCGTGCCCGAGTAGGCCATTCGCTGGGCGCCGCCCACTTCGTAAGGAGCGAAGGAGTGCCAGTGACCGAGGGCCAGGTAGTCGAGACCGGCACGAAGCGCAGCGTCGCGGGCGATGGGGTAGTCGGGCTCGTCCTGGCGGACGCCCTCGACGGTGCCATGCGCGATGCCGATGCGGATTCCGCGAAGATCACGAGAGGGTATTGCAAGCGTCGGATCCCTGTCGGAGTGCTTTGAGCGAAGCGGACAGGGGAAGATCCAACCACCCGTGACCTCGACAGGGTCCTCGCTCCGCAGCACGTTGACATTCTTCGCCGTCTCCGAGCGCCAGGCAGGATGCTCCCACACGCTGCCTGGAACGAGAGGGTCATGATTCCCCGGGATCACAAGGACGGGCCCGGGAAAGCTCGAGAGGACATCGACAATCTTCTGAACCAGCAAGCGGTCAACACCGTTGTCCTCGAATGTGTCGCCGGCGACCACGATCAGCTCTGCTCCGGCCTCCCGCGCCCGGGCGACGACGTTGTGCGCGGCAGCGATGCGGGCCTCTCGAACGCGAGCGCCTGCGGTGCCCGTATGGGCGGCCTTCATTCCGATCTGCCAATCCGCGGTGTGGAGGAATCGCATGACAACTGGGATAGTTACTCGATCCACCGCGGATTGGGAAGAACGGGTCGTTCAATGCGCAGGTGCTTGGCGCCCGAGGTCCAAACCGATTGGAAGCTTGCCGGCCACATCTCACGCTCTCAGGAGTCTGGATGGGCGTGGGGGAGCGCTTCTCGCGGCCGCCGGAAATGCTCCTCGTCAACAAAACGGAAGCCGCAGCGGGATTGACGGTAGTCGCGTCGAGCCTCGATGAACTGGCCCACCTCTGCTGCCCAGCGTTTCGTCGTGGATTCTGACACGAGGCTGGCGCCGAGGTAGGCCCGAAGAAACGGGAGGCGGGCCTCGCCGTCCCAATCCGGTGACAGGTCAAGGAGCTGTGCAATATTGCGTTGGCGGCGCTCCTGGCGAAGCGGCTTCCTGAACAACCTCACTGCGGTAATGTCCACCAGGACGAGCTCGTCACCCTTCACCAGCACATTGCTTGGCTTCATGTCGCGTTGCCACACGCCCTTCTCATGCAAGTCACGCAGCCACGCGCCGATGCTTTCGAAAAGTCGGGTGCGTTCCCGTGGGTCGCGGACCACCTTTTCACCGAGCCAGAGGAGATCGCGAAGTGGTATTGCGCCGTCCACGAGCTCGCTCAGGAGAAACTCGGTTGCCCCCCTGGCCCTGAACGTGGAGGCCAGCGCGCGAGGTGATCGGACACCCAGCCTGGCCAGCCGGCGACTGACTGTGAAGTCCCGGCAGAACTGTGAACGGAGGTGCAACCATCGAGCGAACCCGAAGGGCCCGGATTTGCGGGGCACCTCCTTCACCACGACCTGGGAAGGCATTCCCGTGAGGTGCGGGACCGGAAGGTCGGCTGTCGAAATTCGTGTCACGAGAGTGCCGAGGTTGCTCTTGAGTGTGCGAGAGGGGTCTGTGTTCCCGCGATGCGCCTGGAGTGCTGCGGCAACCCACTCCGGTCCAAGCCCTTCGAGTGCCAGCACTTGACCCTCTCCGGGCAGGTTGAAGCGAACCAGCGGCTCCGCGAAGGTCACCGGACCAGCTCTCGTTCATGGGCGTTCATCTCGGCGACCTCGGCGTAGATTCCTTCAATCTCCTCGTAGTGGCGGTCCCAGCTCAGATCCATCGCTGTTTTCCGGGCCGCCTCGCGGAGGGGAGACAGGTCGCGCACGGAGAGAAAGGCGTCGATTGCGATGCGGAGGCTTGCCGCGTCGTTTTGCTTGAGCACCCAGCCGTGGCAGGGGCGGATGAGCTCGGCAGCGCCGGAGGTGGAAGAAGCGATCACGGGCGTCCCGCTTGCCATGGCCTCGCTGGAGACGTTGGCGTACGGGTCAAAGTAGCTCGGGAGGAGCAGAGCATCGGCGCCAGCCATGAGCTCGGGCACGTCGGATCGCTTGCCGAGAAACCGGACGCACCTGGAGAGCCCCAGCGACGCAGCCTTGCGCTCGTACTCGGGCGCCCTTGCATCCTGACCGATGACGACAAGCCTCGCATCCACATTGCCAGTACGAGCGCTTCTTCGGGACGAGAGCGCCTCCAGAACAAGGTCGAGCCCTTTTCGATGATAGTCATTACCGACAAAGAGCAACGTGCGGACCGTGTCCTGGGGCTGAGGGCCGCCAAAGATGAGTGAGATCCGGCCCTGGCCGGCTTCCCGATGGCGTGGGTGAAAGAGGTCGCAGTCGACGCCGGAGTAGACAACCCTCACCGATTCCGGCTGCACACTCGGATAGCGGGTGAGAATTTGATTGCGTACGAACGATGAGATTGCAATCACCCGCTTCTGCGGCCGCTCGACGTAGCGCTTGCGCTCAATGCGCCGAACGATCCAATCGACCGGATTCAGACGGTAGAAGAGCTTGCGCAGGCCGAGGCGGGCCCAGCGGTCGAGGTAATGCTCGCAATAGTCTGCCCGGCAGCCAGCGCCGTCGCGGTAGAGCGTGTGGTAGTAGGTTCTGGAAAAGCCCTGGACGACGTCGTAGGGACGAATCTGCTCCTGGCGTGCGATCGCCTTCGCGCTCCAGGAGGCAAAGCTTGCTACACGTATTGGCCTGGGGCTCCGCAGATAAGGCACTCGGATGATGCGGAGGTTGGGGTGCGAAATCTCGGCGAGGAATTTGCCTGCGAAGAGGTCGATGGAGTGCCCTCGGGCCAGGAGGTGGTGGAGGAGATTCCAGAGGTAGCCCTCCACACCGCCGGTACGATCCAGCCGCGTGTGGTTCAAGGCTAGGCGAAGAGGCCGCATGTGCGGGGATTATCTGCGTTGCGGCCGGGGAAGTCTACCGCTGCAAGACGCGAACAAAGTGCCATGGCTCGAAGATTTCGACAGCCCACCGAAGAAGTTTCCTTGATCGCCTTGCAGGTGCCGACTGGTCGACACGAGTACCTTTTGTACATTTGCGCTCGGGCTCGATTGTCGATACGCTCTGTACTGCCCTCGGGGGGCATGCCCTCAACCCCGAGAGGCTGTTCCGGAGGGAAACATGAATTGACCCTGAGCGGAAGTCTGGGCCCTGCTGGGGTTCTGGGGCCGCAGGGGCCGATCTCAGAAAGCAAGAAGGAGTCCTTGATGCTACCGGTCAATCGTCGCCGCTTTTGTGGCCGTCTTCTGGCGGCGGGAGCCCTCTCCCTGATGGGCCTTGAGCGATCGAGGAATCGCCTGGCGTGCGCCGATCCTTTGCCCGGAAAGGGACCGCTCAAGGACGTTCCCTCGCCTGTCGCCCCCAGGCACAATCCACTGCCTCGAATCACTGACATCGAGTTCCACGAGGTCTACATCCCGTACCACGATTACAACGCCAAGGTCCTTCTTCGCTATCACGGGCTGAAATTCCCGCTGCGCACGATTCTCATCGTCAAGACCGATAGTGGTCTTGAAGGCTACGGGGAGCTCTGGGGCTCCGCGCCCGCGCCGGAGACCTTCTCGAAGTATGTAGGAACAAGCCCGTTCGATTGGATCGCAGGCGGCGACCAGATTGGCATGGACGTGGCCCTCTATGATCTGATGGGCAAGCACCTTGGACTTCCGGCCTGGAAGCTCCTGGGCCCCAAGGTGCGCGAATGGGTGCCTGTCGCTGCCTGGACGGTACCGCAACCGCCTGATGCCATGGCCGAGGAGGTGCGCAACGTCGCCCGGCGGGGTTTCCACTGGCTCAAGTACCACGTCGATGAGCTGCAGAACGTCGTCGATCAGACCCGGGCAATGGATAAAGCCGCACCGCCTGGCTTCAAGGTGCTTTATGACTTCAACGGCACCTCGAACCTGGAAGCGGTCTACCCGGTCTTGCGCGATCTGGAGCGCTTCGCCGTGGCGGGAAGAATTGAAGATCCCATCAAGGCGGAAGATAGGGACGGCTACCGCCTCCTTCGGCAAAAGTGCAGGTTGCCCATTCTCATTCACCACGGTCCCGATGATTTCATGATAGAGAATCTCTGCGATGGAAGGCTATTTGGGCACTCTCCTGTGGGGAGTGCGATAAAATCATCCGCCATTGCTGAGGCCTGCGGCAAACCTTTCATGTTGCAGCAGATTGGCGGCACGATCAATCAAGCCTTTCTTGCGCACGAGGCGGCCGTCTTCAAGATGGCGACGCTGGATCATGTCAATGGGTGTAGCCTGTGGAAAGATGACGTTACTGTTGAGACCATGCCGGTTGTGGGCGGCAGCGTGAAGGTCCTCGAGAAGCCGGGTATCGGTGTGACCATCGACCGGGAAAAGCTGTCGCGCTACGAGAAAGCGCCGAGGCCGACGCAGAGCCGATTTCTCGTGCGTACGCGCTATGCGAGCGGCTTGACCCTGTACCTCCGCCATGACGCGGACAAGCCGGGGGCGACGAGCGCCCTTCGCGCCTTGCATCCACCGCATGTTCCTGGTCCGGCGCCGAGTTATGCCAATCCTGTGGTCAGCGACTTCTGGGACGAAGAAGGCAAGCCCGAGTTCGAGCGCATGTGGAAGGAGACCGAGTCAGGGCCTGCGTGGACAGAAGCGCGCGCCTGAGAGTCCATTCCCGCAGGTCTACGCGGTTTGCGTTGCGGCGGCATTCATCCGAGTCGCCGCTACAGGGGCAGACGCAGCCTGCGGGGAAGGGCTCACCCCACGGCCTTGTTGAGCGCCGGCATGAGTTCCTTGGCGAAGAGCTCCATGCTGTGTAGCCAGCGAGCCTTGTCGTCCCAATCGTAACCCATGAGAATCAGTTGGCCGAAGCCGCCGGTTTCTTGCCACAACTCAAGGAGTCTGCGCAAGACTTCCCCGGGATCGCCGGCAATAATCTGCTCCTTCATCAAGTAATCCAGATTGCAGTCGGTATCGGACATCTCCGGATCTCGTTTGTAAAGGCGACGTCCGATCCCCTTGTCCAGCAGCTGACCAATGTACTCGAAGCACTGCCCCAGCTGATTTCTCCGTGCGAGCTGGACGGCTTCGCGGGTGGTGTCGGCCAGAAATATGGAACGGGCGACGCGAAAACTGTTGCGATCCGGGGAGCGTCCAGCCGCTTGAGCGGACATGGCGTAGGTGGCCCAGAGATCTGCCACCACGTTGCCTGCAATGAGGCAGTGAGCAAAGGGGCTGTACCCCTTTCGACCGGCCATGCGCATGCTCGGGGAGTTCAGGCTCATCCCCGGGATTGCAATCGGCGGATGTGGCTTTTGGAACGGTTTTTGGACGTAGCCGAGGAGTGTCTCGGCGTCCATGGTCTTCTTCAAATGAATCTTCCAAAACTTGCCATCGATCTCATATGGGGGATCCGAGCTCCACAGTTTCAAGATGATCTCGATCGCTTCCTCGGCCATCGCTGAGCCCAGCTTCGGGTCCACTCCAAAAAGCTCCTGATCGCTGGGCGAGCTCCCGTGACCGAGGCACAAGTTCAGGCGCCCCCTGGACAGATGATCGAGAAAGGCCAGTCGACCGGCAACAGCCGCTGGATGGTGCTGGTTAATGCAAACGGGGGCAGGTCCCATCCGAATGGTATGGGTATCACCGAGAGCCCGCGCAATGAAGATCTCGGGCATCACGATCGGCTCCAACTTCATCGTATGATGCTCACCGATCCAGAACTCTTCGAAGCCCAACTCCTCGGCACGGACAACCAGTTCCAGATCCTCGTCGATGCACTGTGAAACTGACTTCGATGCCGGATGGAAGGGCATGATGAACATCCCACAGCGAACACGATCCTTGCTGTCAACCTTCATGAGAAGCTACCTTTCTTGATCGACAATGAATGCCTTGCAGGGGATAGACTCCGTCGGCGCGCTCTCCTGCTGGATCACTTGGCTCATCAACGAAGAACTCCGGGACGGCGGCATGCAGCGCCGCTCTTCTTGCCATGGGCCACAAGGTTAGAGGCATGACTTGACGGACTTTACCACAAGATGCGCCTTGCGACAGCATTCTGGGCCGTGCGGGGACTGCGGATCGAATCGTCCACCGAGTAGCTGACTCCGTGGGCTCTTCTGGCATGCCCAGCCGTTCGCTCTTCGGGAGCCTCACGCCGGCCATATTACGCCGAGAATGGGGCTACCAAAACCCTATCTTTTCCTTCCCCAGTACAGATCCAGGGCGTTTCCACCCAGGATGCGGTCCAGTGCCGCGGGTTCCAGACCTGCGCACTGGCTTTGCACCAGCCTCAGTGCACGACCATACCCTATCTTCAAGAGCACATGGGGAAAGTCACTGCCCCACAACAATTGTCGAGGGCCGAAATGCTGCAACAGGTCCTGGACAAGGGGCTGACAGTCGGCATGAGGGTAGGGCTGGTGAGAAAAGTAGCCTTCCCCACTGATCTTCACGAACACGTTGGGATACTGGGCCAGGTTTCGCAAGTCTCGCCAGGCGTCGCCCCCAGCTACCAGCGAGCAAGGATCGGGGTGCGCCATGTGGTCCAGCGCGATCGGCACGCCAGCAAAACGCCTGGCCAGCATGGCAATCGTGGGCAAGTGCTCTGGACCGGCCAACACGTTCACCACAACTCCCAGTTGCTCGGCCTTGTCCCAAAGCGCAAACGGTTCTGGAGAGCCAAAGCAGGCCTCCTCGACTCGAAATCGAGGGCGTAGCCTCAGTCCCCTGCATCCCCGCGTCACTACCCAGTATTCAAGCTGGTCAGCCGCATCTGCTCGAGCGGGATCGACCACACAGACGGCGGCGTAACGATCGGGGCGAGCGGCGGCGCTGTCAGCCACATAACTGTTGTCCTCTCGCGCGAACATGGTCTGGACGAGGACTGCGCGCTGCACCCCATACTCCTCCAGGTAGAGATCCAGCAGTTGAATTGACACTTCGCTGCGTGGACTCACGGTGGCAACCGCCAACTCCGCGGGATCTGCCATCAGCGGCCAAACATGAGCGTGCGTGTCGACAATTACCGTACTCTCGGGCATGTTGGACAAGATCCTCCAGGGTCTGGATAGCTTGGGCGCTCTGCCGGGTCAACTGCAAAATGAGAGCGCGGTCGCACGGGATAGTGGCCTCGGTGGATCGTCCCGGCCTGGCGACTGAAGGAAGTCAACGCCTCGAGCGCACGCTGGAGTCGATTTCGAGCCTTGCCCCTGAAATCTGCGGCGAGTGCGTACCCCGCGAGCATGCACCTGGCCTGAAGCAGCTCATGGACCAGATCCAGGCACTCTCGAGGAGGACAGGGAGCCGTTGAAGTTGGGCCACCTGCGGTTTATTCAGGCTTTCCGTTCGTCGCCTGGATCCTGCAAGCTCCTGGGCTCCCTCCAGAATTCCCCGCACCCCCGGGCCGATGGAATTCATGCTGAAACAGTCGCTTACAATCTTCCGGAGGCGAGTATCATAGAGTGCATTGGACTGCGGACCCTTCAGCCCCTTGTGATCTTGCTTTGAGGAAATTTATGGCACGCATCTCCCCTTGCCTGGTGTGGATCTTCCTCTGTACCGCTCGGTCGTTTCTCCAGGCTCAGGCGCCCGTCGACTATCTCTCTTCCATCAAGAGTGAGGCCGAGTTTGACAGCGTCGCGATACCCTCGGCGCGCCCCGGTGAAGTGAAACGGACAACGAAGTTCCTTCTGCCGGCGGCAGCCGATGCGGGACTACTTTCTCCCCTCTTTCAGAATGCCAACAAGTACCAGTTTCATTTCGAATTCTTGAAGGAGGTGTTCCCGGTCAAGTTTCCGGCCTTCACCATCGAGCAATATCTGAACCTGATCGAGAGACGCTCCACCCGAAAATATTTTGCAGGCACGCTCGCTCGTTACGAGGCGGCGATCGGGACCTTTTATGGATTTGCGGTCATCACGCAGACGCAGGACTCCGAACTTCTGACGCTGCAGGAGACGAAATCGGTTTTCGCCGCACTTCAGGGAATTTTTGCGCCGACGCCGCTCTACTATGCGCCGGATGCGCAGCCCGCGAAGCTGCTCGCCAGAGAGTGGAGGGACCCCGGCTTCCCGATCTACCTGGGGAGCGGCACCGAGGCGAAGTATCAGGGTTATACACTTTCGACTGGTTTTGGCCGTGTGCGCCTCCTGACGCTCGCCGCCTTCGAGGCCGCCAACCAGAGCGGCAAGATCACCTGGCAGGACATCCTGGTCCTCGAACGAGCTCCGAGTGACATTGAAGGTGTTGTTGCCGGTGTCATCACCGGCGAGCAGCAGGGCGAGTTGAGCCACCTCTCAATTCGCACGGCACGACGGAATACGCCCAATGCGTATCTTCAGGGCGCCCTTGACGTGCTCCGGCCGCTCGAGGGCAAGCTGATTCGTCTGGAAGTCGGCGCCACCGCATATTCCGCGGTGGAGGCGAAGCTCGAGGACGCAGAAAAGTGGTGGCTGGAGCATCGGCCCAAGCTATCCGAGGCGCCGAAACTTGACCCGGAATACGCAAAGCTCGATTCAGTGGTGGAAATGAATCTCTCCCCCTTGCCT
>SXIK01000167.1 GCA_005772855.1 Planctomycetia bacterium | reverse complement strand
GCATGAAGGCCTGCATCTTTCAGAAGCAAGAGCCCGTTAATATTCCCCAGATAGAGACGCGATGTCTTACCTCCGTCCTCGAGCTTCCTTTCGGGGTTGAGATCTACGGCCTGTTGACGCGCTGGAACCCGCTCAACGTCCGGCGGCCACACGCCCTCCCTTACAACGGCCGCAACGTGTTGGTTGTGGGCCTGGGGCCGGCAGGGATCACTCTTGCGCAGTGGCTTCTCAACGAGGGTTTTGGCGTCGTTGGGATTGATGGTCTCAAGATCGAGCCGCTCGAACCGGAGCTGGTCGGAGCGAACGGCCGAGTGCCGAGTCCTGTGCGCGACTACGCAGAGATTCAATCTCAACTTGATGATCGTGTGGGTGCTGGCTTCGGGGGTGTCGCCGAATACGGCATCACAGGTCGCTGGGACAAGAACTTCCTGACGCTTCTGCAACTCACGCTCAGCCGCCGTGAGAGATTCCGAGCGTATGGGGGAGTCCGTTTTGGGGGCACGATCGAGATCGATGACGCCTGGGATCTTGGCTTTGACCACATCGCAATTGCCGCGGGCGCCGGCCGCCCAACGGTGGTCGACATGAGAAACACTCTGATCAGTAACGTACGTACGGCCTCGGATTTCTTGATGGGATTGCAGCTCACGGGGGCGATCAAGAAGTCCTCGCTGGCCAATCTTCAACTGCAGCTCCCGTGCATCGTGATTGGCTCGGGCCTCACAGCCGTCGACACGGCGACGGAAGCCATGGCGTATTACCCGGTTCACGTGGAGAAGCTTCTTCATCGGTACGAAATCCTGGTGACCGAGCAGGGAGAGGAGGCATTTTGGCAAGGCTTCGATTCCACGGAGAAGAAGACCCTCTTGCTGTTTCTTGATCACGGGCGCCAGGTTCGCAAGGAGCGCGAACGAGCGAGCCAAGCCCGAGAAAAGCCCAACTTCGTCCCTCTTGTAAAGGCATGGGGCGGCGTGAAGATCTGCTACCGCAAACGCATGGTGGACTCTCCCGCGTACAGACTGAACCACGAGGAGCTCATCAAGTGCTTCGAGGAGGGGGTCGAATTTGTCGAGAACCTGAGCCCGTTGGAGGCCGTTCCGGACGCCCAGGGGGCTGTCGAAGCCATGGTGTTCGAGCGCATGGTGAACGAGAAGGGCGAGTACAGAGGATCTGGCCAGCACATACGCTTGCCTGCGAAGTCCGTGTTCATGGCAGCGGGAACAACACCCAACATCATCTACGAGAAGGAGCACCCTGGCACATTCGTCGTCGACTCGAAGCGGCGTTGCTTTCGCCCCCACAGGGTGAGCTGGAAGAGTGGCTCGCCCCGGCTTGAGCCGTCCAGCGGGGCCCCGGGTGATCCGGGCTTCTTCACCTCCTACGAGAAGGGCGGGAAATTCATTACTTTCTTTGGCGATAACCACCCAGCCTACGCCGGAAGCGTCGTCAAGGCGATGGCCTCGGCGAAGGACGGTTTTCCGGAGATCGTACGGCTCTTTGATAGACACGCCGAGCACGATGGGCAGGCGGACTCGGGCGAGCTCAAGCGCCGCTGGCACGCACTCACGGCGAAGTTTGACGATCAGGTCCTGGCTCACGTGGAGCGAGTAATCCGCCTTACGCCCACGGTTGTTGAGGTGGTTCTGAGAGCCCCTCTCCAGGCCCAAAAGTTTCGCCCTGGACAGTTTTTCAGGCTTCAGAATTACGAACGGACCGCGCCACTGATCCTTGGAACCCGATTGCAGATGGAAGGCCTTGCGCTGACAGGCGCTTCGACTGACCGTGAAAAGGGCTGCTTGAGCTTCATCATCCTTGAGATGGGGGCAAGCTCGAGGCTCTGCGCGCGTCTCCAGCCCGGCGAGGAGGTCGTGGTGATGGGGCCGACGGGAGCTCCAACGGAGATACCGCGGGGCGAGCTGGTCATTCTGTGTGGTGGAGGTCTTGGGAACGCAGTCCTCTTCTCCGTCGCGGCGGCCCTCAAGGCGAGTGACTGCACCGTGATTTATTTTGCTGGCTACAAGAAGTCCGATGACCTGTTCCACCAGGCGGAAATCGAACGAGGCTGCGATCAGGTGATCTGGAGCGTGGACCGCGGAGAGCCCATTGGCCCTCGGAGGCTGCAGGATCGCACCTTCGTCGGCAACATTGTCGAGGCGATGGCGACCTACGCGAAGGGGCGTCTTGACGGCAAGCCGCTGTTCGACCTCCGCGAGGCGCGCCGGCTAATCTCGATCGGGTCGGATCGTATGATGGCGGCCGTTTCGAAAGCCTGTGAGGGGGCGCTCGCAGGGATCCTTCACCCTGAGCTAGTGGCGATTTCCAGCATCAACTCTCCCATGCAGTGCATGCTGAAGGAAATCTGCGGTCAGTGCCTGCAGCGCCATGTGAGCCCCGAGGCGGGAGATGCAGCCTCTTATGTGTTTACCTGTTTTAACCAGGATCAGCAGTCGGAGCTCGTCGACTGGAGCAACCTGAGCGATCGCCTCCGGATGAACAGTGTGGAGGAGAAGCTCACGAATCTCTGGCTGAGCCACGTTCTCTCCGCCGGGAAGGAGAAGCTCTTGATTTGCCCAGCGCTGGTGCAGTGACGCAGCTCAGAGCAAGGATCAAGAGCTTTGCTGTATGGCCACCCTGGTTCCCGGTATCATGGGCTCACATGTACCGGTGTCTCACTTTTGGGCTTGCCGTCTGGACGGCGCTCCTTGTGGGTTGCTTTGTCCCCACGACGGAGGCGTTTCCACAGAACTCAAGGATTTCTCCTGCACCTCCCGAGGGTGACTGGGAGATCACTCCGGCAAGCGAGCAGGCGCTCGAGCTGGGGCTCAGGTGGCTCGAGGGCAATCAGGGGCCCGAGGGGAACTGGGAGTCGAATGATCTCGGTCTCGTCAGCATGGGCGTGTTGGCCTTCCTTGCCGCTGGTCACTCGCCCGGCCGCGGCAGGTACGGCGGCCCGGTCAAGCGTGCGCTTGACTATGTGATCAAGAACGCGAAGCCGTCCGGGCTCCTCAACATCTCCGAGCCTGGGCGCGACATGTACAACCACGGCCTCGCCGCGTTTGTCCTGGGCCAGGTTTACGGCATGACGGATGACACACGGATCTCGCAGGCGCTCGACCGTGCGCTCAAGCTCATCGCGGGTACGCAATGCGAGGATGGGGGCTGGGATTACAGGGCGCTCCGGCAGCAAAACGGCCATGATCTTTCGCTTGCTGTCATGCAGGCGAAAGCGCTTCGCAGCGCCCTCGACAGCGGTCTCGAGGTGCCGCCCGAGGTCATTGATCTCGCGATTCGCAGCGTGCGGGCGTATTACTGCTCAAGGAGTGGACGGCGAAATTCTGACAGCTTTGAAGCACGAACCGAACCCGGCCAGTTCACTTACGATGGCACGCGCGGCTCGACGGCGATGGCGGCGTGCGGTGTTGTGTGTCTGCAAGAGTTTGGACAGTACGACGACTGGAGGATCCCCAAGAATATCGATGTTATCGCAATCGCGATCGCAGCTTTGAAGCCCAATCGGCGCTCGGGGACAGTGCCCTTTGATGCTTACACTCTCTACTATATCGGCCAGGCGATTTACCAGGTGGGTGGGCGCGCCTGGCGTGAAAACTATCCCAGGCTGCGAGACTTCCTGACCGAGACCCAGATTCACAATGCGCGCGACCCGAAGCTTCACGGCCTGTGGCGCGACGGTGAGCGTGTGGGAGGCAAGCCCGGCGACCTTTATGGCACCGCGGTGGCCTGCTTTATCCTCGCGATTCCCAACCGCTACCTGCCGATTCTGCAAGAAGGCCGGATCGACAGTCTGGATTCCAGAAGACTGCGGCAGAGGTGAGACCGCAATGTTGAGCTTTCTTTCGGCCTTCTTTGCGATCGCTGGCTCCATTGCGGCCCTCGCACCGATCATCCTTCATCTCTGGAGTCGGCGAAAATTCCGTGTCGTTCACTGGGCCGCAATGGACTTCCTCCGGCAGGCGGCAGCTCGAAGTCGTCGTGTGCTGCGGCTTCGCGATCTCTTGCTCCTTGTCTTGAGGACGGTGGCCTTGCTCCTCTTCGGCTTTGCGATGGCCCGGCCCTATCTTGCCCGGTCCGATTCGGCAGCGATCGGCGACGAGCCTGTTCATGCGGTCATCGTCATCGACAATAGCCTGAGCATGACGTACGAGCTGCTGACCGGTACTCTTTTGGACGAGGCGAAGGCGAAGGCGAAGGACTTGATAGGCCGGTTGCCCAACGGAAGCTGGATCTCGGTTCTCCCGCTGTGCGGCTCCGCGGCCAGCGTGAGCCGGGATGCTTACCGCACGCGAGAAGATGCCGTAGAGTGGCTCCTCGCGATCGAGGCCGTCGACCGCCAGGGCACTGCAGCTCAAGCGATCGCGCTCGCGTCCGAGGCCGTGGCCCGTGTGAGCGAGTTCACGGCCCATCGGGTCGTTTTCCTGAGTGACCAGCAGGCCGTCAACTGGCCACAGGGGTTTGAGGTGGACCCGCAGTCGCTACCCGACATCGAGATTGTCGATGTCTCCGCCCCTGATTCCGAAAATGCGTGGGTCGCATCGTTGACCCTCAAGGAGGGCGTCGCAGAGGGCGGGGCGCCCACCGCGCTCACGGCGTCTGTTCGCCTTGAAGGCAAGAGTCCACGCCTTCGCGTGCCCGTGACACTCACTGTCGGTGGGGTGAAAGTCGCAACCCAGATGGTGGACCTTCAGCCAGGCCAGCGAAGGGAGATCACCTTTGTTCACACTTTCGATGCGCCGTCAGAGACGACCCGCATCACGTTCGTTCCGGCTGTCGTCTCACTTCCGCCCGATCGTTTGCCAGGCGATGACCAGCGGTCGATTCTGGTGCCCATTGGGGCGGGCTTGCCCGTCGTATTCCTCGATTCCCTGGGCGGGGATGAGGAGCCCGCAAGGGGCCAGTATGGCGAAACGTATTGCCTCCGACAGCTCCTGGCGTCGACGAACATTGCGAGCGCGACCTCGAGAGAGCTCGCACGCGCCTCTCACCAGCGCTTCGGAGACTTGACCCGGGCCTCCATCGCCGGAGCCCGTGTCATTGTTGTGGCCGGGGTGAAGCGCCCAGGTTCCGCGGTCCAGCTTCTCCGGGAGCATGTTGAGCAAGGTGGCAGCCTTCTGATGACGGCTGGCGCCGAATTCGACCCCGCCTCGTGGACTTCTGACGCCTGGCTCGGCGGCCTCGGCATCTTGCCGGCCCCGCTCAAGCCGGAGTGCGTCGGCAGGCTGCCGGGTGCGGGGGCCGATGAATTGAAACCCCTTGGGATCGCGGTCGACACAATCTCGAGCGACTACTTTTTGCTGCCCGGAATTGCCCGTGAGGAAATCAACGACCTCTTCTCGGAGCCTCTGTTTTTCAGGGTTGCAGCGGCTGACGTCAGTGTCGGGGCCATGGAGGAGCTCGTCCGTAACGTTTCGCTTCGGGCCAGTGAGGAGACGTCGAAACAGGAGATACCACGGGTGTTGGCGAAGCTAGCGAACGGTTTGCCGATCCTGCTGGAGAGGCAAATTGGAAAAGGCTCTGTGGTCTTCTTCGCGAGCGGGGTGCACTCGGAGTGGAGCACGCTGACGCGTACGCCCGCGGTAATCCTTTTCGACCGGCTCCTCAGGTCCCTTCTGGCGCGGACACTGCCCAGGCGGGACGTGGAGCCTCGAGAGGCCATAGTGATTCCTGTGGAGCTTTCCGAGAGCCAGTCGAACTTCACCTTGACGCGGCCGATCCCGCTGGGGCGGACCACGGAATTTACAGAAGCCCCGGCGCCAGAGCCTCTCTTTGTCGAGGCTCTGGACGCCGAGAAGTACGGGCTCACGCTTCGACATGCGATCCAGCGCGGGCTCTACACTGTGCGGTGCGAGCGGGGAACGGGCAGCCTTGCTTCCACCAGCACGCCCATGGAATCGATCACGTTTGCTGTGAACGGCCCGGAGGGCGAGTCGGAGCTGCGCTCCGTGCGGGAGGACGACCTGCGCAACTCGCTTGCGGGAGCGCGATGGCGCTGGGTGCCGAGGTCGGAGCCCATTGCGGCCGCAGGCGCCGCCCCCACGAGCGGACAGGCGAGTTGGCGCTGGCTCATGGGCTCCGTGCTGGTGTTGCTTCTCCTCGAGCTTGTGGTCGGTGCCTCCACGCGGTGGGCAGCGACGAGCTCCTCCCGGGGTGCCAGCCTTGCGCCGAGAGGGACTGACGCGTGACCTGGACGGAGATCGTGGCCTGGGCACTTGGAATCGAGGATGTGGAGTCGATAGGCTCGGCGCGGCCTTCCTTTGCCGCTGCCTGGGCTCACGACGGGCCTGCGTGGGTCCTCTTTGGCTGCCTTGCGCTTTTTGGCATCTCACTGGTCGCCTACCTAGGACTCCGTCGGCCGATCCCGCAACGCTCACGAGTCGTGCTTTCGATCGGTCGTGCCGTCGTCCTGTGTTTGCTTTTCCTGGCGATCGCTGACCCCGTACTCACTGTAAGCCTTCTCCGGCAGCCCAGGCCGCTCCTCGGGCTCCTAATCGATGGCACGGAAAGTATGTCGATTGAGGATGAGGTCGCTGACGGACCCTTGTCGGTCGACGCTTCGAATCGCAAGGTGGCTCGCCTCGATCGGGTCAGGAAAGCCCTGGAAGGGCCGCAAGGCCTCATCGCCCTGCTCCGGGAGCGGTTCCGGCTCCGGGCGTTTCTATTTGATCGTCCCGACCTTGTGCGAGCGCTCGACTGGACGGGGGAGCCGGGGAGCGAATCTGCGCTTACTGCGAAGCTCAGCGCGAAGGGACAGGTGACGGCGATCGGGGCCGCGTTCGAGGACCTGCTTCGTCGACACTTTGCGGGTGGTTTCTCGGGTCTCCTTGTTTTCAGCGATTTTAACCAGAATGCCGGCACACCCGCCGTGCCTGCAGCGATAAAGCTTGGCGTGCCGGTCTACCCGGTCGGCTTCGGGCAGCCGGCTCCGGTCGACCTTGCGCTCGACATGCTGGCACCGCTCGTCATGAAGAAGGCTGAGCGCTCGATCGTGAGGGTCGTCGTGAGGCAGACTGGACTTGCCGGGCACAGCGCCGCCCTTCGACTCACGATGGAACGGGTCGGCAAGAAGGACGGCGAGGTCTTGAGCAGCGGGCTCGTGGCCGAGCGCTTGGTCGAGTTGAACGATCTTGCGACCTCTGTCGAGATTCCCTTTGTTCCCACGGAGACGGGTCGGTTCTTGTTTCGTGCGGTTGCCGAGCCCTTGAACGGCGAAACTATCACGGAGAATAACTCAGCCAGCCGTGAGGTGACGATTCGCGATGATTTTCTGAGAATCACGTTCATTGAGCACGAGCCCACGTGGGAGTGGCGCTTCGTCAAGGAGGTCTTCCATCGCGATCCACTCGTCGGAATGCGTGGGTTTCGCACCTTTCTCAGGTCTGCTGATCCGAAGGTGCGTCAAGCGAACGAGCTTTTCTTGCCCACGATCACGCCTCCCCGGGGGGAGTTCTTCGCGAACGATGTGATCTTTCTCGGCGACATGCCAGCATCGGCCCTGAGCACGCGCTTCTGCGAGCTTCTCAAGGAGTTTGTCAGCAAGTTCGGCGGGGGTCTCGTCGTGCTGTCGGGTCCCCGTTTTGGGCCAGGCCAGCTCGCAAGCACACCGCTCGCCGAGCTCCTCCCTGTTGTTCCAGAGCCGACGATACACCTCCGTGATTCTCGCGAGTTCAAGATGCGCCTGAGCGAGGAAGCCTTGCAAACTGACTTCATGCGCCTCGGATCAGACGACGCCGAGAGTGTAAAAGCCTGGGAAAACCTCGGGCCGCTTCCGTGGTACCAGCCGGTCGCCCGGTTGCACCCTCTCGCGACTTCTCTGGCACAGCACCCGAGCGACACCTGCGCTGACGGCAAGACTCCGCAGCCGTTGATCGCCATGCGTCGATACGGGGCAGGAGAGGTCGTTTACCTGGCGTTCAATGAGACCTGGAGGCTTCGGCGAAAGTACGGCGAGCACTATTATCGCCAATTTTGGGGGCAGATGATCCACCGCCTCGGGATGAGCCACACCCTCGGCGCGCAGAAGCGATTCGTTGCCCGGACCGACCGCCAGCAGTACCAGGTTGACGATCGAGTCGTCTTTACCGTGGAGGCCTACGACGCCAACTTCGAGCCCCTCAAAGCCTCCGATCTCCCGGATCAGCAGCTCGCGGCGGAGTTCGTCAAGCCACGAGGCGGCGCCAGTGAAGAGGAGACGACGCAGCAACTCCTCATTCCACAACTTCGCGAAGGGGTCTTCGAGGCACACTTGCCCGTGTTCGAGAGCGGGGAGTACCGCTTGCGAGTCAAGGATCCTGTGGCGGAAACAGTTGTCGAGGTGACGTTTCAGGTGTCGAGCGTCTCGATCGAGCGGCGCAACCCGCTCCGCAATACGGTACTTGAGGCGGAGATCGCCTCCGCGACGGGTGGGAAAGTGTACGAGGTGGCTGCCCTGGGAGCTTTTCCTGGCGAGGTGAAGCTGCCTGCCCGCAAGGATTTTGAGGTGCGTCTCCTTTCCCTGTGGAACAATTGGCTTCTCTTTGGCCTTGTGGTTGGGTTGCTCATCCTTGAATGGCTTCACAGGAGACTTGTTCACCTGCCATGACCCGTTCCAAGAGACTTTCGCGCTTGACTTCTCGTCTCGCTAGCTTGCGCGGACGGCGCCGAGCCGTGCGTCTTGGAGCTGCCATCTGCGGGTTTCTGACCGCAACGCTCTGGATCCTCGCGTTGGTCTTCGTGATTGACTGGAGCCTGACCACGAACCGGCCGCAGCGTCTCGTGTTGTTGGGTTTGTGTTCTGCTTCACTCGTCTGGGTCTTTCGCAAGGTTTCGAAGCCATTCCTTGGCGTCAGGGAGGATCTGGTCGACATGGCGCTCCTGGTGGAGCGGCGAGCGGGCATCTCGAGCGAGCTTGTGGCAGCGATCGAGTTCGATCAGCCCGGGGGCGATCGCTGGGGCTCGGCAGAATTGCGATCCGCAGTGATCGACCAGGCGGCCCGGCTCGAGCCGAGTCTCGACATTCTCCAGGGTTTCACTCGGAAGCCTCTCCTCTGGCGTGCGGCCCTGTTGGGTGTGACCTGCGCTGCTCTCTCGGCATGGGTCTTCCGATTTCCCGAGCACACGATCGCATTCTTGTCCCGCCTGGCGCTGGGTCTGGACCGCTATCCCACACGAACCGTGATCGAAGGAGTCTTCGTCAACGGCATCCAGATTTTCCCGGCGAGCTCCTCTCAAGCATTGAGAGTTCCCCTTGGCACTCCCCTTCGCTTGAGCCTGGTTGCTGCAGGGGAGCTTCCCTTCAAGGCGGAGGGTCGCCTCGAGGGATCGACCGGGGCGACGTTAGGCCTCGAGCTCCTGCCGTCCCCGGCGACGGGTGCTTTCGAGGGAATGCTCCCGCGCCTCAGCGAGAACGTGGCGATGAGCGTGGTCGCTGGAGACGCCTGGATTGAAAGTCTGGCCATCAAGGTCGTACCGCGCCCGGCGGTCACAATCGAGCTCAAGGTTACGCCTCCGGAGTACACCCGAAGCGCAGGTGACCTGTCGGAGCTGACTCTGGATGCGCAGTCGACTTCCGTCCCGGAGGGCGCGAGCGTGACGATTCGTGTCGTCTGCGCGAACAAGCGTCTCGTGAAGGCCAGCGCCAGCCTGGCTGACATGGAAGTCCCTCTTCACCTCGAGCTGGATGGCCGAGCAGCGGTGCTGCTGCCCGCCGGAACGTCCCTCCAGGAGATCTACGAGCCGGGCCGTTACTCAGTACAGGTCGAGGACGAAGACGGACTCGGTCTCGAGAGCCCGCTTGGTGGTGTTGTGCGCGTTGAGGAGGACCAGCGGCCTCGTATCGTGGCCAGCTTGCTCATGCGGGTGGCGCTGCCGATCGCGAAGCCATGGATAGCTTATGGCGCCGAGGACGACCACGGCGTCGCCCGGCTCGAGGCTGTGATTCAGATTGCGCGGATCAGTGGTGAGACGGAGGAGTCAAGGCGTACCGTGTTCGAAAGCGGCCCGCAAGCACCGCTCGAGCCTGTGGTTCGGGGCCGCTACGCCCTCGACCTTGCGCAGTTCGCTCTGGTGAAGGGAGATCAGGTCTCGGTTACCCTGGTTGCAACCGATTTTCGGGGCGCCCGAGAGCCGTTCAAGGCGTCGAGCAGTACCTTGATTTTGAGCATAACAGACGAACGAGGCATGCTCGAGGCGATGTCGGAGTTCGATGAGCGCACAGTCAAACAGCTCGATCTTATTATTGAGCGCCTACTTGGGATGGGAGGCCAGCCGTGATGTGCCATCGATCCGCGATTGCCCTGCTCCTGTGCGTTCCCCTGGGGTTGGGAGCACAGCCTGCGGACTCGTTTGGACTGAGATCCAGGCAGGGATCGTTGGAACAGGCTGGCCAGATGGTCAGAAGCCTTGTCCGCGACACTCTCGAGGCTCAGCTCGAACAGCTCGAGGCAAACGGTCTCACCCGGCTGCCGATCTATCGCGGGCTTCAGAGCCTGCGGGACGACTTGAGTGGCGCCATCGAGACCGAGATGGCGCGTGTGGCTGACCTTCTTGTTCGTGCGCAGGGGTTGGACACGGCGTCGCAGGAAGTATTGGTGGCGGAGGTCCGCCAGGTCATTCGTGAGGTCGTCCTTGATTTGAGCATTGAGCGGCACAAGCTCCTGTGGCGCCTCAAGACCGCGGAGCTGACCACCCAGGTGAATCGACTCATCCGCCTCGAGACTGCCGTTCTGAATCTCACGCTGTCTCTTTTCGCAATGCCCAGAGAGAAACAAGAGACGCACCTCTTTTCCGCAGTTCAGGATCAGCGAGACGTCAAGGCACTGTTCCTCCCCTTCGCACAGGCCCTGAGCGAGGTCTCGGATTGGGGTGGCCCGGAGGGTGCTGGGGCTTCTGAAGCGCTCCGCATCTTGAAAAAAGCCCAAGTGTCCGATGAGCTCGACCGGGCGAGCGCGAGCCTCGAGTCAGCCGACTTCACAAGCGCGGCCCTTGGCCAGCGGCAGGCGCTGAACGGCTTCCGGTTGCTCCTTCAGAAGCTCGAGAAGATCCAGGGGCTCATGAATGCCGAGCGAGAGGCGGCGAGGGATGCCGTCAAGGCGCTCATTCGACGAGAGGAGGCCCTGCGTGAACGAACTCGCTCCGTTGACTTGAACGAGGCGCAGAGTAAGAAACTTGTCGAGGAGCAACTCTCGCTTCACAAGGAGATCGTCAGGCTAAAGGACAGTCTCCCGAGTCTGCCGACGACTGACGAAATGCTACGGGCTGCGGCGGTGGCGGCGCTGGAGGCCTCGAGCAAGCTCTTCGAGGCTCGCAAGGACGAGGCCTTGCAAGAGGAGTCCACGGTAATTGGGAGCCTCGCCAGGATCCACGAGGAGCTAGAGAGCGTCTCTACGGAGCCCGAGGTAAACCTCACGGCAGAGGAGCTGGCGAGATCTGTTCAAGCCTTGAAGGCGGTCGAGCGCGACCTCGAGGCCGCGAAGGCAGCTCACCACAAGGCTGCCGAGATATCGCGCACCGATCCTGCGGCAGCGGTAGCCCCGGAGAATGCCGCGGCTACTCACGCGGCGCAGGCGTCGGAGCGTCGAGAGGCGCCGCCTGCGGTCACGGCGCGTTCGGCGGAGGCAAGCCAGGCGGCAAGAGATGCGGCGGCGGCTCTCGCACGTTCGCCGCAGGAAGGCGAGGATGTGCTGTTGAGCCTCAAGAATGCGGGCGAGGCGATCCGGCGTGCGCTTGCGGAGGCTCGCGCTGCTCGAAAGGACGCGGAACGTAGGCGGCTCGCGGTCGAGATCGGAGAGTTTGCGAGGGCGGCGGAGTCCCTCGAGCGGGCCGCAGGGGTCGCGCGCAACGCTTCGGAGATGGCCCCATCACACCCCGGTGAGGCCGAGCGCGTCGCTGAAGATATCCGTGAAATCGCGAGCAAGGTTTCGGCAGGACTCCGGTTGACGTCGCCGGAGGTTTCCCGTGAGCTTGATATCTCCAGGGAGAACGGTGCGCCGCAGGCAAGCGATCTCTCTCACTCTGCTTCCAATCTGCGGAGAAAGATTGTCGATGAGGCCGTTGAGCTCATGAGCCTGAGCGATGCGCAGCTCGCGGAGATCGAGAAGCCCCGGCAGGAGGTCGAGTCGATGCTCAGGAGTCCGGCGCGTCCCGCAACGGATCGCGTCGGCAGACCCCGTCCGGAAAGTGAGAAGACAGGGGAGGCCGCCATCGAGGCCAAGGGGGCTCAAGCCGGGGCCCTGGCGCCTCAGGTAGACGAGGTCGATCCAGGCGCTGCCACCGCGCTTCGATCTGCCGAGCGAGCTGTCGCTCGTCCCTCCGAGCCGAGGGACCCATCGCTGGAGCCCGCGTCCAGGCAGGGCGATTCCGTTCGCCAGTTGATCGAGCGTGCCCTCGCCAGCCTGAGCGCACGGGAGGAGCGAATTCGCAGGGATCGAGCAGTGGCCGAGGCCATCCGGGCGCTTGGAGAGGGTCAAGAGAGTGCCGCGCGGGCAATCGACTCCAATCGTGAGGCTCTCTCGGCGGCTCAGTTACCGACCGCGAAGGAAGCAATTGAAGGTGAAGCAGCAGCCGAGGCAGCACAAGGTCTTGCCCAGGCGATGGAAGAGTTTGCCAGGGCTCAGACGGAGATGGGTAAAGGAGTGGAAGAGATCTCGGGGCAAGCCGAGGTCGCTAGTGTGCCAATCCGGGATGCGCTCGAAATCGCTTCTCGCCTGCCGTCTCCCGTCCCGTCGAAGCCAGGCGCCCCGAGCCCCGAGCCCTCGCGGCAGGCGATGGGCTCTGGCTTTGTTCCCGGCTCGCCGAAGAGCACGGCCGCCAGCATGGCGGGGGCGCGAGCCCTCGCTCAGGCAGTGCAGGCGGCAGGATCGAAGGACCTGGCCCAAAAAGAATCAGGCGAGGGCAAGGGCAAGGGCAAGGGCGAGG
>SXIK01000023.1 GCA_005772855.1 Planctomycetia bacterium | reverse complement strand
GTCGCAACCGAACTCGAGAAACTCCTCATCACCGGAACCGCCGACAAGGTTCGACGCGAAGCCCTCAACTGGCTGGGGCAGATCGGCGACGAGTCAAATGTCAACGCAGTGGCCAGGCTGCTCGGCGACAAGGACAGGCACGTGCGCGAAACGGCGCGCCTTGCCCTGGAGAGAATCCCCGGGGCAGTCGCGGTCAAGGCGCTCATCGAGGCGGCCAAGACGGCCAACGGCGACTTCCAGAATGATCTCATCTTCTCCCTCGGAAAGAAGGGCGATGGGCTTGCGGCCCCTTACCTCAAGGAAATCGTCCAGGGATCGAAGGGGCAGACCCGCGGGGTGGCTCTTGAAGGCCTGGCCCGGCTGGCCATTGCGGACTCAGGGCCCATCTTCCTCTCGACCCTCTCGGGCGAAGAGGTGCCCGAGAGGGCCATGATCTTCAACGAATACCTCCGCCTTGCGGACAACCTGGCCGCCTTGAAGAACTCCGACGGCGACTCGGCGATGTACCGCTTCGCCCTCACCAACGCTCCAGCGGACCACCAGCGAGAGCGGGCCCTCTTGCGTCTCTGCGAGGATTCGCCCCAGGGCGGCGTAGAAGCCGTGCTGACGGGGCTAGGTGACCCCGCGCCTCGCGTCCTGAACCTTGCGCTGGCGAGGTTGGAAGGCTTGAAGGGCTCCGAGGTGGCCCCAACCCTGAAGCGCGTGTACGAGGAGGCCAAACCCGAGAGCCGGCCCATACTCCTGAGGGCTCTGCACACGAAGGACCCCGCCATGGCAATGCCACTCATCGAGGCGGCGGCCTCTGCCTCGGAGGCAGGGCTCAAAATAACAGCACTCGACCTCGCGGGAAGACTCGAAAACGTTGCCCTCGAACCCCTCTACCTCGAGGTGGCCGAGAAGGGCTCGCCTGCCCTCAAGCCTGTTGGCATGAAGGGGCTACTGAGTGTAGCCAGGAAGCAGCGAGCCGCGGGTCAAACGGAACAAGCCCTGGGCATTTTTACTCGCGCGCTCGAGCTCGCGACGGATGACAAGGACCGTTTCGAAGCACTGCGCGGCATAGTTGCGGCAGGCGATCCCAAGGCCATCAACACCGTCACTGGGTATCTGAAGCACCCGATCCTCGGAACCGAGGCAGCGAAGGGCCTCGTCCTTCTTGCGGCGAAGCTGGGTGTCTCGGGCGGTGTAGAGGCTGCGGAGCCGCACCTCAAGAAGATCGTGACTGGCGATTTTCCCCGCGAGGTGAAGGGGCAGGCAGCCGAGGAGCTGCGAAAACTGGGACGCGACCCCCAGGCCCACCTGCTCAACCTGGGCTACGTGGTCAAGTGGTGGCTCGTGGGACCAATGGAAAACGTCAACCAGAAGGGTCTCGAGACCAAGTTTTTCCCGGAGGATGTGATCGATCTCGTCAACGAGCAACGCATCGAGGCCCGGAAGTTTCGCTGGCAGGAGTACAGGGATGTCACACTGGACGGCGTGATCGACCTGATCCCCGTGTTCCGTCGCAGCGACAACCGCGTCTCCTACGCGTACACGGAGATCGAGTCGCCGAAGGAAAAGGACGTCATCTTCAGGATTGGCTCTGACGAGGGGGTCGCTGTCTGGCTAAACGGTCAGCGAATTCACTTCAACAACGCCACACGAGCACTCAAGGTGGACGAGGACACCGTCAAGGCGCATCTCGTTGCCGGCAAGAACAAGGTGCTTGTCAAGATCGCGAACACGGCCGGCGAGTGGAAGTTCGTGTTCCGGGTGACGGGGGTGTAGCCCATCGAGATGAGTATGCCTCTCTTTGTCGCACCACCCAGACGCAACGAAATGCTGTTCGGTGACTGACTCATTGGCTGCGGGGTTTTCCGTACTGGATTACCCTTACTTTCTCGATGGTCACAAGGCCACTATCCATCATTGGATCCAGGACCGTGAGAAACGCGGTAATCTTCTCTTCACTATCAACAATTTCTATGACCATGGGCAAGTCTTCTGACAAGCGAAGGATCTTGGCCGTGTGAAGTCCGCTTGATTTCCCAAATCCCATGGGAGATCGGAACACGGTGGCTCCAGCCAAGTGTTCTTCGCGAGCCTTGAGCACGATGGCTTCATACAGGGGGTTGTTGCGGTATCGATCGCTCTCGCCGATGAAGATCCGAAGGAGAAGTGCTTCACGCGGTACTTCCATCAGCCGCCTTCCATCTGGCCAAGATAAAGTGCAGTAATATGGCCCATCCACACGGCAATGAGGCAGAGTGTCAAGGACAGGACTGAGTTCATGCCGGCCTTGACCCACTCATTGTTCTGGACAAGGTACAGAGTCTGAAGACTGAACGAGGAGAAGGTGGTGTATCCCCCGCAGACGCCAATCATGAAGAACTGCCGAAACGTCGGGTTTACAACGAGGCGTCCATCTGGACCCGTCAGGGCAGCAAAGCACCCGATGATGAAGGACCCAGTGACGTTGACCAGGAGGGTGCCCCAGGGGAAGGTCTCACCAAGATGCCGGGCGACCATACCCGAGAACCAGTAGCGTGATAGCCCACCCAGGGCGCTACCCAGGGCAATCCAGAGGTGAATCCACATCATCAGACCTCCCTACCGCGCGCCTTGAAGCACTGGTACGAGTTGCCAGCTCTGACAGCATCAAGCGGTCTTCTCCAGCCTGGCAAGGGGCAAACTCCATCGCCGGGGGCAGACCGTAGCACGTTGATCTTGCCTTTTCCAGAGGCGAACCATCCTCGCGACGAACAGACACCATGCCGAGGGCGGCAACACGCCCGACCGTTTCTCAAAGCGCCATGGCTTGCTCAAGTGCTGCTGCCGCTGGGACTTGTTGGGCGGGTGGCCAGGCCTCGAGACTCTATTTCCTCACCAGCTCCACCTTGCCTGCTCCGGAGTTTGTGAAATCAAGCGTGCCACTTGCCGAGCTCGTGAGCGTCGATTGCTTTGCGCCATCGAGGTAGACATCGTGAGACCTCAGGGGACTCAGACCAAAAAGCAGGTTCCTGCGGGAGGCCGAGAGCGTGTAGCTCACTGTGGCCACACTCTCGAGCTTGGACGCGAAGAGCACCACGAGGCCTTGCGACTCGAAACCCTTCATACTCGCGGCGTCGATCGCACGCACGCCTGGCGGGGCGGCAGCGGTGCTATCCGTCGGGTAGAGAATGTGTAGAAACTCATCGTGGAGCCGATCCGCGGTCGGAGAGATCTCGACCCGCCAGGCCCCGGGCTCTTCGCCGCTCTTCGGACCCCGGTTCGGGGCGTAGTTTCTGTCTTTTACCCAGTACTCCTTGCCAGAGCCGCCCACGAGCACGATCGATGGAGTCTGAGGAAACACGGTGCGCTGGTACAGCCTCCCGGACCCGCTCGCAGCGTTGATGAGCGAGCCAGAGACGGCGGGCTTGTTGGCCGTGTGGAGCAAGTAAGTCTTCTTGTGGGTGCTGCGCGTCGCCTCGATCTCATCGAAGACTGCGATCACGGGGTGCGACCAGCCGGGGAGCGACTTGATCCAGAGAAAATGGCGGAAATAGGTCGCCATCTTTGTCGGCCTGTAGGCCAACGTTCCATCGCCTAACGCGTAGGTGAAAGCGCTCGTATCTTCATACGTCTTCACACCACCGAGGTCAAAGGCGTCATCGTGCGTCAGGTCGTGAATCTCTTCCGGAAACGGATGCGGGACCCTGGCCGGGTCGAGCCAGTACTGGCCGCCATCGGCCACTTGCGTATTCCCGTAGAGCTTGAAAACCTCGGCGGGATCCGTCACGAGGATGGCGTTGTGGGCGATGGTCCGCGAATAGTAGCTGAGGTGATGCGTACTGCTGTAGTCGTCATAAAGCCCGCTGTCGAGCGCGAGGCCCTCCTTGTAGAAGATCGCGAAGGAGCACTGGTCGAGGTGGCTGTGACCTCCCATGTAGTAGGGAACAGCCCGGAACATTGCGTGAACCGATTCGTCGTTCCACGACTCGCGCATGAAGACCATCCCCGAGCCCTTGAAGTGGCGAGAGAGCGCCTGGGTCGGGGTCTTGGCCGCAATACTCGAGTCATGCCACAGGATGTCGAAGACCATGTCCGGCCCATAGACAGGCAGGAAGTCGATAATCTTCTCCGCGAGCCACTGCGCATCCGTATTCTTGTACTCCCGGGCAATGAGCTGGAGCAGATGGCGCTCGACCTCATCGACACCAAGCTGGAACACCACGTCGCCATGGCGATCCCAGGACATGTCGCCCCTGAGGGAGTGCAAGTACCAGTCAGCAAGCCGCTCAAACCAGACTTTCTCGGCCTGGAAGAGGTCTTTCCCCGTGGCGGACTTCCAGGCGGCGAAGACTTCGTAGTTGAACTGCGTCGCAACGCTGGTGTACCAGCCGCTCTTGAAGCTCCCACCGCTTTCGCTGCAGTGCTCTCGCCAGAAGGGCCAGAAACCCTCGTTGTATCGCGAGAGCGCCCTGGAAATGATTCCGGCGGCCGAGGAATCCTCACCATGGATTGCAAGAGCGGCCAGGAACGCCCCGTTTTGATTGCCGTTGGAGTGCCCATCGGCATACTCGTTATCCACGACCTGACTCTCAAGGAGGCTCGCGAAACTCGCGAGCCTCGTCCTCAGAGTCGACTTCTCCGATGCGGAGAGGTAGGCGTGAAGCCAGTCATACACCGGAAGGACGAAGTCAATCCGTTCGCGGGCCTCCTTGTTGTCTGCGGGACTCGAGAGGCCCGCTATCGACATCGCCACGTCAATGGCTCTGTCCCTGTACGCAGCGACGTCGCCGATGAGCCCTGCGAAAGCCAACGCGATGACAGTCCGTGGGAATCCGCTTCGGATTTCCGATATGCTGTTCCCCATCTGCTGGTTGCAGAAGACGAGCAGCTTATCCCACCAGGTCGCATAGGGTTCGTTCTGGATACGAGAGCGCAGAGTGGGGATGTCTGCCTGCTTGAAGAAGATCCGGGGATGAACCGTGGAGACCGTGTAGCTTGGCGCCGGGTCTGGAGTACGGAATGAGACAACCTCGGAGCTTGCCGAGGAGGAGGAGCCCTCGCTACGCACCTTGACGTAGTAGAGCTTGTCCGCCTGGAGTGGCTCGAGTAGGACCGAGTGATCCCAGCGAGAGCCGGTCACGGTCCGGGTGATTTCACTTGCGGAGGTCGTAGTGCCGAACGAGACGATCGAGCTACCGAGGAAGCTTGTCTTCCAGCTCACTCTGGCCAGACTCGAGGTGAGCGGGAAGGCCGCGAGCTCGGTGATCTTGCTGCCAGTACCAGGCGGGGGAGGCGGAGCAACTGGCGAGTCACTGGGTACCGGCGCCCCGCCGCCAGGCACGAGCCGGATCGCATCGGCACATACGGAGTTCGCATCGACGACGCGAACGGTGATGCGAACCGTCGGGCCGAGGGTAAAGTCGCCGAGCGAGTTCCATCGGCCACCATTCGTTCGCTGATCGAGGTGCACGACCGAGCGGCCAGTGGCGTGCTGAATCTCATAGGGAACGGAGCTCTCGCGGGAACTCCATTCGGTATACCAGGCGTAGAGGCCGTAGATTCCCGGACCAGGTAGCTTGACGTCGTAGACGTAGGCTCCCCGGTCCCTGGCGTACAGGGAGGTCCCTCCGTAGTTGTTGGGCGCAGATGAATTGGACCAGGCGCCGTCGGCGCTCGTCCCGGGACCGCCGTTGTCTACAATGATGTCTCCGGCGGTGGCGTTGTCTCCATTATCCGGCGGAATCACGGCCCCGGAAGGCACAAGGCGGAGAGCGTCCGCACAGTAGGTCGCGGTGCCAGTGACTTTCAGAGTCACCTTCACCAGGGCATCGAAAGAATACCGGCCGAGCAGGTTCCACTTGCCTCCATTGGCTCGCTGATCGACCGTCACTGTCGACGTCCCGTTCGAATGCTCAATTACGTACGGGGCCAAAGGGGTTCGTGAGCTCCACTCTGTCCACCGGGCATAGACGTCGAAGCTGGTGGGTGCGGATATCGAGCGCATCCAGGTGTAAGACCCGCTGGTCTTGGCGTAGAGCGAGCGGCCGTTGTAACCGCCCGTTGCGCTCGAGGGCAACCAGATGCCCACCGAGGACGTGCCCGAGGCCCCGTCGTCAACCAACAGCTCTCCGGGATTCGCCAATGCATGCGGCACAGTGGAGGGCTCGGGATTCAGACAGGCTGCGTCCGCGCAAGTCGACAAGGTCCCTGCGGAGGAGCTAATCGTCACCTTGCCGGAGGAGGAAAAGTCGTAGGTCCCCAAAGAGTTCCAACGGCCTCCCCCGGCCCTCTGGTTGACCATGACCTTGGCAGTGCCCTTGGCGTGCTGAATTGTGATGGGCACCGAGGTGGACCGACTTTCCCATGCGGTCCACCACAGGAGCACCTCGTAGCGTCCGGCTTGCGGCACGTTGAAGGTGTACAAGTAGGTGCTGTTGAGACTCCGTGAATAGAGTGAGTCGGCGCCATGAGCGCCGGCAGCGTTCGACTTGGTCCAATCGCCTGTGGAGGAGGTGCCCGAGCCCCCGTTGTCGATGATCAAGGCACCGGGGGAAAGGGTCAGCGCCAGCGTGTGGTCAGGCTCAAGACTCAAGTCCCAAATGCTGCTTGCGAAAGCGAGCTCTGCCGAAGGACTGCCGACACCCGGAGCACGCCCATCCGACACACGCACCTCCACGTGGAGCGGCTGATTCGTCCCATCAAGCCCCCTCGTGGCAGTGAAGACGGGGCCGTCAAGCGGCTGACGCACACCGTTCACAAACCACTGGTAACTCAGAACGTCGCCATCCGGGTCATTGACCTCGACTCGCAGACCGCGAGACTCGCCGGGCTCGAGGCTGAGAACCGACTCGGGCGACACGACATCGATGACGGGCAACGAATTGGCGCCGCCCGATCCTGAACGAAGGTTGGGTGAAATGTCACGACGCTCAACCGTCCAGCCCACCGAGGCGCCCACCTCTCCTGCCTCCTCGTGACCCGAGACGAGCCGGCACGTCACCCGCAGGGCTCCCGCGCTCGAGCCTCCCTCGGCCGTGGAAGGCTCGAGGTGAAAAACAGGACCATCAGTGGACTGGAGAACACCGTCCACCTCCCAGCGATACCGAACCAAGTCCTCCCCGTTGGGAACAATGGCATCGACCTCAAACCTGAGGCTTCCGGCTTCGCCAATACGAGCGTTGCCCAGGGGCCATGCGCCCGAAAAATACGGGGGTGAGTAATCCCCGCGATCGGTGACCTCGAGCTCCCAGGAGAAGTTCGTCAACTCCCCCCTGGGTCGACTCACCCCATCTCTGACCTCCACAAGAACAACGTGGCGGCCAGATTCGAGAGAGCTCGTGTCGAGCTGAAGCAAGGGCTCCTTCGCGTTCTCAAGTGCCTTGCCGTCGAGACTCCAGCGAAAGGTCAATGCGTCCGCTGCGTCGACGTCTCCAGCCAGGACAAAAAGGCTGATCTCTTCACCCCTCGGGACCACACGCCCGCTCGGCGGCAAGGACATGAGAATCGCTGGTGCACGGTTCTTGACGGATCCCGCCTCAGCCACCTGAAGCCGCCAGGCGATTCGGCCGGTCTCCTCATCCTGATTCACCGTCACTGTCACCACGTGGATGCCCGGCTTGAGGCCCTGGGTACTTACCTGGAGCTCGGGGCCATCGCCCGGGAGCGTGGCGTCATCGAGGCTCCAGGTGTAAGTGACATTCTCCGGGTTGTGCGACGGGCCGAGGCGGACGGAGAACCGGACAGATTGTCCCTCCACGGCAACGACGTCCAACGCCGGTTGGATCTCATCGACGTCGAGCAGGAGCGCGAGAGAATCTTTCGCGGAACTTGGATCTGTCGGACTATCCGACAATGGCTTCGACTGCTTTCCCCCTCCGCCTCCCGAGCCGCAGGACGCCATGCTCGCGCAGAATGAGATCCAGAGAAATCGTCGCGCACACTTGCGCGCCCAAGAGTCAGAGCGAGGTGAACCCATCGCGGTGGCTCCTTCTTGATGAAGTTATGGCCAAGGGGATAGAAGAAAACGGGACACAGGAAAAGTGAAAGCGGCAACGATGCGCAAGCCCCGTTCCATTGACAAAAAATTTCTCTCACGTAGTTACTTCGAAATGCCTTACGACGATCCATGCTGGGCAAGACCCCGCGGTTCCTGAGGATTCGCCCCTGGAAGTGTTGTGTTGAGCGACAGAGAGGAATCTCCGGACAGGTCTTCGCGCTCCAAACAAGACTGCGCCCTGGAAAAGGGCGGAGGAGAACCTTGGAGATCCAAGAAAAGAGCTTCATTGTTACGGGCGCAACCCGCGGCATCGGCCGAGGATTGGCCGAATTGCTCGTCAGGCATGGGGCGCGAGTAGCCTTTAACGGCAGAAACGGGAAAAACCTTGAGGCGACAGGAGCCGCGCTGCGGAAATCAGGGGGCGATATCCTTTCGATTGTCGGCGATGTCGGCAGCGACAAGGACGCGCAGCGACTCGTCGCCGCGACCTTGCGCGAGTTTGGCAAAATCGACGTGCTCATCAACAACGCGGCAATCCTGGGTAAGAGGTCCCCGCTGGTGGAGACTCCGCCCTCGGTCTGGGAAGAAGTGCTCCGGGTCAACGTTATCGGAACCGTCAACATGATCCGTCACGCACTTCCCCACATGGAAAAACGTGGAAGCGGGTTGATCATCAATCTTTCCAGCGGCTGGGGCCGCGAGGCCTCGGGCTACGTGGCTGCCTACTGCGCAAGCAAGTTCGCCGTGGAGGCGATCACGCAAGCGGTGAGCGAGGAAATCGGCGCGAGTGGAGTGATACTCTTCGCGCTGAACCCCGGAGTCATCGCCACCGAGATGCTCCAGGAGGCTTTTGGTTGCGATGTGTCCGCTTACCCCACGCCGGAACAAATAGCATCCCAGTGGTTGAACCTCTTCGCGAAAGTCGACCGCTCCTGGCACGGCACTTCGCGAGATCTTGACAAGCTTTGATGAAATCAGTGGTGGAACGTATCCCCGAGCCGGAGGTGATGGACGACGCGCGCGAGGTAAAGGCCTACTGTGACGCCGACTTCCGCGAGGTCAACCGTCTCTGCGCCCGACGATCGCTACGCGCCAGCGGACGGGACCGAGGCCATGCCATCGACCTCGGGTGCGGGCCCGCCGAGATTCCGATCTTCCTCTGCCAGATGGCGCCAGGTTGGCGAGTAACCGCGGTTGATGCGTCGCCTGAAATGCTCGCGGCGGCCGCAAGGAGCGTCGCTGCGGCCAGGCTCGAGCGGCGCATCCGTCTCCTCAAGGCTGATGCGAAGGCGCTGGGAAGCCTGCGAACCAAGTTTGATCTCGTCCTCTCGAACAGTCTCCTGCACCACTTGCACGACCCCATGCCCTTCTGGCGGGAAGTGAAGCGTCTCGCCAAACCCGGCGGCAGCGTGATGGTGCAGGACCTGTTCCGCCCCAACACCCGAGCCGCCGCCCGCCGCCTCGTCGCGCTCCACGCGCAAGGCGATTCGCCCCTCCTCCGGCAGCTCTTCCACCAGTCCCTCCTTGCTGCGTTCACTCCGGAGGAGTTGCGGACGCAACTGCGTGAAGCCGGCCTGGAGAATCTCCAGGTTCGAAAGGTAAGCGACCGGCACCTGGTCGTGCGGGGGCGAGTCGGTGAGGCGTGACGACGTGGCCCCGGAGACGCTGAGACTGTTTGGGCCACCTCGCGCTCCGGCCATCAGTTCGCCTGTCATTCTCACCCGTGAGATGATGGGGTCAGATGGGGTAGCATGTCTCAAGTCATGACCTGGCACGGCCTCGAGATACCTGCTGATTTCTGCACCGAAGGCCGGAAGGCGCCGCTCCAGGCACCGGTGGAGACCTCGGCCACTTACCGCCGAGCTCTCGTGAAGCTCCTTGCCGGCACCGGAATACCAGTCAATGCCTTTGAGGCAGGCCTGTCGACTGCGGCGGCTCTCCTGGAGGGCGCACAGGGCTTCATCGCTTTGGCAAACAAGCTTACCCAGGGAGGTCTGAGCCCGGAGAAGATGCGCACCCTCACAGACGATCTGTTGCGCACCGTTGGCGCCCTGCTCGGGCAACGCCGCACTGCCTACGCGGTCCACCAGATAGCCAGCTTTCTCGCCTCCAGCCTGCCTTCGAGTACCCCACCGACCACGCTACCGCGCCTGCCTCGCCTCAAGGATTTCATGACACCGCTCGAGGCTGCCCTGGAGCGTGTGGGGGTTGGAAAGCACATGGAAAGCCAGGAACTCGGAACGCTCTGCGTGCACCTCGACGAGTTCTATGACGACTGCGCATTGCTCTTCGCTCGGCTCTCACACCTGCTATCGCTCGAACTGGCCCAGGCTCAAGCCGTCGCTCCCGACTTTTTTCGCCGCGTCCACACCGATTTCGCCCAGGCAAGTTTCTCCGACCACCTGCGAGACGAGCGCGACAAACCACGGGAAGAGGAGGAGCCTGGCGGCGACCCGTTTGCAGCCCGAGGACGCGACAGGGGGCCAACGGGATCCGGCCTACTGAGCCTCTTGCCCGGGCTCAGTCAAGCTCTGGCGTCGATGTGAGTTCGTACGAGAGCTGAAGGACTCGGCAGGGGAAGTGACCTGGAGGTGGAAAAGAAGCCTCAACAACCCCTCCGCGTCGGGGGGACACGTCGGGGTAGTTGAGCTCTCTCGGCACGCAGGACTCTCAGCGCAGTATCAACTGCAGCCCTGGGATTCGCCGCAGAAGAGGCAGCGGTAGCACGATCCGCTCCGAATCGTGAACTGGCCACAAGTCGTGCAAGTCGGCGCGTCGCCCATGTACTCGCTGATCTGCTCGCTCAAGAGACTCTGCTCATAAAGCTCCGCGGTCATGCTGACAGACCTACGTCGCTCGCTGAGGCGGTGCACAAGGCCCTCCTCCGAGGCCCGGGCGCTGGCCGGGGCTCCACCTGCAAACGGAGCAAGGCTATTGGAGGTCGCCGACGGCGACGAGGAAGCCTTCGCTCGAGCCTTGACGGCCGTTTCTCCCGGTCTGGAATGCGAAGCAGAAGTAGACGCGGCGTGGGCAGCATGCGCCCCTGGCTGCGCCGATGGAGGGTAATTGGCCTGGGAGGGCATGTTGCTTGGCAAGTGAGGCGGAGCCTGAGCCGCATCAGCACGCAGGTCGCGCTCGCCGGGATCGCCGTCGTTCAGCTCCGAAGGCTTCACGTGCACGAGATCCGTGCGGTTGGAGTACTCCAGGCCGAGCACCCGGAAAACATAGTCCAGCACGGAGGTGGCGATCTTGATGTTCGGATGTCCCTGCACCTGTCCTTGCGGCGCGAATCTGGTGAACGTGAAAGTGTCGACGAAATCCTCGAGAGGAACGCCATACTGGAGGCCCTTCGAGATGGCGATCGCAAAGCAATTCATGATTCCGCGGAAGGCCGCACCCTCCTTGTGCATGTCAATGAAGATCTCACCCAACGAGCCATCCTCGTACTCCCCGGTCCGCAGGTAGATCTTGTGGCCCCCCACCTTGGCTTCCTGGGTAAAGCCTCGGCGCTTGGAAGGGAGCGCACGGCGCACGCGCTGAGGCCCGGTCTGTACCACGGCCGGCGGCGGTAGGCCATCGGTCAGGTGAGGAGCAGGGGCAGCGAGATTTTGATGGGAGGCGGGGGGGAGTTGACGGGCGGCAGAGTCCTGTGTCACGACAATGGACTCTTCGACCACCTCAGCGGCGACCAAGGCCTCGAGCTTTTCCGAGGAGGCGCCCTCAACGGTCGACATGTCCTCTGCCAGCTCGGCAAGCAGCGCTGGAACCGGCTCATCAACCTTGCGGTTCAGCATGGCAGCGGCTTCTACCTTCGCTGCATCGTTGGAGGAGGAGTCGTTGTCCGACTTGGTGGAAAGCGGCTGGGAGAGTTTACAACCGTCGCGATAGAGGGCTGTCGCCTTGATCCCGAGCTTCCAGCTCAAGAGGTAGGCGCGGTTGATATCGTCGACAGTGGCCTCGTGAGGGAGGTTGATCGTCTTCGAAATCGCTCCCGCGATGAATGGCTGCGCGGAGGCCATCATGCGGAGGTGGCCCTGCGAATCGATGAAGCGTTTGCCGGTCCTGCCACAACGATTGGCGCAGTCGAAAACGGGCAGATGCTGGTCCTTCAGGTACGGAGCACCCTCGAGCGTGTGACGCCCGCAGGCATGCGAGTTCGCCTCCGCAATCATCTCGGAGGTAAACCCAAGCTCCTTGAGAAGCGAGAACGTGGGCTTCTGGTACTCATCCGGCGTGAAACCGAGACGCTGAAGGCAGTCCTGGCCCAGTGTCCAGGCCGAAAAAGCCGCGGCGAAGTCGAAAACCTTCGGGAGCGATTGATCAATGCGATCGAGCTCCTCATCGCGAAGTCCCTTCTCCCGCAAGCTCACTCGGTTGATGTGAGGCGTTCCGGCCAGGCGGTTCGTGCCGATCAGGTAATCCACGATCGCATCCCGCTCCGACTTCGGATAGCCAAGAGCCTTGAGGGCCTGGTCGATCGAGCGGTTCGGGATCTTGAAGTAGCCG
>SXIK01000022.1 GCA_005772855.1 Planctomycetia bacterium | reverse complement strand
GGCGCGATGGTGGCGGATCCTCCCTGACTGTCCCGGAACTCCACCGCCTCGATCTCGCTGAAGTTAAGGCCAAAGAGCTTTACAAACGAGGCCTCCTGACTGAAGCCAACAAGCGACAGGTACTGGAGGTAGGGCTGTGTCTCATTTCGGCCGAGAGTCCAGGCCATGATTTGAGGACGGGCATCGAATCCCCGCGAGCCGGCTTCAAAGCCATTGATACGCAACTCGACGTTGCCCGTTGCGACGCCTCCTGGCACCACGACCTGAAGCTCGGACTCAAGCCCATTCGACTTGTTGCCGTCCGACGGGAAGTCGATGCGGATAGGGACGCCCGGAATTTTCTGCGCTCCAGAGGTGAAGTTGACCTGATTCCGGGAGGGATCTTTATCGAAATTGATGCCAATGATCTTGATAACATCCCCAACCGAAACGAGTAGCGGATCCGGAGAGACTGCCAGGAGAAGCGGAGTCGAACTGAAGCCGCCGGGACCAGCCACAGGACCCGGACCTCCTCCCGGTCCCGCTCCTGGGGCTTTGGCCCCTCCCCCCCCACACCCGGTGATCGACAGGAGAGACAGTATCGAAAGCCAAGCCGCAAAACTTCTCACCTGCATGTGGAACCTTGTCTTGAGTGACCTATCCATGGAAATCCCGTACTCCTTTTGAAAAGGCGCGGCGTGCTTCATTCTTACTGAGGGATTGGAGATCGCCTGGCCCACCGGACGGCGACTTTCAAGCATCCTGGAATATGCTCTCGCGGGGGAAGAAGACCTGCTTCGACTCAGCATTACGGACTCCTTGCCGATCCTCTCGCTTCAGAGCTCTTCAGAAAAGAAGCGGGTTTCGGCGCAAACAAGACCACCAGATCACCGGAAGATCCTGCAGTGGCCGCAAACTGAGCTTCGGATTGTTCAAGGCGCAACCGCCTCACCATGCCAGGCATCCCCATCAGAACCGACGAATGCCTGACCTCTACTGACAAATCGCTCGCTGGGAAGGGGAGGAAAAAAACGCTCTTTCACGAGTCAAGTCCCTGGTTTTCAACTTGCGCCACCCAACGGCTCAACGCCGTCTGGAGGAACTGTTTGCCGCAAGACTTGCTTGGCCGCAAAGAATACTTCAAATGTTATCGCTTCGGGCTTCTGTTGAGAAGGGGGGTTTTGAACTAAACGAACCATACCGTTAGTTCAGCCTGGTTCAGCTTGGTTCAGCAGGCCAGAGCACCATGGAAAGGGCTAGCCCCAGTGGCAAGCAGCCGATTGTAGCGGCTCTGAGTGCACGGAAACTGCTAGATTATGTCGCAGACAAATGGAAAGTTCGCTCAGGCGTGACCGAAAGCCGCGTCGGCGGCGGGTGGCAACAGCCAGGATGCTTTGCGTTACTTTCGATTTGTCTGCCCGGAAGCTTTCCCGCTGTCGCGCAAATTGAGGTCGAGCAAATTCCCTGGTATGAGCTTCCGAGCACGCATAAAATCCCGCGAACTTCTTATGCTGTTTGCCAACGCCCGGACTGCTTGTCTTCTTGTGCCTTTTTTTGTGACGATCGGCCGCGGCCAGGAGCAGCCGCCCGAGCCGCCTCTTCCGACGAACACCGAGGGCGTGGAAGCTCCTGGGGGCGAAAGCCTCCTGGAATCACTGGCAAGCCGCGAGACCGTGGCCAGCTCGGCTCTCGAAACCCTGAGCCTCTCTCCGGGCACTGGCGCCAGGCGAGCTGTCACCTGGGGACCCGCCGGCGAGAAGAGCGTACCACTCGAGGACCTCCTGTTTCTCAAGCTTTCCGGCGTTGTCGTCCGCTCCTCACCCCTCACACTCTTTCTCCGCGATGGCTGCGAGCTCGTGGGCTCGATCGCATCGCCCAGTGGGCTTGCGGAGGGCGGCACCGCCGAGGTCTGCTTCGTTAACTGCCCGGGACTCTCGAAGGCACCCCTTCGCGTTCTACTCGATACTCTCAAGGGTCTTCTTCTGCACAACTCCCTCGGGGCGCCGAAAGGCCCAGAGCCAGAGGCAGCAGCAGCTCGAGAGCCACAGCCTCGAGTCTCCACTGGCCCTCGCTCCCCCGCGAGCGTGCGCCTCCGCAACGAGATCCTCCGCTCGAGGCCACGGAAAGACCTCCTTGTTTTCCTCGAGGAAGGTAGAGCGCAAGGCATCCTCGACTCCATCACACCCGAGGGCATCAAGTTCTCCTCCGAGGGCCTGGGAGATATCCAGGTGGGGTTTGACAAGCTTCGGGCCGTGCTACTCTCCGAGCTCACCGATGCCGGAACGAAGTCACCACCGAAGGAACCCCAGGTGGACGGCCTCGTGCGGGTCACACTTCGGGATGGCACTGTGCTTCAGGGCCAGCTGGTAGAAATTCAAAGCAAGAGCCTTTCGATCACAACAGCAACTCTGGGGCTGCTGAAAACCACGCTGGGCGACTGCGTGGAGATCGCATTCCTCGGTGGCCGGGTTAGCTTCCTTTCCGACCGCGAGCCGGTCCGTGTCGAAGAACACCTCCCCGCAGCCTTCACCGCAAACTCAATGCCTTTCCAGCGTGATTCCAGCGTGCTCCAGGGCCCATTGCGGATCGGGGGCAGGGAGTACAGGAAAGGTCTGGGTGTGCACTCGTACTCGCTGCTTGAGTATGATCTGGCCAGCAATTTCACCAGGTTTCAAGCCATGATCGGGCTGGACGAATCCGCGCGCCCCCCGGGCTCCAGGATCACCGGCACAGAAGGTTTCGTAATCTTCCGGGTTCGCCTTGATGGGAGGCTTCTTCTCGAGAAGCCGTTGAGCTGGCGCAACCCCGGCGAGGCCGTGGATCTGGACGTAAAAGGCGGCAAGCTCCTTTCTCTCGAGGTCGATTGTGGAAAGGCAGGTGACGCTTCCAGCATCTTCAACTTCGCCCTCGACCGCGCCAACTGGGCGGAAGCGCGGCTGATCCGGTAACTCACGGGGCTCCTGGAACGATTCTACCCGAGGAAATGAACGCATGATCAGTACCGAGCGTCGCAAATGGGTGTCGGAAATTTCTGGTGGCCTCGGGGTACTCCGGAGCGGAAGGCTGGGGGCTTTCCCTCGCCACCGCCTTTTTTCGGGAACCAACTTGTGCTGGGCGGTACTCGGTCTCTGTTTTCGCTCGTGGCTGATTGGCTCCCTCGCCTTGACGACGGTGACGCTTGCGGAGCCGGTCACGGAAGCTCTCCGTGAGGCGGAAAGGCTCTACCTCGACGGCCTTGACTCCCGGGCCTCGACGGCCTGGCGAGACGCTCTCGAGAAGTGGCTCACCCTCCCGGCCGGGGATCGTTCAGAGCTCCTGGCCGAAGCCGAGCTCGCGCTTCACTGGATCGATACACTCTCGAGGTCCAACGGAGACGCACCCGAGAGCCTTCCACTGCTCGAGAAACTCTCCAGGGTTGAGGCGACGGGGAGCCCGAAAGAGGCCGCGGCGCTTCGGCTCTTCGCAGCCCATGCGCGCCACCTGTGGGGTTGGGCGCGCCTCGAGGCAGGGAAGAGCCTTGATGAGGCCCGCGAAGCCTGGCAGCCACTGGGCCTCCTGAAAAGCTGGCGGGTAATTGGACCCTTCGACAACGAGAGGGGCAGCCAGCTCCTCACCGAGCTTCCTCCAGAAAAAGAGATCCGCCTCGACGCACAGTATGACGGAAAGAAGCGGCCCGTCAGGTGGCGAGAGCTGCCAGCGGTGCCAGTCGCCGGGCTCGTGGACTTCGCGGCCCTGTTGGAGCCCAGCGAGCAGTGCCTGGCGTACGCACTCACGTTTCTCCACTCGGATTCGGACCGCGACGCAGCTCTTCGCCTGAGCACTTGCGAGGGCTACCGCGTATGGGTAAACGGGCAGCTCGCCGGATCATCGGACGTCCACCGGCAGCTCGGCTGGGACCAGGACTCCCTGGGCGTGAAATTTCAGAAGGGCTGGAACACTCTTCTGGTGAAAGTTTCGCAGACAACGGGCGACTGGCTGCTGACGGCCCGGCTGACGGGTCCGGACGGATCGGCGCTCGAGGGCGTCCGGGAGGATCCGCCCCCGCGGGACACCGTGGCTCCGCGTCTCGAGGGCGACACGCCCAGCGTAGCCGTGGAAGATGGCCTCGTGCCAATTCTGCGAAGCGCGCTCGAATTACATCCGGGTGATGCCCGGGCACACTTCGTCCTGGGAGCGCTCCTGCACGAGAGGGGCGCGCACGATGAGACGGAGCACCCCGACACCGAGCTCCTCACCCGGGCAGTCCAGCTGAGTGCCAAGGCCCCGCTTTATCATCACTTGCTGGGCAAGACGCACCAGCGCGAGGCAGTGATCGCAGCCCAAAAGGATGACAACGCCTGGCGGTTTGCGACGGAGCAGAGTGCATCCCTTGGTTGCGCCCGCGCCGCTCGTGACCTCGCCGAGTACTACATTGAAACCTTCGACAACCTGAGCCGGGCCCATGGCTACCTTGAGCAGGCGCTCTTGAAGTCGCCCGACTACCCCGACGCCATCGTGCTCCTGGGCAAGCTGGAGGCCAGGGTCGGTGTCCCACGCGCCCTGGAAAGAGCGCACGAGCGAGTCTGGAAGCTCCCCCACCGCCCCACGAGCGCAATGCATCGCAGGGCCTGGGAGCTCAAGGAGACTGGGAAGCTCGATGAGGCCGAGAAGCTCTACGTGGAGCTTGCGTCGCGAAACCGCACCTCCGACGCGGATCAGACCAACCCCGAGCTCTCGAAGCTCCTCCTTGCCAGGGGCCAGAGCGAAAGAGGCCTCGCCGTCCTGAAGGAGTGGGGCGAGCTCGAGCCCTTCAACACCGAGCCCCTGCAGATCCTCGCGAGAAGCCTGGAGGGCCTGGATCGAATCGAGGAGGCCGCTCACTCACTTGACAGGGCACTTCAGATCGCTCCGGAGGATCACCGACTTCACTCGGAGAAGGGGAAGCTGCTCCTGCGAGCGGACCGGAGAGCCGAGGCGCTCGTCGCATTTCACAGCGCGATGGATCTGCAACCAAACCTGCCCGATGTCAGGGATTACATGGACTTCCTGCGCGCCGCAAAGAACAGCTTCGAGGACGATTTCCGGCGCGACGTCGCAGCCCTCGTCCAGGGGGCGTTCGACAGGAAGGATACGACCGGCGGAGGGGACCCTGCCCGGGGGCTTCTCCAGCTGACGGCGATCCAGGTGAACCAGGACGGCACGACCAAGACGTTCTCGCAAACCGTCGTCCAGGTACTCAATGAACGCGGGATTCGCATGTACGACCGCTATCGCACGCACTATGCCGTGGGCGAGCAAGTCCTCGAGTTCAAGAAAGCGAAAGTCACGCACCCCGACGGCTCTAGCGCCGAGGCAAAACTGTCCCGCCACGGCTCCTCGGATGGCGGAACCAACTCCGACACAAGGGGCAACTACTCCGGAGCATCCGTCGACCTCCCTCCGCTGAGCGCGCTCGACGTGGTCGAAGTCGAGTTCGTCCGCGAGGACATCGCGCAAAGCTTCTTCGGAGATTACTTTGGCCACCGGGAGATCTTCCAGGAGCAGGTGCCGCTCCAGGAAAAGATCTTGATCCTCAGAGTACCCGCCGAGCGCAAATTTTACTTTCACCAGCGGAACATGAAGCTCGAGCCCACGGTAACGCGGGATGAGGCCTCCGGAATGGTCACGTACCTGTGGACCCGAAAGGACGTCCCGAAGCTCGACCCGGAGCCGGCCATGCCCGATCCATCGGAGGCGAGCCCAGTCCTCGAGGTCTCCACGTTCGAGAGCTGGGACACCTTCAACACCTGGTACTGGAATCTCATCAAGAAGCAGTTCGAGACGAGCCCCGAGATCGCAAAGAAAGTGCGGGAGCTCACCAGCGGAACCGACAGCGACCTGGCAAAGGTGCGTGCAATCTACAACTTCGTGGTCACCGATGTGCGTTACAACGCCTGGGAATTCGGTGTTCACGGCTTCAAGCCCTACAATGCAGCCGCGATCTTCGCTCGCCGCTTCGGCGACTGCAAGGACAAGGCGCTGCTCCTGTGCGTCATGCTGAAGGAGGTTGGCCTGACCGCCCGACCCGTGCTCATCTATGCTGACGAACGACGCGGCAAGGAGGACTTGCAACTACCGATGGTGAACCACTTCAACCACTGCATCGCGTACATGCCTCCCGAGAAGGGCCGAGAAGAGCTCTTTCTCGACGGAACCGCTCAATTCCACAGTTACAAGGACTTGCCAAGCATGGACCGCGGAGCGACCGTGCTGGTGGTCGGTAACAGTGAGGAAAAGGGTAGCATTCAGCAGGTTCCCTGGAACAAACCCGAGGAGCTCTCGATCACGGAGGAAGCCGTCGTCGAGATTCACCCCGACTTGAGCGCCGACCTGCAAGTCCGTGCCCGCGCGGCGGGTGACTACGCCGTCCACGTCCGGTCACAGTACGAGATCGAGTCGGAGCGCCGCACCCGCCTCGAGCGAATGTACGGAAAGCGCTTCGCTGCCTCGAGCGTGAAGGAGGAGAGCTTCTCGAATCTCCTCAACCTCGACGAGCCCGTCTCCTTCTCGGTCAGGCTCTCGATTCCGCGATTCGTTGTCGAGGCTCCGGAGGGTCTCGCGATCCGCGCGGCTGAGGACTTCTTCGGCACAGCACAATCCCTGAGCGGAATCGGCGCCCTGGAGAAACGTGAGTACGACGTTCTGCTCGGGAACCCGCGAGCTTCCAACCTCAGAACGGTTTATCACCTCCCCGAGGGCTTCAAGGTGAAGTCACTGCCCTCGAGCCAGCACCTGAAGAACCGCTTCGGCCGCCTTGAGGTCACCTTCAAGCTGGAAGGCTCGCAGAAGCTCGTGGTCGAGCGACTCATCGAGGTCACGAGCCACAGGGTGACACTGGCGGAATATTCGGAGTTCCGCGAGTTCTCCGCGTCGATCAGCCGACTTGAGGACGAAAAAATCGTCCTCGAACGCGCATAACCCCCCGGAGCCCGATCGAATGATCCCCCTGACGAAAAGCACCAGCCTCCCTGTCCAGTGTCGACTCGGTCTGCATCGGACCGCACTTTGCTTCGCCTTGACCCTTTTCTCCTCCCTGAGCGGGGGCGAAAAGGAGCTGCTCGAGCTCGCCTTGCGCTCCGGGGCCGAGCGCTCGGGCGACTACGACGCTGTGGCAAGGGCCTGGCTACAGGCTCTACCTTCTCACGCCACGGATTGGCGAGCCGAGATCCTGCCCCGGCGCCTGAGCTTGATGATGCAGTTCCTGCGGCATCCGACAGCCCTCATTCCAGACTTCGAGAGGGCTCTGGAGTCGACCTACTCGAATGGAACGGTGCGGCAGGCCCTGATCGATCCGCTGGCCGACCTTTACCGCCAGGCGGGCCGCGAGGAAGATCGCGCCCGCATCACCAGGGACCGTGGGTTCCTACTGGACTGGCTCGTCGTGGGACCCTTCGGAAAAGGGCACAGCGCCCCCTTCCTCGAGAGCTTCGCTCCGGAAAAGGACCCGAGCCTCGACGTTGTCATGAAGGATGGCTGGCAGGAGCTCCGGTGGCGAAAGCTCGAAAGAAGGAACCCCGAACCGCTCGTGAACCCGGCCGAGTTCGTCTACCCAACGAGCGGCGTGAGTTACTTCCTCGCCCAGCTCGAGGCGACGGAGGCCACTGAAGTAATGCTCCAGCGGATGTCGGAGCATCGACTCCAGGTCTGGGTGAATGGAATCCTCGTGGCCAACGACGATCCTTTTCGGGAGCGAATCGAGAACCGCCGCGCGACGCCGATCCGCATTGCAAGGGGCTGGAACCGCCTGCTCGTGAAGGTGCAGCAAGGAGGATTCTGGGTGCGACTCTCAAGTAAGTCCTGGGACCCGCTCCCTGCGGCGGCTCTCCTCCCGGAGAAGGAGCTGACCCTGCACCCGGTGACTGGCGAGGGCAACCCGACGATCGAGGGGGCCACTCGCACGAGCGCGCTGAATGCATGGCGGGCCTGGATCGAGGAGATTCATCCCAACGGTGAGGTGAAAGCGGAGGACCTTGGACTCATCGCCGATGCACACACGGCTTTCGCCCTGATGGCCCAGTTCTATGGCCGGGACGATCTTGCCCTGGCGGAGTCGGAGCGCGCCCTCGAGCTCCGGCCGGATGATGCCTGGACGCATTATCACTCGGGCGATGTGATCCGCGAAACCGACTACTTGCCACAGACTGTCAGAAAGGATCGCTCGCTGAAGGCCTTTCAGGCAGCGCAGGCAAAGGATCCCGACCTCATCCCGGTCTACGAGCGCCTGGCAAGATTTCTCCAGGAGGATGAGAAGCCGGCTCAGGCCGCCTTGAAGGTCAAGGAGGCTCTCGAGAAGAACCCGACATTCCTTCGAGGGCTCCACCGCCTGAGCTCAATTTTTCATGGGAAAGCGTGGCTGGCCGAGGAGATCGAGATTCAGAAGAAGATTCAGGAGCTGGCGCCTGCACTTGCGGCCCCCTGCTATTTCTTCGCCCGGCACTACGAGCAGCATGATAATCCAGCGGCGGCACAGCTCTGGTACCAGCGCGCTTGCGAGAGAGACGGCGGGCAAGCCAACAGCCATCTGCAGCTTGCTCGCGTCAACCTGCAGCAGGGTCACGCCAACGAGGCGGAAGCCGAGTACCGAAAGGCGATGGAACGAGCGCCCGACTCGGCCGATGTGATCCGTTCGCTTGCAGAGTTCCTCGCCGACGAGGGCCGCCTTGACGAGGCACTCGCCCTCGCCAGGGACCTCTCCACCCGCAATCCGCTCCACCCTGGGGGCCCCCTCTATGAGGCCGAGCTTCTGGAGCGCTCGGGCCGAGCGGAGGCGGCGCTAGCCGCGATCAAGAAGGCTCGAGAGCTCGACCCCGGCGAGCCTCGACTGCGTCGCACTTTGGCCCGCCTGGAGCCGGGCGCAACCGGACGGGCTCCCCCGGGCGCTGCTCTCGGAGATGAGTTCTGGCTTCCCTACGACGAGAAGCTCGAGGACTGGTTCCTCCAGGTGCCATCGGCGGGCCCACTCGTCGAGAAGGCGGCCTCCATAACGGTCCTCGACATCACGGTCGTACGGGTCGAGGTGGACGGCTCCAGGAGCGAATATGTTCACCAGGCCTCGAAGCTCCTCAGCGAGGAGTCGAAGGAGGAGCTCTCGAACGTGCAAACTCCCGGGGAGCTCGTTACTCTGCGTACAGTCTCCCCGAGTGGTGAAAGCCTCGAGCCGGTCCCCGGCCAGGGCGAGAACTCCTGGGTCATGCCCGGAATGCAGCGAGGCGCGTTCGTCGAATACGCCTTCAGAGACGAAGACTCCGGTCACCACTCGAACAACCTGAGCCTCGGATCTTTTTTCTTCCAGGACCTGCGCTTCCGACAATCATTCCTCCTGTCTCGCTACGTACTCCTCCTGCCGAAGGGAATGGACCTCGGCGTACTCGAGACCAAGCTCTTGCCCGAATCCCGTGAGCCAGGGCTCGGCGTTGAATTCGCCAGGGTTCAAAAGACGGTCCGGGAGCTCCCGGACGGAAGTACGGCAATCCACTACGAGGCGCGGAACGTTCCGAAGCTGGAAAGGGAGCAGTTCATGCCTGCGAGCGACGAGTACCTCCCCAACGTCGCGGCTCGCCAGAAAGAAACCTGGGACGAGGTGGCGAACAAGCTTCGAGAGCGCTTCCGGGGGGCGACCTTGCCCACGCGAGAGCTGGAGACCGCCGCACGAGACGCCACGAAGGGGATTGCGGATTCCCTCGACCGTGCGAAGGCGCTTTACGTCTTCGTGCAGAAAACAATTCCAACGGAGGGCAACGCCCGTCAAGCCGCCACGGTCCTCCTTGAGAAAGCCGGCAACCGCAACCTGCTCCTGAAGGCCCTCCTCGAAATTGCAGAGGTGCCCTCGAGCTGGGCCTTCTTGCGATCGAAGGAAGAAATGACAGCGAAGACGGACTGGAACTACCCGCAGGCGAGTTTTTTTCCGTATCCGTACATCGCCCTCGAGCTGGCCGGCAAGCAGCCAACCTACTTGAGCCTCACCGATCGGCAGACTCCCTTCGGGCGCCTGCCCGAGTTTCTCGAGGGTGGCAAGGCCCTGATCTTGAGCACAAGGAGCCACAAGATCACCCACATTGACGCCGGACGGCCCGAGGAGAGCGCCGTGAAGCTCACGGCAAGGTTCACTCTCTCGGAGACGACCGACGTCGCGTGTGACCTTCAGCTGGAGACACTGTCCGTCTCTATGTATGCGCAGAAGGAGCAATTCAAGACATTGCCGGCCTTCCAGAAGGACGTCGTCTTGCGCGGCTTTGCGAATCAGATGTTCCCGGGCGCGAAGGTGAAAGTTGCGGAGATGCCGGGCCTCGAGGATATGGACAAGCCCTTCGGCCTCAGGGCCTCCCTCACGGCACCCAAGCTCCTGAAGAAGAGCAAGGACGAGTATCTCCTCAAGCCCGTCTTTCAGCCCTCCAATCTCGTCAAACAGTTCGCGGGCCGCTCGAAACGGGAGCATCCCTTTCACTTCAGGTCCCAGCGGATACAGCGAGACTCCATCCGCCTTGAGCCGGGCGAAACGTACAAGCTCGACCGCACCCCGAGCGATGTGACGCTGGCGTCTAGCCTCGGCACGTACTCGCTAACTTACAGGTCGGAAGGCGAAACAGTGGTTGTGACTCGCGAGGTCACGCTGCTCCCCGGGCGGCTCACCGCGAGTGAATTCGCGGGGTTTGTCGAATTCTGCGAAAAGGCTGACGCGGGGGAGCGGGAGAGCGTGGTCTTCAAGAAGAGGGTTGGAGGGTAGCGGCTTCCCCTGCCGGGCCCGCTGGCCACCAGGCGCTGACCGAGGTGACAATACCACCTCTTGCGCCAAAGACACCCGACACTCGGGCCGCAGTGGGTTCGACGGCTCGCACAAAGTCGTCCAGGATTCGGTTCACGACGTGCTCGTGGAAGATGCCCACGTTGCGGAAAGCCACGACGTAGAGCTTCAAGCTCTTCAGCTCAACGCAACTCGCCCCCGGCGAGTAGCGCACCGTGATGGTGGCAAAGTCCGGCAAGCCCGTCTTCGGGCAAATGCAGTTGAACTCGGGAATCTCGATTGTCACCCAGTACTTTCGGTCCGCGTACTGATTCTCAAAGACCTCGATATCGGGCAACTGCAAGTCCCGAACATGCCGCTGGAGGCCCTCATAACTTGAGGCGTCAGAGTTCATATCTTCAGCCTACACCCGGCCTCGACCCTTTGCTACGATACAGCCCTCATGAGGCTCATCCTTGCCGACACCGCCCCTGAATCAATCGCCGTCTGGAAATTTCAGTTTCTGAGCCGACCCGAGGTCGAAATTCGCCAGGAGCACGTGTTCGACACTGCCGCTGACGCAATTCTCTTGCCGGGTAACTCCTTCGGGTTCCTCGACAGCGGCCTCGCGCTCGAGGCTTCCGAGCGCTTTGGCTGGGACCTCCAGGAAGAACTGCGCCGTGTCATCCGCGCCGACTTCTCCGGAGAGCTCCTCGTCGGCCAAGCCATCGGCGTGCGCCTTCCCTCGATCCCCTACCTGGTCGTCTATGCCCCAACCTGGCGCACTCCGCGAAAACTGGAGAACACACTGAACGTCTACCTCGCGGTGCGAGGAGCCTTCATTGTGCTTGCGAAATGGGCAGGATCCCCATGGCCAGACAACCCAGGTTCGCACCACGGGGGTCCAAGCCTCGCAGTCCCCATGCTCGGCGTGAAGGAGGGCGGGCTGGATCCACGGATCTCCACACGCCAGACCCGTTATGCGTACGAGCTCTCGACGGGCCAACGCGGCCTGGGCGACAGGAACCTCACGAAGCAGGTGCGCCGCGAGCGCAAACTCCTCCAGATCCCCGCTCTCGGCCAGGATGACGACGAGGACAGTGGAAGGCAGAGTCAGCCCGTGTAGACCCTGCTCCATGACCCTGACTCTCCACCAACTTTTCCACTTTCGCAAGTCCTGACGAGCTGTTACCGTTGCGCGAGTTGGGTCGGGTGAAGCCGTCTGTCCTTGAATGGGAGGAGAATCCGTGAATTGCGAGAGTCGGACTCTGTTGTATCGCCGCCTTCGTCGCAGGTCCTTGACGCTGACTCTGTGGCTCCTCTGGTCACGGTGCGGACAGGCTGCCAACTTCCAGCGCGGTGACGTGGACGGCAACACGAAACTCGAAATGGCGGATGCGATCCGCACCTTTGGATTCCTTTTTCTCGGCAGTCCGACCTCGGTGGCCTGCATGGATGCGGCGGACACCAATGATTCAGGCAAGGTCGACCTTTCCGACGGCGTCGTCACCCTCCAATTTCTCTTCATGGGCGGCAGCCCACCGGCACCCCCGGGCCACCTTGAGTGCGGCCCGGATCCGTCCGACGACTCGCTGACCTGCGAAACCTCCGCAGCTTGCCCCGGCACGCCGTCACCTCCCGTGGCTCCGACCGGGCTCACCGCCACGGCCAATGGCGCGCAGGTCGAACTCGACTGGGCAGATAACACCGAGCCCGACCTCGCCGGTTACAGGGTTTACCGCTCGACCACGGCGGGGATCGGCCACGAAAGGATCGGCGGCTCGATCCTCGGGACAAGCCGCTATACGGACACGGAGGTCTCGAACGGAACGTATTACTACTACACGGTCACTGCGCTCGATGACGAAGGCTCCGAGAGCACCCTGTCGCGGGAGGCGAGCGCGCAGGTGATAACACCCCCGGAGAACTCTCTGGGGGGCATCGGGCACATCCTGAATCGCCTCACCTTCGGCCCCACTCACGCCGCGATCGAGGAAGTGAAGGTGCTGGGGATTCCCAGCTACGTCAATCTCCAGATGCACCCGGAGACGATCAACGAAGCTTCCAACACCGCCCTTTCGACGCGGGAAGACGCGATGTTCGACCTGATCACCCCGTCGATCGACACGATCCTTCTGCGGCAAGGCGCAGTGCTCCGCTTTTTCAAGGGCACGCAAGCCCCTCCTTTGGGCTGGAGCAACTCAACCTTCGAGGATGCCTCCTGGTCCCAGGGCGTGAGCGGAATCGGTTACGGCGACAGGGACGATGCGACCATCCTGAGCGACATGCAGCAGGCGAACGGCAACCCCGGCTACGTGAGCGTTTTCGTGCGTCAGCGTTTCCTCGCAGACCCCTCCGCCGTCGATAGCCTGATTCTCAGCATCAGCTACGACGATGGCTTCGTTGCGTACTTGAATGGCACCGAGGTCGCACGCCGGGGCCTCGTGGGAACGCCACCCCCCCACAGCGCTCTCGCGACTGCCCACGATGCGGAGGGCTTCGAGGACAT
>SXIK01000166.1 GCA_005772855.1 Planctomycetia bacterium | reverse complement strand
TTCATGCAGTCGTTGCAGATTCGATGTCCAGTGGCGGGGCACATGGGGTTGTCGATCATCGCGATAGCGAGAGCCCCCAGAAGGTCCCCCGTACGAGCCATGGCGTGCATCTCGGAAATTCGCTCTTCGAGCGGGCAGCCATTCAGCGGAATCCCAAGCGGGTTCTTGCCTCCCTCCAAAGTCTGGCGTGGCAACGGAAACCCGCGAGAGCAGGAGTCCTTCTCTCGTTCGTGGCAAATAACACAGTAGTGTGCGTGGTCGAGGGCCTCCCGCGTGGACCACCTCGGATCCGTCAGCTTGAAGCCGTCACGCCGGCGGAGCTGCTCATCTCGCCCTGCCAGGAGCTCCGGCAAACCTGGGTCCGGGTGCTCGTGCGGGACGAGGCCGGCGGGAAAGTGGAGCTTCTCTGGCAAGCGGAAACTCACCCAGCTCGCCGCGTACTCCCTGCGGAGCCGCTCGTCCGAGAGGACTCTGGCTGCCCATAGCTCAAATACGCCCAACAGCCGGGCGACCCAGGCCCTGCCGGAGCTCGCCTCATCGCAGCCCTCCACAACCGCAGCATAACGAGGGAGAGCTTGCCGCAGCGCCTCCAGCCTCTGGAAAACGGCCTGCCCGGCGGGCCGGGGATCCCGGGTTGAGAAGTGCTCGTCGAAGATCTTCTCCAGGTCGAGCAGCTCGCCCACGGCCCTGGCTCTCAGGAATTCAGCATCTTGCGCGCTCTCTCGCGGCAAGAGTAACGCTGATTGAACCTCCATTGCCTCTCTCTCAAGGAGTTCTAGGCTCATGTCCTTGACCGCGGCATGGGAGGCCTTCCTCGCCGCCCGTCGAGACACGATCTCCTTCTTGAAGCGAAAAATAACCTCAAGACTCGCGCTCTCCTGAACCCCGCGCCGCCAGACATCCGAGATCCTGAACAAGTCCGCGACAAATGCGCTCAGATGCGGGGCCATGCGGAGGATGAGCGCTGCGGCTTCCGGCTCTTTCCAGCCAACCCCTCGAGCCTCGAGATAAGGCCTGAACTCTTCCCAGAGAGCCGGGTCTCTGGACGCCACGGCCTTCCAAAAGACGTCTGTCAAATCAGCGAGACGGAGCGGATCGTGAATATCAGCGAGCTGGAATCCGGAGGTACCTAGTTGCATGGCTGGAGAAGATCTCATGAAATGTCGTGTGGTAGTGTGGGGGGCATTGGGTTGCTTCAGGTCGCGTGAGGTTTCTTCGGCAAGACATGGGGTCCCGCCTTCGGTAAAGTGAATTCTCGGCGTCCGAGTCTGCACTCTCGCCGCTCCTGTCTTTTTCGGAAGCACAAATTATCACAAAGTCGGAATCCTCGCTTGCACGCCCGTGCACCCAAGCGAGCCGATCGATCCCAGCGAGGAGAGCAGCACAGGACGGCTCGCTCCCAGGCACGTTCCCTACATCAGAAGAAACAGTCCCTCCCGTTCAGCCCTGCGCTACTCTACAATAGAAGCGCGTTGACCACTGTATCCTTCGCCACTGATCGGCTTTAAATGAGGTGCTTATTGCAGGATATTCGACACCTCGCTGGCCTTGTCAGCGCGGCTCTTGTTTTCACTGCATTTGCCGCCCCCCCGGCACGATCCGAGGAGCACGAAAAGATCAGTGATGCCATCAACCGTGGAGTCTCCTATCTCATCGGTGAGCTTGCGAGATCCCAGACTTTGAGCTTGAGGGCCGACGAGCGTGACGGACAGGTTGCACTGGAGACCTACGCCCTGATTGTGGCCGGAGTGAGCACCAGCCACCCGCTCATCAAACGAAACTTCACATACCTCGAGAATTCTACAGTCAAGAGGGGGCACACGTACGGACTCGCGCTCTACGTGTTCGCCCTCGACGCTGCCATCGCTCAGGAGGAGAGCGACCTCTTGCTTGAGAACATGGACACAGCGGGAGCGCCCAGGAAATTCAAGGACAACTTCAACATCGGTCGCGAGTACCGCCAACAGCTTCACGCGGCACTCAGCCAGCTCGTGAGCACCCGTCAGGCGGGCGGGGGCTGGAACTACTATGCCGGTGGTGGAAAGTTCGACAACTCGAACACGCAGTTCGCTGTACTGGCGCTCGGCGTTGCGCTCAAACGAAACATCCCGATCGACGTCGGCGTGTGGGAGAAGATCGTCGAACACTTCGTGAAGGGCCAGCAAAAAGAAAAAGGCGAGGAGGTAAAGGACCGACTCACGCTGATGACGGACGACGAGGTCATTGACCGGCGACTCAAGGGCACAGGCGAGAAGGAACGATCGGTCGTTGAGGTTGTGAAGAAAGAAGGGGAAGAGAAGAGTGAACCCGTCCAACCAGGACCCTCGGACGATACGGGAAAAAACGAGCAAAAAAAAGGCCTTACTGGCGTTGCCCGGAAGGGTAAATCGGTGGGACCCAATCCCGAGATACCGTCGATTGGGACGGAAAGCGTGCCCGTCTTTCGCCGCGGCTGGGACTATACCAACAAGGGCAACGCGACCTGGAACATGACCTGCGCAGGCCTCTCGTCGCTACTTCTGGCTCGAGAGGCACTGAAGGGTCGAATTCCACCCTCGCAGATCGAAAGCATTAACGCAGCCGTTCGCGACGGCTACGGCTGGATCATGAGCAACTGGACGACCGGAAATGATTACTATGGAATGTACAGCCTCGAGAAGGTGGCCGACATCGGCGAGGTAAAAAAATTCGGCGCTCACGACTGGTACGCCGAAGTCTCGGCACACCTCCTGGGCACCCAGCAAGGTGATGGAAGCTGGTCAGGCGGCGGCGACGCCTTGAGCGCCAGTCGCCGGGGCACCGCCTTCGCGCTCCTCATTCTGAACCGGGCGACTCGACTCGTCATGATGAGCCTCATCGGCCAGGATCCCCTCGAGAAGATCGTCATCTCGGGCAAGAAATCCACGGGCGACCCGGGCGACCATTCCTGGGTCTACGTCCCCGAGCTGAACACGACGATCCACTACCCCACGCTGCTGCGAAGAATTCGCCTTCGAGCGCATCCGAAATTCATGAGATTTCTCAAGAGCGTCGTTGAAAACTACCCGGAGGAGTCCAGGGGCGAACTGATCCCGGAGCTGGAACAACTACGCGAGGAAGTGCTCCAGAACAATGACGTCCGCAAGGCCCTGGAGGAGCACCTCTCGGAAATTACGGGCTTCAGATACAAGAATGCCAACGACTATATGAAATGGTTCGCGCGCTGGGAGCGAGTGCGCCTGATCGGCGCGAGCCAAAAGACTGAACGGGTGCCCGACCTGCTCACGTACTACGAGCACACGAAGAGAAGCGTGCCTCTGAAGAAGACAATCATGTGGGCTCTCGTTCAGTGCAAGGCCCGCGAGGCGCTGCCGATCTTTCTGGCAGACCTCAAGAACCCGGACGCCCGCGTCCGCGCCGCCGCCTACAACAGCTTCCGAGCGTTCTTCATCGATTTCCCGCCGGCGTTTGACCCCCTGGGAAGCGACAGCCTGCGCTCGACGCAGATCGACGCCCTCAAGGCTTGGTTTCAGGAGCAGCTGAAGAGTCAGTGACGGACCCGGCACGTCAAGCGCCTGGACCTTGCACGAAACGAGCACGACGCCCCTCACGGTGGAGGCTTCATGCCTTCCAGCATGGCGGGAGTGATTTGCTTGCCCAGTAGAAAATGCTTCCTGTCCGGATACCAAAGAACCTGCTTTCCCCTGGCAAATGTCATACAGCCATAAAATGAGAGCCACGTTCGCCCTCCTTCGCGGCTTCCATTCCCGGGGCCAATTGCGATCTTCTGGACATCGCAAAACACGCGCGGCTCGCTGAACCAGATGGGCTGGCGCGCTCGAGGCCGAAACTCGCCAACGCTGTAGAACATCGGCGCCGAACGCGCTTCCATGTCACCCGCCCCCTTGGCGCCGTAGCCAGTTCCGTCGTGGTTTTGGAAGAACAGGATATAGCGACCATCGAGTAGCCGGTAGAGCGGGGCCGTGTTCTTTGGATGCAGCATGACCGCACCCTCATCATGAAAGCGGAGTGACTCGGACCTGCTCCAGTTGCGGCCCGTGGCATCTTCGGAAACCGAATACCAGAGCCTACCGGTAATCGTACGCATTGCGGCAAACAGCCTTCCGTCCGGCAAGAGAACGACGGCGGGTTCCTCCGCCAGGCTGTAGCCCCGGCTCTTGTGGGGTTCGAAGGGGCAAGGAACCGAGATGGCGTCTCCCTCCGGCAGCCAGGTCAGTTTCAGATCGCGCGGCAGGGGTCCCTCATCGATGTTCTCGAAACGCACAAACTCCGAGCGCGAATCCGGGTACCAGCCATCAGGGCCGTTCGCCATGGGAAACCGGCTCGGACTGCTCCAGCGGGTGAACCCGGCAAGAAAACGTCCGTTTGCATCTCGGATGGCCGGCTGCCAGATGATGACGTTCTTGGGTACTTCAGGATCTGGATGATCGTGCTTCTCGCGACGCCGCAGAGGAATCTCACCGCCGTCCTGGAAACTGTGGCCATCATCGCCGGAGTACAGACACCTCCAAATCCCCGTTGTCGTGTAAGACATGTCCGCAATGCCCGTGTTCTTGAAGTAGAAGAGATAGATTCGGCCTGCACGGCTCACGATGGGCAGCGGCCAGGCAGCCGTGAAGCCGCGATGCTCGGTGGGGCCAACCACCATTTCCGGCTTGGTCCAGCTCGTTCCGCCGTCCTGGCTACGCGCACTTACAATGCGGTAATCTCGTGACATTTCGTACTCGCCTTGACACCAGAAGGCCAGCAGATCGCCCTTCGGGGTTTCAACGATCAAGAGATGCTCGTTGTCGCCGTCGTCGCCGAGAGGCTCTGGAGGGAGGTAAAGGACGTAGTCAGGCCGGCTGCGCTTCCATTCCTGGGTATAACAGAGAGGGGTGCCGGTAGTCTCGGCGGCATACAGTTTCGACTTGGCCAACACGAGCGAGCTTCCGGCTGCAAGAAGAGACTGTAGGGCTTCTCGGCGGTTCATGGTCAAGCCTCCAGGGCAAGTTTGTTGATCGTCACACAGAGGGAGGATGGAGTCCTTCCCGTGAAGCCCAAGTATCTTCCAATTTGCCCGGACTTGCACGATTCAACAGCCGGACAAAGGTTCCATGCGCCCAAAGAAATCGAAAGTTTGCCTTCGTGGCAGCAATCGGCTTGGGCTCTGGAGCCACCGAGGTACCTGTAGCACGGGCAGCTATAAGTTGCCTGACAGATGCAGGACCACCTCGTGGCCACCGTGGTCTCCGTCTCGGAGGACACCCGTCTGATAGTTGTAGTCAAGCTGCAACCGAGTGCTGAAGACGAAACCCGTCGTAATCCGACAGCCGATGGAGGTGAGGACATCGTCCTGGCGCTCGATGCCACCATCCCTCAGCCGTTCACGATCGACATGGGCCACGGAGGCGCGCACGCTCAGGAAGGTGAAGAAAATCGGCTCCCAGCGATACTCGGCAATGGCCACGGCGTAACGCTCTGTCTGAAACTCATCGAGCGTGGCGCCGGGGATGGTGGCGCGCGAAATGGCCTCGTAGTCCTCTCCGGTAGGCCCACCGCCGATCCGAAGTCCGCTGAAGCGGTCAAGGCCATCGCCCACGCCGCCGTGAAAGGATCCGACAAGATGGTGGCGGTCGTTCCCGAGAAACGGAACCTGGCAGGAGCCGACGATGTAGCCGGTGACGTACACGTAGTCAGGATCGTTCCCCGACTCACGACCATGGATGCCCCAGTCGTCCCAGTCGGCGCGGTACCCATGGCCAAGCTCACCGCCCGTCGCCAGTCCCCGGTGCGGGAGCTCCAGCAAGTTTCGCTCGAGCAAATCCAGCCGTGCCAGGAGGCGCAAGCGGCCCTCGAAGGTATCCTGTGGCTCAATGTACGCGGGCGAGGTCTCGTGCGCAGAGTCGAAGTAGAGGAAGCCGGGCTCGCCGATCAAGGACAGCGCGAACATGTTGTCCTGGTGACCCGGCCACTCCAGGCTCTTGCGATAGCCAAGACCAACGCCAGGTCGGATATTGCCCCAGTAAAGCTCCTCGTCGTCGATCTGCTCGCCTTCGAGGCTCTCCGCCTGCGCCGCGGGCGAAGTGAAGCTGTTCAGGGTCAGGATGCCCTCGAAGGGCCCAAGAGACTCCGTCGACTTGGCGTAGTAGATGTCGTTGTAGAGGCCAATGGTCACCACTCGTAGCAGCGTGTCTTCGTCCGGGCGTCGCCAGAGGTAGAGCGAGGCGAAAGGAAAGGTATTCACGTCACCGACACGCGGAACGATTGATACCAGGCCCGCATCCCACGCGCTGACCCTGCGCCGGTCGCGCGGCTCGACAGTGACGTCACGGCCGAAGACACGGGTGTAAAACCCCTCACCTGCCAGCGGCGAGCGGTACGCCTCTCCCGGCGCCTCCAGGGCTCGCAGAGTCCCGTCACCGTCCGCCACCACAGGAGTGGCCAGCCGGGCCAGAGGGAGGAGGAAAAGAGCGGCGCGAGGGGCAAAGCTGAGCGGGAGCATGGGCGTTGGATTCTACTGGACGCGGGGGCGGACGAGAACTATTCACTCACAGCCAGCACGCCCATGCGCAGTCGGTCGTATCGTTGCCATCGGAGAAGTGTTTTGCCGTTAGCACCCTGCCTCCAGCGCCTGACGATCTCCGCAGGCTCACGTTAAACAGTTTTTTTCTCGCCGAGATGCTGGCGCCATGAGGGCGTCGGGTAGCGAGGTTTATGCAGCCCGGCGGTACACTCCTGCCCATGGATTCACGGACCGAACATCTCCGGGAAGATTGGAACGAGCCAAGCGCTTACGAGCGGTGGTACACGTCTCCTTTGGGCCAAGCCTACCTCGCGTGCATTCAACGCATTCTCATCCCATGGATTGCCGAGGTTCCTCGAACCAAAGCCCTGGATATAGGCTGTGGTCCCGGGCTCGTGGCGGAGAGACTGTTTCCCGACGACTCAAGAGTGGTTGGGGCCGATTGCTCCTTTGAAATGGCTCGCCGCGCCAAAGCTCGAGCCCGGAGTGGAGGACGATCTCTCTTCGCCGTTGCTGGGTCCGTGGAGGCGCTGCCGTTTCGCAGTGAGCAATTCCAGGTGGCTCTCTGCGTGAATTGCCTGGAGTTCGTCGAAAACCCTGCGGAAGCCTTTCGAGAGATCGCCCGCGTGCTGGTCCCTTCGGGTGTCGCGATCATCGGGGTCCTCAACCGCCGAAGTCTCTGGGAGTTCGCTCGACGCCTGCGCCGACCCTTCAGCCGCCGATCCTACTACCGCGGCTCCTTCTTCAAGATGGAGCATTTACGATCCCAGATTCACGCCGCGGGTCTAGCGGTGCAAGAAGCGCGCACCATCGTCCACTTCCCTCCCGTTTCCTCTTTTCTATTGCGCAGTCTTTACCAACGAGTCGAGGCCATCGGGCAACGAGTTTCCCCGGCACGCGGTGCTGTCATACTGTGCAGAGCGGTCAAGAACCCGAGCTACCTCTGAGGAAGTCGCAGTTTGCGCTGTCTACTCTCGACCGCCGCCGTCAGCACCCAGGGAGAGAAGAGCTCCCAGGAAAACGCATGATTCGCCTGGCCGACTTTGGCGAGCGGTGTAGGTTCCTTGCTCACAGTCTCCTTTCCGCAGCCGCAAGGCGTAGCCAAGCTGGAGAAACCATGGACCCCCTCGCCCCCGACGGACACCCATTCACCTGGAAGCACGCGCAGACAGTCGCCGACTCTCTCCTGCTCGAGCGGGACTTCGTTGTCGCCCCCTGGTACAACTTGCTGCGTCGTGGCCGGTGGAGTTCGCCAGGAAGCTGCCGGGGGAGTTGAAGAAGCAAGGAGGTGGAATCGTCGTGAATGACTCCATGACTACAGCCAGTGTCCCACCCAACAAGACACTTCCGCGCAACGTCAAAGTCGTGGGAATGGCGAGTCTGCTCAACGACACTGCCAGCGAAATGATCTATCCGCTCCTGCCCCAATTCCTGCTCACGGTCCTGCGGGGGAACCTCTTCTACCTCGGTGTGATCGAGGGCATCGCCGATTCGGTCGCCAGCTTGGTGAAGCTATGGTCCGGCGACCAATCCGATCAAGCGGGACGGCGAAAGGGCTTCATCGTCTTCGGCTATTGCGTCCCTGCCCTGGCTCGTCCGCTGGTCGGGCTGATCGTCGCCTCCTGGCAGCTTTTCGCCATCCGGGTCGTGGATCGCATCGGCAAGGGGGTTCGAAGCTCGCCACGGGATGCACTGATTGCCGACTCCACCGAGCATTCCAGCCGGGGCCGAGCCTTCGGATTCCACAGGGCGATGGACAATCTGGGTGCTGCCATCGGCCCTCTCCTGGCAGCCGGTTTCCTCTTGTTATGGCCGGAGGAACTACGAACACTCTTCCTCCTCGCTGCTGTGCCGGGTCTACTGGTCGTGGCATTGCTGGTCGTCGGACTGAAGGAGAAACCTGTCAGCCGGCCACCCAAGGCACGCTTGCGTTTGACACTCAAGCCGTTCGACCGTAGCTTCAAGGTTTACCTGGTGGCGCTGGTACTATTTACGCTCGGCAGTTCCAGCGATGCCTTTCTGCTGGTGCGAGCGGGTGAGCTTGGTGTATCGGCGGCGATGTTGCCACTTCTGTGGTGCGCCTGCCACATCGCCAAGAGTACGAGCAACTTCTTTCTGGGCCGCGCAGTGGACCAATTCGGTTCCCGGCCCGCTCTGTTCCTGGGCTGGCTCACATTTGCAGGCCTCTACTTCACCTTCGGGTTGGCGACAAGCGTCTGGGAAGTTTGGACGTTGTTCCTGGGCTACGGCCTCGTCTGCGGGTTGATTGAGCCTGCGGAGAAGGCTTTGGTAGCGCACCTTGTCGGAACCGAACGCAGGGGGTTGGCGTATGGCTGGTACAACTTCGCCATCGGCATCGCCGCGCTGCCGTCCAGTCTGATTTTTGGGGCGCTCTATCAGTGGGCTGGGCCCCGAGTGGCGTTCGTGTGGGGCGCGGGACTGGCCCTGATCGCGGCCATTGCCCTGACGCGTGTTGCTGCCAAACCCATCGACAAATCGGCCTGATGGATTCACGAGGGATTGCACACCTCCTGACATGCGGCGAACTCCTTCCGCCTCCTTCCAGGGAATGTGAGGGATTGCCCCCGAGAGGTGCGGGGCAAGAGCTGCCAGCTTTTCGGACTCCTCGGAGAAGAAGCTGCGAGGCCCTTTGCCGGGTGTTCAATACTCGCGAGACACCGAAACGCTGAAGGACCGGACGCATGGGGCACGCACAATCAGGCCGAAATTCACTTCGCGCGTAAAAAGAACTGGCATCGACCCTCGGAGCAGCAAGGAGCCGCCTCTTGAATCGCTCAAGAGCCTGGGCTAGAGTTTTTCTTAATGTCGACTCTCAAAAGCGTGCCAGGCCCTGCAGCTCCACCCGGGGCAAGACTCCTTTTCAAAGCCCTTGGGCCATCCGAAGCTTTCGTCAAGACACGGCCTCGGCAGACGGCGTTCCCACGGCACGGACCTCCACTCCCCTGGCAAGCGACTTCTGTCGAGCCACAAAGTCAACGATTCTTGCCGAGCGAAAACGTCCCGGCAGCGGTCCTGAGATTGAGTTGCATCCAGACGAGATCCTGAAGCGTCCGGGTTTTGTTGATAGTCACGTCCCACGGGCCTGATGAATAATACGAACCGGTCAGCCATCGAGACAGTACCAAGATTACTTATGTTGCATAGCGAGGGAGAGCACCGTTCCGCGCAGAGCATGCCTGGAGACACAGATGGACACTAGCTCTTCGCCGCTCGAGGACAAACCCAATCCTCCTGGGTTCCATGCACGATGCCTCGAGAGCGGCCTCGAATTCATTGCAACTCTAGCCTCGGTGGCTTTCAGCCAGGGAGAAAACGCCGCCAAGATGCATCGTCTTCTGAGCGCTCTGAACAACCCGAAGGACAAGGATGCCGTCGAACATCTTGCCGCCTTCTGGAATGGGGTTGAAGCTTTTCCTACTCAGGACCGTGCAATGCTCACGGAGGCCGAATGCGCGTCTTTACAGGCTGCTTTTCGAGATCTTGGAAACCGACTGGCCGCTTCGAACCACCTCGAGGGCCTTCTCAGGACCGTCTCTGGAATGAACGCGACGGGAGGAATCTCTACCCCCCCGGGGCCCGACCTTCCGCAACGCGCCAATGAGTTCCTGCATTTTGAGCAGTTAAAGCAAGTCGAGACGGCCTTCCTTCTGTTGAGCCGCCTCTGCACGATCGCGCAGCGACTGGAGCCCGCGCTGAACGAAATCGCCACCGTTCACCTGGCTACCCTTGCCCAGGCTCCTCATACAGCGGGGAAAAAGCACCCTGCCCTGGAAGCAGGGAAACCTCTCGACCATCAACTCCTGAAGCTGCTTTCGAGCTCGTTGGACACCCTCGACGCTCCGAATGACCTCACGGGCCGGTCCTCGATGCAGGACAGGCTTCGGAGGGTCCAGATGTGTATGAAGATTCTGGATCAGGAAGCAGTGGCTTCCACGGCCTTCTGGAAGTTCCTCAAGAGCTCCTCCAAGGTGAACGCGGAAACCTGGGAGATTCTGACCTCCGTAGTCGAACAGCTGAAGTGCAAGAGTACGAAAAAGACACTTCTGCCGTTTCTGCAATTTCTTCGGCATGAAGACCCCACGCAGATCCTCAAAGCAATTCAAAAGTTCCTCGAGGTGAGCAAGGACGTTTCCCCGGACGTCGCGTGCCACATTGTTCCGGACATCTTCGGCAGAAACTTTCACCTCCTCACTGATATTCGAGAGGATGCCTGTTTTCGAGACCTTGCCGAACCTGTGGTCTCGATGGGAAAGAGCTTTCTGTACTATGATCGGCTCTATAACCTCTACCAAGGACTCTCAAATGTGCGCAGAGCTTATCCCAAATCTGTATTAAACGTTGCAGAGATTGGAGTCTACCGTGGCGGGACAAGCTATTTCCTGTGTACTTTATTGCAAAAGCTCCACAATGGAAAGGCCAAGTTCTACTCCGTGGACACATTTGAAGGACACAGTAGCCTGGATTTTTCCGACAGGTCCGAGGGAACTCACGAGCCTGGCGTATTTTCGAGGACAAGCTTTGACGACGTTGTTTCACTCCTCGCCGAGTTCCCATTTGTCTCCGTGATCAAGAGCCGAATACAGGATTGCTCCGAAATGCTTAAAGACGAAATGTTCCACTTTGTGCATCTCGACGTCGACCTGTTTCAGCCGATGTATTACTCGCTCAAATTCTTTGCCCCAAGACTTGCAGTCGCCGGCATGATTTGCGTGGACGATTACAACAAGAAGTCCTGCCCCGGTGTTCACCAAGCTGTGGAACAGTTGCTCCGAGACAATCTGGTGCCCCTCACGGCAATTTATACTCAAACCGCACAGTGCTTGTTAATCCGGACAGCAACCGCCACCTTGTCATGAGTTGTACCCCATGGATCACTCAAGAATCGGCCTGCCAGCAAGATTCTTACTCGCCTGTTTGAAGCGTCTTGGCGGCAGGCTTTCCGTTGCTGAGCGGGAAGCAATCCGTCTAGAAGTTTCAGAGGCTTATTCGCTCGACCATGATTCGCACGCGATCAAGCTTTGGGCCGACTCGAAAGTGGAGCGTGAAGTACGCTCGCGTTCGTGCGCAAAAGAGCCAATGACAGTGAAGTGGCTCGAGTCCAGTTTTCGCCCTGGAGATGTCTTGTATGATATCGGAGCAAACATAGGCGCATATTCTCTCGTGGCTGCAAAGGTCAGCTCCTGCAAGGGAAAAGTATATGCGTTTGAACCTAGTTTCCAAAACTTTTATCAGCTCTGCCGAAACGTGATCCTGAACAAGTGCCAGGAGTGCGTGACGCCTCTCCTGCTGCCTGTCTGTGCCAGAAGTGGCTTGAGCTGGTTCTACTACCAGAACTTGGAGGCCGGCGGAGCTCTCCATGCTTTCGGCCGATCCATAGACTACACGGGCTCAGAATTCCAGCCTGCGGCGAAGCTTGAAATGATCGGCCTCTCGCTCGATGATTTTGTCAACCTCTCAGGAGCCTTGAAGCCCAACCTTCTCAAGCTTGATGTGGATGGCTTGGAGTGCGAGATCCTGAAAGGGGCAAGAGGCATCTTGCGCTCCTCCGGCTTGCGCGGAGTGTTGATTGAAATTAATGAAGACCTCAGCGCAGAGGCGAATGAGATACTCGCATTAATGTGCGGCGAAGGTCTTGTTCCGTATGAAAAACACCAGCTTCATCGATCGCTGTACAACTACTTCTTCGACCGTCGACGAGGGGACGATACAGTGGTTGTGACGCCAGAACAGGTCCCGGTGGCGTCGAGACGAAAAGGCAAGCTCTCCAAGCGCGACCTCGGGCCTGAAATTCATCAAACGCCCGGGGCTATCGCGTAAAAACCACTACTCGACGGACGTCTCCCACTCGAGCAGGGGACGCACCGCGCCCAGGAGCTTCTTGTAAGTTCCTCTGGCTGACGGCTGCCCAAGTGGAACCTCGAAAACCTCGAAGGAGAATGCACGCTCGATCACCACGTGACGCTGGAGGCCAGCAACTGTGGGCGTGGTCAGATTGACCCCCACTTGAAGGCGCCCGGTGTTCAGAAGGTGCGGTGGCAACCAGAGTACTGAGCGGTACTTGCCGACTGCCTTGGGCTGCTGCATGTAATCGGGATTCGTATAGACGGCTGAAAAGATCTGGACGCCTTCTTCGTTAAAAAACTTGGCTGCTGGCAAAACGACTTTGCCGGGCTGGAGTACCTCATAGATGAACTCGACGCCGATGGTTTGGTCGGCGGTAACGACTTGAACGGGTGAATGATCAACAGCCATGAGCCGCACTGAAATCAGATCCGCGCAAGGGGGCTCCTTGATCGTCCCGTCCGGCAATAGCTCGGGCTCCGACGCCACCGTCGACCTTGTTGCTTGCAGGGCAGGCTCTTCCCCCTCCGTGGACGCAAGGGAGGCCGTGGATGGCTCGACCTGCTCCCGAGTCCAGCCCGCGACGGAATTGGGTCCAACCATGTGCGAAGTGTAGGTCTGCGCCACCTGCTTTGCGTCGCCGTCCATTACAACTCGGCCCTGGTCAAGCCAAATAGCCCGTTCACAAAAACGTGTTACTGCAGGCATGCTATGTGAAACAAATAGCAGAGTGCGCTTGCGCCGAATGAGTCCTTCAACACTCTCGAGGCACTTTTCCTGAAAAGCAGCATCGCCAACAGCAAGTACCTCGTCCAACATCAGGATGTCGGAGTCGAGATGCGCCACCACGCTGAAAGCCAATCGCATCCGCATCCCGCTCGAGTAGTGTTTGATCCGCATTTCCAAGAATTTCCGATCGATTCCGGAAAATTCCACGATCTGATCGTATCGCTCGGCCGTCTCCGCCTTGCTCAACCCGTGCAAGCTGGCGTTGACAAAAACGTTCTCTCGTCCAGTCAATTTACCGTCAAAGCCGACGCCAACTTCTAGCAGTGAGGCAACGCGTCCGCGGATCCTGGCTTCACCCAGGGTTGGAGGCACGATGCGAGAGAGGATCTTGAGAAGGGTCGACTTGCCGGCGCCATTTCGGCCAATAATGGCCACTCGTTCCCCTGTGGCGATTTCAAAATTTACGGATTCAAGGGCCCAAAAGTACTGAGCGCCGGGGTCAAGCCCATTAGAGCTTACAAGGTTCTTCAAGAACGAGAAAACCTTGCCATGAGGCGCCTGCGCACTGACTTTCTCAATACGATATCGCTTCCAGAGATCCTTGACACTGATGGCCAGGAGGCGTGGGCAGGGCGGAGAAAGGCTCGCTCCACCTGGATTGGACTGAAGTACCGTGTGCGGGGTCATAGCCGATCAGCGATGGAGGCCTCTGTTCGCTGGAAAAGCATTAAACCCGCAAAAAGAAGCACAATCGAGAGCACGGAAGAATAAAGCCAGGACCACCAGGGAAACTCAAAGCCGCTGAAAAGCACAGCCCGCATGGCCAGAAGGGATCCTCCCATGGGATTGGAGAAGTACAAGATCGCCAGCTTTGACGGAATCATGGTTGGCGAATAAAAAACAGGCGAGAGCCAAAAGCCAACGTAGAGCAGAAACTTCAAAATGCGCTCCCAGTCCTTGCCCCAAAGTATGAGGGAGGAGAAGAGAAGCCCAAGGCCCAGAGAGAAGACCATGATCTGCAGGAGCAAAAGGGGCAGGAGAAGCACGTACCAGCAAGGCGGCACTCCAAAAATTAACATCAAGATGGACAAAGGAACAAAGGCCAAGCCAAGGTTGTATGTCTCGGCCAAAAGCGAGGAGAGCGGGCTGATAAGCCTGGGAAAATAAATTTTTTGGATGAGCCCAGCGTCCTTCTGAAGGCTCTTGGCGATCGCCTGAGTCGACTCGGTAAAGTAAAACCAAACGACGAGTCCCGAGTAAACGTACAAGGGGTAAGGAATGCTGACGCCCAGACTCGACGCCGCCAGCCCGCGGAAACCCCAGAGCACAGCGAGCATGATCAGGGGACGAGCGACGGCCCAGAACAACCCCAGAAACATGTCATCGTACTGAACCCGCACCCTGTGAGAGCTTCTTCTCCACAGTATGCCGCGGTGCCGCACAAGATCAGCAAAATCCAGGCGCGCGAAGCCCTTTGGGGGCTGAATGAGTACTTCTCTGGGCAATGGCGTCAACACTGGGGCCGGCAAAACGGCAGAGGCTTTTTGGGACTTGCCCATCTCACTGAGTGTCGACATTCGAGTTAAAACCAATCAAGCCTGAGAGTAGGCTGCTGCCACTCAACGTTTTCTCACGCACAACCTTGCGATCTTATGCTTTCTTCCCAAACATGGCAACAAAGAGGCTTTCGGCCTTGCGGCGTCCGGCGAGGCCTCCGAATACTAGGGGCGTTCCCCATCTCCCCTGGTGGCGCAGGCAATGATGTTGTACGTCACAATGTAGTCACCCTTGCCCACCTCCGCCTCGAGCAAGAACCTGTAAAAGCGCTTGACCAGGGACCAGGCCAGCGCCCGCTTCAGGTCTTTCCACCGTCTAGGCGAGGCGATGGTACGCCAGCTGAATCTGGGAAGGCGAGGCTCGAATGGCTTGAAGACTGCCCCCTCGAACCCGGAGAGGAGCAAGACCTGCGAAAGGCTCGTCGAAGTGTAGGCCCGCTCGTGAGAGAAATCCCCATAGAGCACCCTGCCGAAGGTGGGCGAGGCACCGTTGGGCGTCTGCAGGATGAGCTTGCCACCGGGCGCGAGAGCGGACCGGACAAGGTCCAGGAAGTCCAGGAGGCTGGCCGGCTCAATGTGCTCGATGACGTCGCGCAGAAAAACAAGCGAGTAACGCTCTTCGCAACGCGCCAGGTGCTCAACCAACCCCTCGTTGTAGAGTTGCGGGATTTTCAGGGCCTGGCCCGCCGCGATCTGGTCCTGCGAAAGGTCAACGCCCGCTGCCTTGGTATAGCCTTTCGAATGAAGCCACCAGACCAGTGCCCCGCTACCGCAGCCCACGTCGAGGATCGGGCTTCCACGCTCGACGGGGAGGAACTCACCAAAGTGGAAGTCGAAGGTCTTGGCCGACGAGGCAAGCCGCTGCGGTGTCAAGGGACCCTTCCGGGGCAAGATGTGGAGTCGGTAGTAGTCCCTGTAGATTCTTTCCTTGAAATCCACGGTCATTTCTTGCTCCGTTCCAACAGGGTACAGATTGCGTCCGCCGTGACCTCGGCCGCAGGACGCTCCAGGCCCCCCGGCCGGAGGAAACGCTCGAGAAACTCGCGGTTACGCGCCGGCACATCCCCCTCGGACACTACCCTGGCAAGCTGGTCCGCGTGCTCGGCCAGGCCTTCTGCCTTTTCCACAAAGCCGCCGTGGGCCTTGAGCAGGTAATGGAAATGGATGGTGCCCTCTTGGCCTGAGTCGAAGGAGGGGTCCTTGATGGTCAAGACCGGCTTGTGGAGAATTGCAGCCTCCAGCTCCGCGCTCGTGTTAACCCCGACGACTGCTTGGCTGTGGTACAGGCAGTGGTAGAGCAAATCATCGTTATTGAGCCCTTCGGAGGCACACACTGCGATTCCCTGGCCCTCGGAGCCGATCTCCTCCCACCCGGTCCGAAACTTCGGATGCGGGCGCAGAATGAGGTTTGCCTGCGACAGCGTACGGCAGGAGCTACCGCGCACTGTTTGAATCCACTGCCGAACGAAACTCGTCTCGTCTGCGCTGATGAGATTGGAGGAGCCGAGGTAAGTGATGGCTGGCCGCGATGAATCCAGTCGATGAGCTCGGAAGAACTCCTCACGGGTCTGGGCCGGCCTGCGGGCAAAAAAGTCGTCGAAACGTGGCGCGCCGGTCACCAGGATACTTTCCTCGGGAATACCGTGAAGATCGACCGCCTCCCGAGCCTGGACTTGGTTCCAGACAATGGTCCAGTCCGGCTTCACATGAATCGTCCCCTTGGTGGTCAGGTTGTCCCAGCTGTTGGCCAGGAAGACAACCGGAATCCCGAGCGCTTTGGCCGCCTTCACCAGCTCCGCCTGCCCGATCTGGGTTACCACGAGGGGCGTGATGCACAAGACATCTGGCCGGGAAGACACCGGAGGAGAAGCCCTGAAGCCAAAGGGGCTCTTCGATCTTTTCGGGGAGGTCGGCTCCGGTGAGAGAACCTGCTCCAGTCCAGGGTCGTGAGGAATAAGATTCTCTATCCGCGTCAAGAGACCATCGAATGCCATGGCCTGTTCCGAAGAAAGGCTCTCGATGAAGCGGGCCAGTTGCATTCCCAACACGTTGTCTTCGCCCTCAAGACCCATGGTCAGATGATTGGAAATGCGGCGGGCAACGAGGGATTCGGACGCAAAGCCGGGCCGGCGGTAGAGAAGGCGGTCACGGGCGCACCGCAGGAAATAGCCGAGGAGACCCAGAGACCCGCCCCGGACCTTGGCCTTGCGCATCAGTATCTGGCGATGGTCCGCCGTGGCAATGGGCTTCCTCAAAAAGACCTCGTCGTCCCAAAAGGCCTCCGTCTCCACGGCATGCCCCCTCCGCCCCAGAGCCTCGATGACGCCCAGGAAGTGCCTACTGTAGGAGGATTGGCCCAAATCGAATCGGATCCGCATCGATCGATCTCCGTGAATGGGGCACGACTCTCCAGAAATCAACGACCATCCCTGCGCCGGGCGATCGCGACCAAGTTTTCTCCCTGGCAGCGCACGGCCAGGGGCGATCGGGCATCTTCGCTGGCAGGGTACGAGGGGAACTGGATAGCTAACTTCGCGACCCTTGGCAAGAGTGACCCGTTGTCGCAGCCAGCAAGGTTCAACACTGGGGGATCTGCCTTGGGAAAAACATTGTTGTAGGAGAACTGCTTCACGACTTCGAACCCATGCTCTTTCAAGAGCTTTTCCAGATTGCAGGGGGAAAAGAGCTGTATGTGGAAGGGGTTAAACCCTCGCCAGGTGGCTCCGAATGCACGAAAGTGAAAGGCTCCTGCGTTCGGCGTGTCGAGCACCACGAAGGCACCCGGCTCACAAACACGGGCGATGGCACGAATGAAGGAGTGGGGATCGGGAACATGCTCGAGGACGTCAATGGCAGTCACCAGAGGGAAGAGCTGCCCCTGCTCGCTGAACTCTTCGATAGTCCCCTTGAATGTGGGAACCTGCCATCGCTCCGAGGCGTGTGAGGCAGCCCCCTCGGATATCTCCACCCCCTTGGTGTCCCAGCCCAGGGACCGCAGAAGGGCAGGAAAATGGCCCGCAGCGCAACCAATATCAAGCGACTTCCTCTTGCGAACAAGCCCTTCGACGATTCGAACCGTCCTGGCGTAGATGGGAAGCATGCGCCGGAATGTTTCCGCCTCGTCTCGCTGAAAGATATAGTAATCAGGCCCATAGAAGGAGGCCAACTCCTCGCTTGTGGGCCGGGGCCAGTTAAAAAGAAGATCACAGCTTTCGCAACGGCGCAAATAGGCGAAGATGCCCTTTCGCCACTTGGAGAAGTCGAACTTGAAGAGCAGTCGAGAGTCGGCTGCGCCACAGAGCGGGCAGGCCGCCCCTGTATTCAGGCGGCCATCCGCCAGATTCAGTGAGCCAGGAGAAGCCTCCACTGATGGAAGCAGCGGCCGGATGGTCCCCAGGGCTTCCTTGACGCTGGTGGCCAGACAGGGTTGATCGCAGGCCCATATGGTCCGGACAACCTCACGGTCGAAGAGGCTGCCGCTGCAGGGGCACGGTTTTCTGAGGACGATGCTCTTTTCCGAGAGCGGCTGCGTCCTGTCGAACTGCGTGGGCCCCCAGAAAATGACCTGCGGCTTGTCAGTGGCGGCGGCCACGTGCATCAAGCTGGTGTCAGCGCACACGAGGAGGCTGCTCCGGACCACGACTTGAGCAGACTCTTCCAGGGAAAGTTGGCCGGCCGCATTGACGCAGAGGGGTCCCCCTGGACGGCTCTCGTGGAGGCAAAGTGTCTCCAGCAAGGGCCGTTCATCTTCCGAGCCAAGTAACACCAAGCTGTGCCCGGCCTGCATGAGTTCCTGGAGGAGGAGAGACCATCGCTCCATGCTCCAGCGTTTCCAGGGTTGGAGAGAGCTGGTGCCGACCTGGATTGCGACGAAGGGGCGTCCTTCCCCCAGAGTCTTCGCGAGAAAACCGTCGGCTCGGTCCTGCGCTTCTTTTGGCACGTGGATGGCCGGGCGAGCGTCCCCGACGGGGATTCCGAGGGCGCGGATGAGGTCGAGGTTCAGATCCGTCTCATGACGTCCCTCGGCGATCGGCACGGGAAAGTTAAAAATCGCATCGTGCTTGCTCGAGAACCCAGCCCCGGAAACGTGTCCAACTCGATAGCTAGGGCGGAGAATAGACAGGATTGTCGGGACAATGGCATGGCCCGTCCACCGGACGACCGCCATGTCCGGCTTCAAGGAATTCTTCCTGCAAAACCGAAACAGGCTCCGAATCGGCAGCAGATTTCCAGCTCCCCCGTCGAGCTCGAGAACACGGTCTACCGTACCCGGAGGCAGAAGGCCCATCCCCCCCGAGCGGCCCCGAACCCCCAGGAGCACAATCTCCGCCTGGGGATAGGCCGACCGGAGATGACGCAAGGCGGGCATGAAGAGAATGAAGTTCCCGATGCCCATCTTGGAGATGACTACAATTTGACGAATCTTTGCGGGATCAGGGGGTCCCTTGGGGCACGGAAGTCGCGGGATGGATGGCTCCAGCAACCTGGAGAGCTGTCGTCCAAATCTCTTCAACCCAGGACTAATAACTTTTCGAATAAATCGAGGAGGCAGCTTCACGCGCACGGAGTATCGCCCAGCGTAGCCTACACTGTCAAGAGGACCAGGGGTGTGGGGACCGACCCGTCAAGTTCACAACTGTGAAGTGCCGGCAAGCGTCGAGGGCCGGCCCGGCCCGTTCCGCCCCGCCATGGAGAACCAACGCGGGCAGGCGAGGGAAGCTACGCGCAATGATCCCGCACAAGATCGCCCTCCAATGTGCAGCTGCCGCCCTTCTCGAGGTAAGTGATCGCCGCCTCAAATGCGGCACGCACTCGGTGGGTGACCCGTCGGTAGCCCATGAGCGCCGCAGCCCCCCGTACCAGGTCTGTCTTCGAGAGAGCCACCGAGATCCTGAGCACATGCTTCAGGGCCGCAGCGATCTCTGCCGGCACCACTTGCTCCGGCTCCCGTACCCCGCCACCCGGCGAAGGCCCACGGAATCGAGACCAGGCCGTAATATCCGCTCCCCGCGGCCAGGCGAATTCGCCTTCCAGGCGCAACTTGCCAGCCTGCACGGCCTCCACAACAAGCCGGGAAAGCCGCTCCTCGACGCCGCGCGAAATTCGGTGGATACCATGGCACTCGGCAGCTCTTCGCAACAGCGTATCCTTGTGGACAGGCCCCTCGTGCTCGGCGATTTGTCCCAGAAGGCTGATGGCCGATGCGTGGGACTGCATCGACTCAAAAGACTCTGGCGTGCCGATCTGCATGATCGGGAATGGGCTGTAGCTCTCAACAACCCTCTCGCGTTGCGGCTCGCAGGGAAGGGGAGCGTCTTGCAAGGCGACTACAGGAGCGCCTGCACCCGGCAACTCCGTGAGAGGGATCGTGAGTGGAGCGGACTCCTCCAGGGAGGCTTTCAAGCCAATGTTGAGACCGGCCGTGGCACTGTCTTTCGACTTCGATGCAATCGCCTTCACGATCTCCTCTTCGATGCGCTTGAGCTCCGCCTCGGGATCATGCCACCAGTCCAGCGACCAGATGCGATGGAGCCGCCAACCCAGGCCAGCGAGCACTGACTGACGCAGACGGTCGCGGTCTCGAACGGTCGGAGCGTTCCGGTAAGCCTCTCCGTCGCACTCAATTCCAAGCAGGTAACGGCCCCGAGACTCCGGGTCCCGCACGGCCAAGTCGATCCTGTAGCCCGAGCAGCCGACTTGCCGCTCGATCGAGTGCCCTCGCTCGATGAGCAGACGCTCGACGTCCAGCTCGAAGGACGAGAGAGCCGCAGCTTGAGCCACGGCGGTCACGGCCCCCCCGGGGATCGCCTGCTCGCCCGTCTCGACGTATCTCAAAAAACTCTTCAGGTGTTCGACTCCCCGCGCCCGCGTGCGCGAAAGATCAATGTCTTGCGACTCGAGCCCCGAGAAGACCACGAGTTGGAGGCGGGCGCGCGTGATCGCCACGTTGAGGCGGCGCTCGCCGCCCTCGACGTTCAGGGCCCCAAAGTTCATCCAGACTCGTCCTTCGGCGTCTGGCGAATAGGTAACCGAGAAGAGCACCACGTCGCGCTCATCCCCCTGCACGTTTTCGAGGTTCTTGACGAACGCCGGCTCCGGCGCCCGGTCACCGAAATAGGGCTCTATCTCGGGATGCTCTCGTCGAGCCTGATCGAGGAGGTCCTCGATCAAGGTCTGCTGCGGCTGGTTGAAAGTCACGATACCAATGGACCTCGAGCGCCTCCCTGGATCGCGCAAGGCATCGATCACCCAGCGCACCACCGCTTCCGCCTCGATCTGATTCGTGCGGGAACGCGCTCGGTCAAAGATGCCGCTGACACGCTCGAGTCGGACGCCTAGCCCTTCCACGCCAGCTTCGGCGGCCGGAAAGGTGAGCAGCTTCCCTTCGTAATAGTGCCAATTCGAAAACGTGATAAGCCGTTCGTCACGGCTCCTGTAGTGCCATCGCAGCATGAGCGATGGCAGGTGCGACGCGACGCACTCATCGAGAATGCTCTCCAGCTCCTCGACCATGTCGCCGGTCTCCAATGGCTCACCATCCTCGTCATCCAGGCTCACCGAAAAGAAAGTTGTTGGCGGGAGCTGCTTCGAGTCCCCAACCACAATGACTTGCTTGCCTCGCGCGATGGCGCCAATGGCGTCGTGCGTCGGGATCTGTGAGGCCTCGTCAAAGACCACGAGGTCAAAGGGGTCCCGGCCCGGCGGCAGGTACTGGGCGATCGAAAGAGGGCTCATCAGGAGACATGGTTTGAGCCGAACGAGAAGGTTGGGAATCTCCTCCATGAGTCTCCGAACGCTCATGTGTCGCGTCTTCTTTCTTGCCTCACGCTGCAAGATGCCGACCTCGGAAGCCGACGGCGCCGCGGCGTTCGCCTGCGGCCGGCTCTTCGCCAGAAGTGCCGTCACCAACTTGCCGCCGGAGGCGATGAGCTCCCGGTCTTGCTCCTGAAAAGCTTCCACCAGGCGGTCTCGCTCCCTACCGTTGAACGCGCGCAGGATCGGCGAGGCATCGACAGCATGGTCGACCCAATCTCCCAGGAAGGCCCGCTCGTACGCCGGGGCCAGGTCCGCAGCCTCCAGACTGCCACTGCGCAGTGGCTCGAGGAGCGGAGAAAGACCCAGCACCTTGACGCGAGCCTCGGAAGAGACAAAGCGGGCCCAGGCCCGCAGGGCCGGAAGGTTGGCAATCCACCGCTCCGACTGCTCCCTCACCTGCGCAGGCAAGAACGATGTGTCGGGGCCGGCGAAGGCCCTTGAGGTGTCGATGGAGAGGCTCGCAACGCAAGCACCGAACGCCGCGCGAAAAACATCGAGACTCCGGGAGAGCGCGTCCTTCGCATCTCTGGCAGCCTCTGATGACAGAAGAGGGGGCGCAAGTAGCGCAGCCCGCAGCTCGGAAGGTGCCCTGCTCCAGCGCTCCTGCCATCGGCCAGCAAACTTCGTGAGACTGGAGATGGCGTCCAGGTGAGTCTCCGCTCCCCGGGCCGAGTCCCCCAGGACATCCAGCAGGAATGGCTGCTCTCGCTCGAGGCGGTGCGAAGTTTCACGGCATCGTTCCGCCGTCTCGAGGATCTGAACGATTTCCTCCGGACCGGGCAGGGGCCCCCTCGCGGCCGCTCTGAGCTGGGCCGCGGACCCACGCAGCGAAAGCCAACGCCAGGGAGCGAATCGGCCCGCATTCTTGCGGTATGCGGCGAGAAGAGCCGACAGGTCCAGCTCGAAGAGCCGCGGTTCGAATCGCCTTGCAATGTTCTCCAGAGACGAGACGCGATCCCTCGCGAGCTTCTCGCATTCGCCAAGTCGATCCATCGCCACCGAGGCATCGGATCTGGAGAGCAAGGTTCGAGCCCCCTCGGGCACGTTTTCCGCGAGCAGCTCAAGGAGCCCCGCCAAGCTTTCGAGGGCGGGCACGGAGAGCTCCCCCCGAAGCCCAACAGCCTGTGCAGCCCGGTCACCTTCTGTTGCAAATTGGCCCGATGCCTGCTGGAGCGCACGTAACTGCGCCCCCCACTCCCTGGCCTTCAATGCGCTCCACTCCGCGACATCACAGGCGCAGAATGGGTGCCCCACGACCGTGGGCAAATCGCTGGCGGCCGCCGAGAGTTGAGACAACGCCTCGAGACGGGACTCGTGGAGCTCCCGCGTTACGCTCAACACATCATCCAGCGATAGCTTCACCCCAGGAGCCGACCCCAGCTCGAGGCCACGGGCACCACAACGAAAAAGTGAAGGCCCCAGCGGCGTCTCCCCATGCAAGACCTCGACATACTCCCGCAAGCTCCTCCGCATCTCCGCCACACGCTCCGCAACCCTGGGGCTCGGAGCGCTCGTCGCCCGGGTCGCACCCTCGAGCGCTCGCCCCAGCTCGAGCACAATCTCACGCTTGTTGGCCTTGCTGGAGTGCAGCTCGAGGCAGAATTCACCCAGGCCGACGGCCTTCAGACGCCGGGCGACGACGTCAAGCGCCACGCGCTTCTCCGCCACGAAAAGCACCCGCTTCCCCGCAGCCAGGCACTCCGCGATGATGTTCGTGATCGTTTGCGACTTGCCCGTTCCGGGCGGCCCCTGAAGCACGAAGGAGAGGCCCTTCAGTGCAGCATCCACCGCCACATGCTGACTCGAGTCGGCGTCAAGGACGAGCCGCGACTGCGCCGGAGAGAGCTCCTGATCCAGACGATCCGGCTCGATGAAATTGGCAGATCCAGACCACGCCGCCCCTTGCGACGCGACGAGATGACGGACTGTCTCGTTCCTCAGGAGATCATCATCATGCTGGTCAAGGTCGCGCCACATCAGAAACTTCGCGAAGGAGAAGAAGGAGAGACAAGCCTCGTCCAGCACATCAAAGCCTTCCAACCTCGACACACCGCGGCGCAGCGTCGCCAACACGGTCTTCACGTCGACGCCGGCTTCATCCAGCGGCAGGCTCCTGAGCTCGGGAAACTCAAGCCCGAAATCGATCCTCAGTTTCTCCAGCAGCGTATCGTTGAGTCGCGGCTCGTCGTCTCGGAGCCGCATTCGCAGACGTGCCCGCGCCGTTGGGCGCACCAGTTCGACAGGGTACAGAAGAATCGGAGCGAGTCTTGGCGGACCGCTTGCGCCGACTTCAAGCCAGCGAAGCATTCCCATCGCAATGTGCAGGGTCGAAGAGCCCGTCTCTTCCACCTCGGTCCGCGCCGCTCGGAACGTGGCGACGAGCCGGTGGGACAGGTCATCGTCGGTGTGCTTCGTGAGGACGCGTCCACTCTTGAGGAGTTCTAGTCGCTCCGCGCGAATAAGGTAGTCGGCTCCTCGAGTTTTCAGAAGCTCCGCGACCCGGGGATCGTTCTCGTCCAGCTCCACCCTGGGCTCGAGGCTCAGGACCTCGCCCGAGACGATCCGGTCATCGAGCAAGTGAAGCTCGGGGGTGTCAAGGAGCACCGTCCTGTCGCGTGACTCTCGAAAATTAAGGAGCCGATTGCGAAGCGAGAGATCCAGCAATCGCTCCTTCCAGGTCGCAATGCGCCGGTGCTGGACTCGTCGCTCCGGGGCTAACTTCTGTGCCCTGGTCCTGCTGGCCGGGCCGGCGGCCTCATCCGCGGGCGCCGTGGCGCCCCGTGGCTCGCGCTCGCCCACTGTGGCTCCGGGTGCCGCGTCAGCGTCAGTGCCGCCAAGAGACAACGGAAAAATCTTTGCGAGGCGGCAAGCTCGTAGGTCGAGCAGGCACTCAAAGGCTGTTGGATCCCCGAGATGATTTGAGGCGGCGCGCTCGGCGGCAACCAGAGGCTCTGGAGGTCGCGCCGTCGCGAGCGTGGCGTCAAAAACGAGCAGTTCGCCAGCCTGAATAAGCTTGCGGAGGAGTACGGGGTCGTCCGTCGACGCCGCTGGCAACCAATCGTCGATGAGCCAAACACCCGGGAAAACATGCCCACGAACCAACGCAAGAACTGAATTCAGTCCGGTGGCCTCGAGCGCCGCGGCGGCCAGCACGGACAGGTCGAGGCAGGTGCCCATGCGGTGCTCAAGGACATCTCCGGGGAAACGCACCTTCTGGCTCCCCGGGTCAAAGCTCGCCGGAGGGCTGATGTAGGTGACGTCAAGACGTTGAATCGCTCGATGAATGGAGTCCACCATGGCTCGCACTCGTTCTCGGGAGCGGGACTGATAGCCCGAGAGCGTTGGATCGCCGGTCGCCTCCCCGAGCAAGTCCCTTGCGGTTTCAAGAAGGCGGGCGACGCCGGGCTCGTTGGGAAGGACGAAGGCAGCCAGTAGCTCGGGGAGCGCTGCATGATCCCACTCGTTGTAGGCGAGCACTTCCACGGGTCGGGACTCCAACACGAAGATCCTTTCCGGCCCTCGGAGCTCCAGGTGTATCGCACCCCGCTCGCGCTCGAGAACACTTCTGAGCCGCGCTCCCTCGAGCAGGAGGTCGGGCCGATCGAGCTGAAACGAGGCCCCGGGCGGGAGAGTGGGTAGCTCCGCCTCGAAAACACCGCTCAGCCCAGGCCCCACTTGCAGCGTGAGGCGCAGGCCTTCCAGCGTGGTGGCTCCCCGATTCGTCACACGGGCCTGCTGAACGATCGGAATCCCATTACGCTCCATGGCCCAGTTGACCTTGCGCACGTGCTCAACCTCGACGCTTATCTCCGGCGTCGAGACGCTCAGAGTCGAGACCCTGTCCTCGAGTGGAAGACCCTTGAAACGCCCCCACTCCTCCGAGACAGCCACCTCGAACCGGGATGAGCTCAAGTCCGCGACAACACGCCGCTCGAGGGCCTCGTAGGATCGGTCATCGTGGTCGTCGGGCCCGATGCGCGCCTCAAGGAGATCGGCCAGCACTCCTCCCAAGTCGTCGCTGCTGCTCAATCGGCGGATGGCCTCCAGTGTGCTCGCATCCCGAAGCCTTTCACCTGCTGATCCAGAGAAGTCGCTCAGGAAAGCCAGGCAGGCCTCGCCTCGGGCTGGCTCCTTTAGCCTCGCAATCCTCTCGAACGAATCCTCGTTGCGCGGGTAGGCGGGCAGCCGATCCCTCAACTGGGATCGAATCGCTTCCTCCCGCTGGGTTGCCGGAAGAGTTGCTAGAACTTCCGATGAGACTTCGATCTCACCTCGAGCCTTCTTGAATTCCAGCTCGAGCCTGCGTGCCAACAGGAGGCGCAGCACGACGCCGAGGGCCTCAGCAGGCGCAAGGTTTGCCTGCAGATGTCGCGAAAGCTTGAGAGCATCTTCGAGCATGAGAGTTTGGATCCTTGTGTCCCGTTAACCGAACGCGGCGAAACAATATCTGTCAGTCACGACACGAAAGGGCAACGCTTTTTTTGTCGTTGGGGCGAGCGTTATCGCGCGGGCGATCTTGCAAGTCGCCGGGAAGTGCCTGGACGGAAACGCAAGTCTCTCATCGACGCTCTGCCGTTTCACAATGAACGAATCGAGTCCACTTGCGTGCTGGACGTCGTCGAGCACGCGGCCCTTCCCGAGGTCGGGAGACTTCTGAGGCTACTGGGGCAAGCCCTCCTGAGCGTGCCGCTTCACCCCGGGCGGTGGACCCGATTCAACGGAATCGTCGGGCACAGTACGCGATTCGAGCCGACGGCTCTCGCAAGAACGCTCGCTGAAGCGAGGCTTCGTCTGAACGCGAGTGCGGCGTTCGAAATCCTCCCGCAGAGAGCCGTGGTCTCGTCGCGGTCGGCTTCTGAATACTTGAGCGCTACCGTGGGGCCGCCCTGTGGTTCGAGAACCGCGTCGTGTTACCGATCGCGCGGAGGGCAGCACCTCAGCCCAAGTGGAAAGCTGGATTCTGCTGCCTGGAAACCCGGGCCGACGGCGTGCTACTTCTCTGCGTGAAGTTGGCCGGAGCATCGCAGCACTGCCAACTGCCAGGGCCACTGAACCGTCGCGGAGCGAGAGAAGGGCCAGGGCTACACGCACTGCGTCGCAGGGTGAGGCCTTGGCGCGGCAGGAAGCTACCCACCCCGCGATCACGCCTACCTCGGCGCGATCTCCATCACCTCGATCTCGCGGCTCTGGCCCCGGCGAAAAAGGGCCCAAATCGTGTCGTCTACAACGCAGAGCGGCCCCAAATTCGGACTCTCATGCGCCAACTCGGCCAGAGGGGCTCGTCCCACCTCGGCGCCGGTGGCGGCATCCAACCAGAGAAGGCAAGGGATTCGAGAACCGGAGCCCTCCTCGACGATGCAGAGGACGAGTGCGGGGCCCTCCGTACTCACCTGGCCTGGAGCCCTTGAGCTCTGAATCCCCACGCGCTCGACCCGCACGAGACCCTGGATGTTCCGGCGCCACGCAACGGCACCCGTGACCGCCTTCAGTGCCACCACACATGTCGGTTCTCTCACGATGGCGTTGCCGCCTGCGACACCGCAAAGCCTTGACGCTCTGAGCAGAACACGGCGCCACTCGAGCCGCCCACTGCGCGCATTGAAGGCCTCGACGCATCGCACACCCCCCGGCAGGGTAAGAACACGGTCTCCATCGACAAGAGGGGGAGCCGGATCCAATTCAAATCCGTAGGGGTCCTGCGCCGGAGGCAGAACCGTGTGCCTACGCATCCAGACCACGCCGTCCGAAAAACTGGCGCGCAGGGTCACACCACCAACGCTCGCAAGGATCCCATCGCTGCCGATCAAGGTGGCCCGGCAGGGTATCTGCCGGTCCCAGACGTCTCGAAACCGCGCCAGCACAGTGCGAGACAAGACCTCTCCCGACCGGGGCTCGACCTGCACAAGCGACAGATCCAGGAGACGTTCGTTGGAGGCATCGACGGCCAGCACGTAAACCCCGCGCGGGGAGACGAGCAGGTCCGAGGCCACGTGGTTCCCCAGCCGTGTGCGCCAGAGGAGAGCTCCCGTTTTCGCGTGAATACCGCAAAGCTCCGGGCCGTTCGCCGTCATACGTCGACTCAACACGGATTCGCCGACAAGCCTGGGCACCATGGGCACGAACGGCCACCGCCCACCGTCCTCCTTCAAAGTCAGGGCCCAAAGCCTCTCGCCACGGCTCAACTCCCAGGCAATGACCTGAGACCGATCCGAAAAAATCCGCATTCCGTTCTCCACGGTCAAGGCTAGCTGTCGCTCCATCCAGTGAGTCGCCCACTTTGGGAGGCCTCGCGGCTTCAGCTCACAGAGATGCTCAGCGCGCGCCCACAAGCGTGTCGAGTACTTGCCCGGTGGCGGAATCGACTCCTCGGTGGCGTCAAGACCGGCGGTCGAGCTTCCGCTCTTGCGGATACCGGACACAAGCTGCTCGATGGAAGCCGCGAGCATTCGAGCGCCGCCAAGGTCCACTTCGGTCGGCAGCGCCTCTGCGGAAAGATTTCCGCCCAGGTAGGCAGCCACGAGTCGCAGTCGGGCCAAAATCCGTGGACGACTCGGACCCGAGAGCCCTTCCAGGGCCTTCTCGTAATGCGACAACGCGTCGGCAAATTCACCGACAGCCATGAGCCGGTCTCCAAGCCAGGCGTGGGCCTCGCACGCGGCCTCCGTCCCCAGAAATTCAAGTGTGATCAGCCTCATGGCACTCGCGTCTGATTCGGCCTTCGCTTCACGGAATCTCAGCATGGATAGCGGCCCAAACTTCTCGCGCAGCGTTCGCTCCAGCGGCGGATTATCCTTCAGGGCGAGCTTGACAGCGCGGGGAAACGACACCAGTAGATCAGCGTCTCTGGAATCCGTGACAAGTCCCTCCACCCCACGGACCTCCGCAGCAGCAAGGATCTCGCAGGCGTCGCGGTAGGATTCGCTCGCGAGAGCTTCCTGGAGCTCGGCAAGAACGTTGTACCCTTCCTTGCTCGGCTCTGCGATGAGTGGATGCTGCGCCACGATGACTTGCTGGGTCAAGTCCACTGGAGACGATGGAGAGTGTTGGACCCAAACCCCCTGCGCCCACGCCGCCATGGCCCTGGAGCGAGATCGACTTTCTCGACTTTGAACTGAGCCCCCCTTGCCGTCAGTGGGCTTGCCCCAAAGCGCCCACATGCCAAACCACCTCGTGAGCGAACGGGCTCTGGCCCAGTCGCAAAGGTAAACGGATTCGATCGCCTCGCTGCGAAAGAGCCCCTCGACGATTGGATCAAACCGTGAGCCGATCGGGAAACGAGCGCCCAGGAGCGCCGAGAAGATTCGTTGCCGTGGGGGCGGATAACCGCCATCCGCAAGCTCTCCCGCCAGGCACTCGAGCGCCCGCTCGATTCGCGACAAGTCGAACCCATCCATCCTGCCCTCGATGAGGGCCGCCCCCTCGATCGCGCCAATGGCAAACTTCGTTTGGGTCGAATTTTCCGAGGCCCACTCCAGAATCGTCTCGAAAAGATCCTCGCTGTGCGCTTCCAGCGACCGGCCGCGTAGCACTTCGGTGAGATCACGAAGTTGCAGCACCTCGATGCGTCGCACCCTCAGCGCGGCAGCCCTTACCCCCTTCGCGACGTAGATTCCCACCGTCTCGTATCGAGGTGGAGTAGGCGGCTTCTGCGGCAAGAGCACCTCGCCCCAATGGCGTCCATCAGAGCTTGAGCTCACACGCAAGCCCCAGGGGGATGCGGTGAGCCGCAGCCAGAAGGAACGACCAACCAGCGGCAAGAGGCCGTCATCGTCTTTCACGAGAATTTCCGACTGCCTGCTGTTTGGATCCGCGGGGGCCACAACAAGGTGCCCGGTGGACGCCCGTTTGAAAACTCCGACCGCTCCGAGCGGCTGGCCTGCTCCATCGCCCAGGTAAACGCCCACTCCCGGTGTCGCCTCATCGATCTGGAAGACTACCTCGAAAGGCGCATTGCACCCCGCGGGCGTGAACGCATGGGCCGCATTTTCGAGACTCTCCTGGGCAGCCAGGCGCCAGCATCCGTCCAGTAGTGTTTCGACGCTGACGGGTGCGTTCACCGGAGACTGCCATGCCATGGGTGAACCGCATTCAATGGACCACACCGATAGACGCTGAGTCTCGCTCGGGTCCGGGAAAGCGGAGCCACGGTAAAGGGCGAGGCCTTTCACCACCATGTTCCCCTCAAGGAAGACCTTGCCAGGCTTCGCTGCGAGAGGCGCCGAAAGCAGCATGAGCCCGCCCCGGCTCAAGACAAGCTGGCCGGCTTGCCGACGAATCTCCACGGTCCCCTCACCGCCTCGACGATAGCGGCCGGAATCCGATGCCAGGAGCTCCAGCCTCTCCGATCGCGAGAAGTCTCCGAAACAAGCGGATCGGTGGGCTGCCCAGACTCCTTCCCCCGAGTGATACTGGATGGTGAGGCCCTGATGGCCATCCCACAGGTGGAGCCCAAATCCTTTTGGATCCTGCACGTTCAACCGCAAGACCCAATCGTCCTCCCACAAGCCGCTGGAGACCGGTCTGAGCTCGAAGAAACCGGCAATTCGGCACACGGTCCGGTCGCCGACCTTCCGTTCGATCATGTCGCCCTTCACGACCGGGACGGGGGCGAGCCAGGAGCGAAGCTGCCGGAGCGTCGGATAAGCTGAGTCGTGGTCGAAATCGTCGTACAGGGTCTCTTCGAACGCCTTTCGGACTCCGCCGTAGGCCAGCTCCATGGGCACCACCTCGGAGGCCGCGTCGCGACCCCCGAGGGCGACACCTGGAACCTCCCGCAAGGCCTCCACCTCCGTCAACGCCAGTTTGTCGATATTGGAGAATATCTTCTGGGTCGATAGCCGCAGCTCGTGCTCTCCCCTCTCCAGAGCCACGACGCCGACCTTGATCCACCGCTGATCGCCAGGAAACCAGCCACCTGTCGTTGCTCGCCCTGCCTTCTCGAAGACTACGCGTTCGTCGATGGCCACAGTAAAGGGCCGAGGCTTTCGCGCCGCGTACCGAATCTCCAGCTGATACCGCGCTGCCCTTGGAATCGACAGCCGGTAGATAGCATAGTTAGCGCCACTGCCTCCGTTGCAGATGACTCCGATGCCTTCTCCTGGGCCCCATCTCACCACGTTGACATTGGCGTCAAGAAAACTTTCGGCCTCGATTTCAAGACGCCCCGGCGAAGGGGGCTCCAGACCCGACGAGACCCGAGGCTCCTGTGAGCTCGACTCCAAGCAAGGATTCGTACCCGCAGCGACCTCCGCGACCTCGACAACCTCCACGGAGCTTTCTTCCTTCGCTGACTTTCCGGAGGTGCAAGTCCCAACCCAGACACCTCCCAGGAGAAGTAGAAATCCGACACAGATCACCCGGAATCTTGTGTGTTGAGCCGATCGTCTCCGTGCCTCGCGAAAGATGTCTTCGACCGGCAGGCGGATGTCTTGAGCGACAGAGGCCAGAGCCTGTTCAAGGCTCAAACGGCCGCGTAGGGCCTCGCGCACTCGCGGCGAGTCCCTCATTCGCTCCCGCAGCAGCTCGAGCGTGGGCTCGGTCAAACCCTCGACCTCCGTCTCCTCGAAAAGACGGATAATTTCGTCATCGGTCACGGCCAGGGTCCTCGCACTTGGAGCCAATGCACAGGAGGAGCGCCTGACGAGCCTGGAGAAGCAGGAGCTTCACGGCGCTCTCGCTTCGCCGAATCCTGGAGCCGATCTCCTGTGGACAAAGATGGCCTGAATAGTAAAGCTCGACAACCTGACGCACAGGCGGTCCGAGCGACTCGAGACAACCAGGAACGCAGGCAAGCAAGGCATCCAGCGTCGAGTCCTTCATCCTGACGAGATCGTCCAGCTCCAGACAGAGGTCTGTCCAGACCGCATCCCTGCGTGGAAGAAGGCGCCTCGCTCGCTCCTTCAGCACGCTGCGAGCGATCCCGAGGAGCCAGGGTCGAAGCTTTGCCTCGGCGGTCAAGCTCCTTCTGGCCGCAAAGGACCTCAGAAAGACCTCCCGCGTGAGGCCTTCGGCAACCGGTGCCTGAAGGACGCGGGCTCGCACGAAGCCATGCACAACGAACTGGTGCTCCCGGACAATCTCTTCGAAGGCCTGTCGTTCACCCCTCCTGAAGGCCAAACTGAGCTCCTTTTCGCTCATGGGCACCAGAGCAGGGTCTACAGTCCCGCCCGCAATCTTGCGGTGATCGTTGCGAGTTGTCCGCCAAGCCTCTCGACAGAGTCCTTCAACTTCGCGTCCTTCAGGTGCCCCTCGGGCTCGAATGCCTCATGAGCCCTGGACACAGAGATCTGTTCGGGGAGCACGATCACGCGAATGTTTCCAAGGATCGCCCGGAGATGCACCAGTCCACGAAGACCGCCAAGGGCTCCGGGCGAGGCGCTGAGGAGAGCCGCAATCTTGCCCTCGAAGCAGGCAAGAGGAGCTTCACCGGGCGCTGGCCGAGAAACCCAGTCGATCGCGTTCTTCAGCACCGCCGAAATCGAGCTGTTGTACTCCGGCGACGAGATCAGGAGCGCGTCGTGCGCCAGAAAAGCCGCCTTGAGCTTGCAAGCGTTCTCTGGCAGCCCTTTCGCCGCCTCGAGATCCTCGTCGAACAGAGGCAGGGGCAGGTCCCGCAGGTCGAGGTAAGTCACTGCGGCCCCTTTTCTGGCTGCGCCCTCCATCGCGATTCTCACCAACTTCTTGTTGAACGAGGCCGTACGCGTGCTCCCCGCAAGAGCCAGGACCCTGGGTTGTGTGCTCACAGCTTGTCTCCATTCAACCATTCGAAGTCTTTCTTGCTTCTCGCCAGGTATACATTCTTGAAGTAGACGCGCCCGCTACGAGCCTGGAACTCCAGATCCTTCAGCGTGAAGGCGCCCAAGTCCTTGTACAGATCGCGCACCACAGATCCTGTTGTAGCCGGAGGGCTGTTCTCCACGCGAAGCCCCTCCCCTTTCAAGGGCAGCTGCGGGCCCGCAACGTAGCGGAACTTTCCGCCTGTCTTTTCGAGCTCCGACTTCCCCGGCCCATCGAGCCCAACAACGAGTGAGACCTCGTCCGAGTCGACGGCTCGCCACTCGAATCGGATAAAACGGTACTCTCCGAAGAGCGGACGCTCGCGAATAGGCATCTGAAGGGCTGCGAGACAGGCCTGTGATCGCTCACCAGGCTCCTCGGCGCCGGCGTGAAGGCGGGCGAGGCCTGGAGGCAAGTCGACCACTCCAATCCCAGCCCACTCCATGCCAACCTGCGGCTGAGTGCCCGAGACAGTGATCTCCAGGTCCACCTCCGTTCCAGCAACGCTCCTGAGAGAAAGCAGCATGGGATCCGACTGCAACTGTTCGAATCGCCCAGGAACGTCCTGCGTGGCCATCAATTTTCCGTTTACGGAGAGACTGATTTGAGCTTGCTTCTCGCGGTCGATGTCCCTCGTGACGCTCAGGCAGAGCCACCTGGCCCCTTCCGGGATCCGTTGTCGGCGTTTGAGTCTCAGAGAAGGCAATGCTGGCTCGACGTCCATCCACCAACGGCGTCCGTCTCTGGCCATGCGGTTTCTGAGACTGACACGAGATGCCTCGGAGCTGTCGAGATTCCAGCCCTGCCAGGCGGCGACGAGCCGAACCATGCGGTTACGGCACTCTGCCTTGAGCTCGCTCTGATCGATCCTCAGGGTCGGCTCAATCCAGTCCACGGCATCTCGGATGTCAAAGGGATCGACGCCGCCTGGAGTCTCGTCCTGGGCAGAGTCGGCGATGAGAACGAGGCTCCTCGCGCTCGAGCCGCTCACCGTGGTCTGCAAGTCCTGCCAGAGCGAATCCACAAGCTGCTGGCTGCCCATGAGTAGAGGGCTACGGAAAAGGATCCTTTCGGCTGGCGAGGTCTGAGCGGAGCGAACCGCGATGGTGGCACGCGCGCAGCCCCCTCGGCCGACGAATTCGTCAATTCCCACAAGAGTCCGGAACGAAAGCGCCAGCGGAGGCAGATCAAACTCCAGGCTCGCCTGCGCATGCACGCCGATGCCAAATCCCCGCTCGAGACCAGCGACCCTGAGTGGCCCGCCGTGCGAGCCCTGATCTCGCTGCCAGCTCCACGCTGAGCCAAAGACGTGGCGACTCTCGACGGTCGTCGGCTCCAGCAGCGTGAGCGGCAGCTCCCCGGCCAAGAAGTAACGGCGCACACGCACCGTTCGGTGGTAAATCCAGAGCGCGTCGGGGCTCCAGGCTGGCACCACGCCGTGCACCCAGGTCCCTGGGTCGCCCTTACTCTCCGAGGAGCGCGCGCGAAATCGCTCTGGCGATCCTGTCACGCGCAGACCTCCATCGGTCACCAACTGAAAGATGCCCGAGCGGACTTCCGGATCGAGGATGGCAAGCTGCTCACAGGTAGCGTCCCACGAATCGAGCCGAGGCAAATGCAGCTCCGCGATGTCCGAGAACGGGACCTCCACGGGGCCGGTAGCATCGCCGTCGGCAGGCAGGAGACGCAAGGACGACGCACCCCATCGCAACGAACGAAACCGCTGCACTCTTCGGTCGCGAAAATAGAGCGTGCCCGGGCGATAGACCTCGGATCCCCTCCGCTCCCAGAAGATTCGGCGGACCCAGCGCACAGAAATTCGCAGCACGGCACGGGGAGGCTCTCCCGGTCCATCCAGCGAATCCTGGGGTTCGAGAAGCAAGTGGGGAAGCTGCTGCTCGTACGGCGACTCGTTGCCCTCTCGATACGCAATCACGCGTCCAGGCAGGCGATCTCCACCATGAAGCTCGATACAGGCACGGGGAAGCGACGCCGGCTTCAAGCTCGTGTCGATGACCCACCGGACAGGGTCTCCTGGATCGAAAAGGAGTCTCCTGTCCAGCGTTGGCCGTGCGTTCAGGCCACTCCAGGATCGCAGTTCTTTGCCGTGAACGATCTCGCCGCTCGAGAAGAGCGCGACAAATCGTCGATCTGGGGCCTTGGACAGATTGGCCTGGCCAAGAAGAATTGAATAGAGGAACAGAATGCTTGTCATCAACGAAAGGTTCAATACTTCATGTAAAATGCCGCCCAAACTCCCAACCAATGGTACCAGAGCGCAGCTCCAGATCGTGGAGAAAGATTGCGTCTGGCAGTCACGGTGACGCAGCCATCCAGCCAGGGCGCAGACAGCTCGCGACCACCCCGGAGGAGTTCGAGGAGCGTGTCGACCGCGTCCCACAGACCGACGCCCGCTTGCGCTCGGCCAGGGTTTTCCCGTTCAATCTGAACCGTACACACGGTCACACCACCCAGGAGCGCCCACTTGACACTCGCCGCTTCACCCTCGTTTGTCGAAGCCACAGATACCTGGACGCAGAACTACGCGCCGCACGGCTGGCCGTGGTGGGCCTGCGCAGCAATCGCCTCCATTCCCATCCTCGTTCTCTTTTACGGCCTCGCAGTCCAACGGACCTCCGCGCCCCGGGCAGCCGCAGCCGGAGCTGGAGCGGCTCTCCTGGTGAGCTGGCTCTGGGTGGGCATGCCCCTCCACATGGCAGCCAAATCGTTCGCGCTCGGTGCCCTCGTCGGACTCCTGCCCATTGGTTGGATTGTCTTCTCGGCGATCTTTCTCTACCAGATTGCCGTCGACACCGGGCAGTTCGAGGTGATGAAGCGCTCGATCGGACGCCTCACGAGCGACCGACGACTCCAGGTCCTCATGATCAGCTTCAGCTTCGGCGCCATTCTGGAAGGTGCTGCCGGCTTTGGTACGCCGGTCGCGATTTGCGCAGCGCTGCTAGTGGGCCTCGGGGTCCGGCCCTTCTCCGCGGCATGCCTCTGCTTGATTGCCAACACGGCTCCCGTGGCGTGGGGATCAATCGGCACTCCGCTCATCATGCTCGAAAAGGTGAGTGGCCTTCCCATCGCCGATCTGAGCGCCATGAACGCGCGGATCCTTCCGATCACCTCGGTAATCGTTCCGATTTGGCTGGTGCGCTCGATGGTCCCATGGAAAGAAACGCTGGAGGTCCTGCCCGCGGCGCTCGTCTGCGGAGTCTCGTTTGCGGCCACGCAGTTCGTCTGGGGCAACTATATCAACGTCGGGCTCGTGGACATTGTTTCTGGAATCGTCAGCCTGGTCTCTCTGGCGTGGTTCCTGACGGTCTGGAAACCGCGATCGACGTGGCGCTACGGCGAGGATGAAGAGGACGCCGAGAAATCAGGCCCAAGCCTCTCGAGCGTGCAGATCGTGCGTGCATGGCTCCCTTTTCTCGTGCTCTTTATTGCCGTGATCTCCTGGGGCCTCCTGCGTGAGAAAGCCGGCATGGACCACTGGTCGCTCGGCCCGCTCAAGGCGAAGTATGACTTCGCAATGCCCGGGCTAAATGAGGCCGTTTTCCGGACCTACCCTGTCGTGCCCATCGAGAAAGCGATGGAGCCCGAAAAGGCCATCTACGAGCTCAAGTGGCTTTCGGCAGCAGGCACTGGAGTGTTCGTGGCGTGCATCGTGACGTCGATCTTGCTCGGCCACCGCCCGCGGGCCTTTCTTCACAGCCTTCTCGGCACCGCCAGGCGGATGCGGATACCGCTCCTGGCGATCACGCCGATGCTGGGACTGGCCTATGTCACACGGTACAGCGGCCTCGATGCGATCCTCGGCCTGGCCTTCACGCGCACCGGCATATTCTATCCATTCTTCGGGACTTTCCTCGGGTGGCTGGGGGTGGCCCTGACCGGCAGCGACACGTCCTCCAACGCGCTTTTCGGTAGCCTTCAACGTATCACGGCGGAACAACTGAAGCTAAACCCGATCCTCATGTGCGCGGCGAACTCTGCAGGCGGTGTCATGGGAAAGATGATCGATGCTCAAAGCATCGTGGTGGCCGCAACCGCCGCGAACCTGCCGCGGAGCGAGGGAAAGATCCTGCTCGCCGTCCTGTGGCATTCGATCGGGCTCACAAGCATAGTGGCCCTCCTGGTTTTCGTGTACGCCTACTGCCTTCCCGGGTGGGTCCCGAGCGGCGTCAGGCTTTGGTTTTGATCACGTAAGGACAGAGATGCGGTCCCCAAGAACCAAGGTCGTCCTCGTGGGCACGGGCAATGCGTTCAACACCGATGGGCGAGGCTCGCAATGCGTCTGGGTCGATCCCGGAAGCTCTCCACCCTTCCTGGTGGATGCCGGCCCCACCGCCCTTCAGGGTCTGGAGCGTGCGAAACTTGCGCCCGGACGGCTCGAGGCGACGTTTTTCACGCATCTTCATGGCGACCACATCGGCGGCTGGCCATTCCTTCTCCTTCATGGCGCCTTCGTCGAGCGCCGTTCACGCCCCCTCAGGGTGTTCGGGCCCCGAGGGACGCGAAAGCGGCTCGAGGGCCTCGCCAACGCCTGCTACGAGGAGCTCGTGAGCCGTCAAAAGCTCGCCTTTGAGCTCCAGCACACCGAGCTTCCAGTCCGCAAGAGTCTCGGCGTGGAAAGCGGCCTCGGCTTCACCTTCGACACGATTCCTCTCGAGCATCACCCGACATCGATGGGCTACCGCTTCCAGCTCCCGGGCCGCACGATCGGCGTGACCGGCGACACTCGCTGGTGCCCGGGCCTCGAGGACCTGAGCCGGGGCTGCGACCTGCTCATCCTCGAATGCACCTGCAAGAAAAAGCCGGATTACGCCCACGTCTCGCTCGAGGAGGTGCGAAACGGCCTGTCGCGACTTGGCGCCCGGCGCATCGTGCTCGTGCACCTGTCGAACGATGTCGCCCGGGCGCTTGCGAAGCGCCCCATGTCGCGAGTGATTGCAGCCGAAGATGGTATGATGCTGCGCGTCTGAGGACGCTTTTTGGGGGCCATTGTGCCCTCTCTCAACACGAGGACCTGATCCGGGGAGCACCCATGAGTCACCGCCTGGCCTTGCTGAGTTTCTTGGTACTTTCGCCGTATTACCTTGCGCTTGCCCAGGAGGAAAAAAAGGCCTCCGAGCCCGAAAAAGTGCCCCCAGGCGAGCAGCAACCCCGGGGTGAAGAAGCAGGAAAGGAAGAGAAGACCGGCACGGTCGTCGAACTCGTGCTCAAGGGCTTCTACGAGGACTCCGTGCCCGCGGAAAACCCCTTTGGGCCGAGTCCGCTCCACTTCCGGGGCCTGCTCGAACTGATCCGCAAGGCAAGGAACGACTCGAGTGTCTCGGCGCTCTATTTGCGGCCCGAGTCCCCCTCCATGGGACTGGCAAGGGTCCAGGAAGTCATCGCGGCACTGAAGGACTTCAAGTCGGCCGACAAGCCGATTTATGCCTACAGTGAACAGCCCAGTATGCTCGACCTGCTCCTCCTCTCGACGGCGAGCCGAGTCACCATGCCAGAATCGGCCATGACGATCCTGCCGGGCGTGGCCGCCGAGGTGCTTTACTGGAAGCCGCTCTTCGACCGCATGGGAATCAAGTTCCTGGTAAGCCACATCGGCGACTACAAGTCCGCGTTCGAGAACTACGCGCGCAAGGGAATGTCCCCGGCCTACCGGGAAGTGCTTGAAAGCCTGGTCGAAGCCAACTACCAGACCCTGCTCGATATTATCTCGCAGGGACGAGCCATCTCGAGGGAGATGGTGGTCGAGGCAATCGATCGCGGCTGTCTTTCCGCCGCAGAAATGAAAGCGCTTGGCCTCGTCGACGAGATCGCGCACAAGGATCACTTCTGGGCAGATGTGAAGGCGGACCTCGGCGTCCAGAAACTCAGGGTGCTCACAAAATACGGCCGCAGATCGGTCGATCTCGACACTCAAAACCCCTTCACCCTCTTCAAGATGGTCATGGAGGCTCTCTCTCCACCCAGGCGGGGGTCATCGTCGTCACCGAAGATCGCGATCGTCTACGCAAACGGCATGATCCTGTCCGGCAAGAGCAAGGGGAGCCCTTTCGGCAACGCCGAAGTGCTCGGATCCGAAACGCTCATCGAGGCGCTCAAGACCGCCACCGATGACGCCTCTGTGAAGGCCATCGTGCTCCGCGTCAACAGCCCCGGCGGCTCCGGGATCGCGAGCGACGCCATCTGGCGCGCGGTGCTCAATGCCAGGGAAAGGAAGCCCGTCGTGGCGAGCCTCTCGGATGTCGCCGGCTCGGGCGGCTACTACATCGCCATGGGGGCCTCCAGGGTGCTCGCCCAGAGCGAGACCCTCACCGGGTCGATCGGCGTCGTGTCCTCGTTCCTCAACCTGAGCGGGACCCTGGACCTCCTCGGCGTGCGAGTGGAGCGAGTCTCCAGGGGCAAGAGCGCCGGCTCCTTCTCCCCGTTTACCGACCCGGATCAGGTCTCGACCGAGCCTCTTCGAAAAGTCATGGAAGGCTTCTACTGGCAATTCGTGGACAAGGCCGCCGAGGGCCGAGGGAAAACGCGCGACGAGATTCACGCCGTGGCCCAGGGCCGCGTCTGGACAGGCAAGGATGCCGTCGCGAAGGGGCTCGTCGACGAGCTCGGCGGCTTGCGCAGGGCGATTGAGGTGGCCAGAGAGCTCGCAAAGGTGCCTCCGGAGGAGAAGCTCGAGATTGTCGAGTCCCCCGCGGCGCCGAACTTCCTCGATGCGATCTCGGAGTCCCTGGGGATGACCCAGCTCACGGGCATGGCAGGGCTCACCGGCGTCGAGGGGAGGGCCCTTCTGTCCGTCCCGGAGCTTCGAGCGGCTCTCGAGAAGACCTGGCTCATTTTGCAGGCCTCGAAGGAAAAGATCCTTTTCCTCACCCCGCTCGAGCTGAAGCTCGACTGAGCACCCGGGGTACGGGAGAGATTTCCGGCATCCCTTTGGGTCGATCGGCACTCAGTTGCCGGCCGGGAGCGAGCCCGGCGGCAAGGCGATGGTGATGATCCGCGGCGTGTTGGACGGCTCCTGGAATAACAGCGTCGCCGGGGTCGTCGTGTAGTCGCCGTCCAGCAGATCAAAGTCGTTGTCGGCGCAGACGACAAGGCGGCCGCGCGAGACGGTCAAACCCTCGACCTTGTCGAGTGTCGGATCGATGGCCGTGAGTCCACTGTGGAGGAGCGTCTTCACTACAGGGACGACGCCCAGCGCGGCCAGCTCTGCCGGCGAGAGTTGTTCGATCGTGCGCGTCGGATCCGAGAGCAGCCGGCCGCTGGAGTCCTCGAACGCCGTGATGTCCGTGGCCTGGGCAACGTCGAGAATGAAGACCTTGTCGGTGCGCCGCTCGGAAGCTATCAACTTGCTTCCGCCCAGCGAGGCCAGGTCGCTGACGTAGACGCGATCCTGCCGCGAGCTCACCTCGGTGAGGTACACCAATTGGCGCATGGCGCCGCCGTGGCCGGTCAGAAGGCGCGGCAGGTTGAGCTCGAGGACGCGGATGTTACGCGAGGCCTGGCTCGCGGCCCGGTCAGGGTTCGCGAGCGGGCGCTGTGATATCACGTACAGCTTCCATTCGCGCGTCACGGCAATGGCCTCGAACCCGCGGTTGGCGATGCGCTGGCGATAGACGGAAGGCAGAATATCGAGGGTCGGGACTTTTTCGCCGCCGCAGACGGCGCCTTGCGGCACGAGGCGCAGGAGCGCCTGGCCCCCGGGGCCCGCGAAGAGGACACTGGGGAGATACTCGTCGCTGATGCAAAAGATCCCTCCGGGCGAGAGAACCGCGAGGCCCTCGGAGTCGAGACCGTCGGGATCGTGCGTCAGCTCGTTCCCGTTCAGGTCGACGACGGGCGACTCGTCGAGGTGGCATGCACTCGGCACGCCGTGAATTGGCTCGCCACCGGGACGGCGCAGCGGCAGAACGCGCAGTACCTTGCCCGAGCCATTCGACTGTAACTGCACTGTGAGAATACTGACCGCATGGTCGGGCACTGCGAAACCCTTGCCGGTGGCGCCAAAGTCGACAGTAGGTCCGCGGTCCGTGACCACGTAAAAAAGCCTGCCCGTGCGGTCCGAGGGCACCGCGGTCAGCCCCGAGAAGCCACCGAGCTTGAGCTCCCGGCCCGTGTTGGGGTCCGTGTAGAGCGTGAAGCGCGGGCTCGAAACATCGACCTGAAACGTCTCCACCTGCGCAAGCGCCCCACTCCACGCCCCGGAGATCGGTGCGAGAACCGCCGAAAACAGCACACGACAAATGACAGACTCCAGTCTCATACAAGCTCCTTCCTGCTCTAGACCTGAACACGGAGCCAACTCCATTCGCGGCTCCCGCAGGTAAAGCGCCGTCAGACGAAAAACCCAACAACCGGTCCGAAAAAAAGCGCGGTACGATTTAGCCTGCGAGCTCTGCTAACCGCCGCCGCGCTCTCGTGAAACGCATCTGCGCACACTCCTCGGCGACGCCGAGCGCCGCTGCGACCTCGCGCCAGGGCAAGTCGAGCAACAGGCGCAAGACGACGACTCGCCGGTCGTCGCTCTCGAGGCGGGCGAGTGCCACCGACACCCTCGCGGTCGCCTCCTTGACCAGCAAAACCTGACTCGGCCGCTCGGCGCGCGCATCGGGACACGAGGCAGCGTCGGTGCCAGCGACCTCGCGTTCGAAACGTCGGCGTTGGGCGCTCCATCGCCGCGCCTCGCGCAGTGCCCGGCGCTCGACGATGCCCTCGATCCAGCCGAGGAACTGCCTCTCGTTCGCAAAGGCGACATTCGGTGCCTCACAGGCCACTGCGGCCCAGGCCTCCTGGGTCAGGTCGACGGTCTCGAGGCGCGCCCGCAAGCGCCGTCCGATGCGGTGGCGAGCGATGGCGGCGACGCGGGCACCGTAGCGCGCATACACCTCGCGAAAGGCCTCGGGGTCGCCGCGCGAAAGCCGTTCGAACAGCTCGGGCGCGACGTCGACACCACCGATCACTGGCCGCCGCCTTCCTGGCGCACGGATCCGCGGCACGAGAGCGCGACCAGCCCGGGGACGCCGCCTGTGGCGAGAATCTCATCCCTCCCGTCACCGTCAAGGTTGCTCGCCGCGAGCTCCGGCCTGCCGCCGCCGTTCGAGTCCCCCGCAGAGATTCCCCTGCGACCCCCGAGCGGCCCACCCGATGAGGTAAGGCCGACGTCCAGCCGCCTTCCCAACGCCTCCAGATTCTCGAAGAGCTGACCGGACACTTGCCGCTGAGGCAACGTCAAGGCCAATAGTGCGGGCCCCACAATTCCCAGCTGATTCCCGCCAGCTCGATCCATGGTAGTATCCTGCGTTATTCTGCACCACGGGGTCAGAGGCAACGCCTCGGGATAGTACCCCACTGGAGCAGAACCAAGTGCCGTTGAAAGTCTTCCTGCCTTACAGGCTGCCGCCGAAACTTACGCTCCTACAATCCGAGGCACCCCCTCTCTTTCCGACGGTTGTTTGTTGTCAGCGTCCCGGGAGAATCACAAGCCCTGGGTGCGCCACCGCGGCGAGGATCTCGTCCAGACCGTCGCCGTCGAGATCGTGCGCTCGCAGGCCCTCCAGCTCAGCCCCCGCGAAGATCACGGCCGGCCGCTGGAACGAGCCCACGCCGTTCCCAAGAAACACGAAGATTTCGCCGGTTCTCGCGCCGAACGCGACATCGCGATATTTGTCGCCATTGGCCTCGAGGCCGATGACGTCGACAGGCTCTGCGAAGCCCGGGTAGCCAACGGCGGTCTTCGATGTAAACTCAATTGCACCCTCGGGCCCGCTCTGGAGAAAGATCCGCAGCCGGGACACGCCCTTCTCGACGACGGCGAGGTCATCGCGGCCGTCGCCGTTGACGTCGACAACCCCGAGCGCGCCAAGCTCCTCTGCGCCCGCCAGGAGCTCCACTGAGGCGCCACTCGGGGCTACAACACGAACGAGTGTGCTCAAGAGCGCGGCCACGAAGAAGTCGCGCGGAAGCTCGCGCCGTGGGGAAGTCCAACCCTTCGCCACGCGCAGAAGCGGACCCAAGACCGCGGATTTCCAGAGAGGTTGGCTCGTTCCGGACAGCGCCTGGACTTGGTGAAGCTCGACCCGCTCCTCGGTCGCCACAAGAAGCGCGCTGGGCTCGACCGCGCACCAGTCGAGGAGCGGATCGTCGAGCCGCAACACGCTGGTTCCGCCGGGACTGACCGGGGGGATGTTCGGGTCCGTTTGACCTCGGTGACACCGAATCGTTCGGCCGCCGTCGACGGCAACGAGAAGGTCGAGAGCCTCTTGACCAGAGCCCGAGAAGCTCCCGAGACACACAGCGCTTGGGCTCTCGGTCGTCTCGATGAGCACGCGCTGGAAGAACGTTTTGGAGTCCAGCGCCTCCAGAGCAAGCAGTCGATCCCGTGTGACCTCGTCACCTCTGGGAAACCGCCCCACGTCGACCGGAAACGTTCCGCCGATGAGATCGCCGTCCTCAAGACGCAGCGCGAGAGCCAGCCCCCCCTTCGATCGCGAAGCGACGCTGAAGCCGCTGAAGTGGCCGGGCACGTTGGGCCGCAGGAGGGGAATCGACGTGATGTTGGTAAAGGAGCACGGCCCGGGGCAGTCGATTTGCTGCAGGATCTCGACTCGCTGGTTCGTGCGGCCTGACACGGCAACCGTGAGGGCGTCGGTAACACTCGGAATCACCTCCAAGTGCTGCGGAGCGCCGATGGGCAGAATATCACCCGACTCGCTCCAGGGGTTTACCCCCGGAACGGCCCCGTCGTTGCGCAGGAAGAGCACGCCCGTCGTTTCGGCCTCGAAGTCGACCGCGAGGTCGAGACGCCCCTCGGAATCCGGGAAGAAGTCGTACACAAAAATGCCCTCTGGATCGTCACCACTCGCGACACGCAACGGCCGGCCAAAGATTGGCGACAAGCGCCCGTCCGGCTCGGGAACCGAGCCGGTACGTTGATAGACATGAACCGCTCCCAGGTTCGACGAGAGGATCCACTCGACCAAGGGCCATGTCGCCTCGCTTTGGGACCGTGCGGCTTGAACAGGGCTATTGTTCGAGGACACGTCCGCTATCCCCTCGGTCTCGCCCTTGGACTTGTCCTCGTTGTCGCCGTCGGGCCCGCACAACGCGATCGGGTGGATCGCCTTGGGGTCGGGCGACGCGTCGTCGAAAAACTCGCCGAGCTTTGCGGGATCCCCGAACAATTGATAGACGACGTTCGTGCCTTCGACCTCGTCCCCTCCGCAAGCGACGATCAGGTCCAGCGCCACGTCCCCGTTGAGGTTGACCGGCTCGAGGTCGCGTGGAGAATTGGGCACGCGGTAGAAACGCACCTTGCGGTGGTCGGGATGCCCGAGCGGTGCGCCAAGATTCAAGATCACGATCACGTAGTCCACTGGGGCCTTGGCTTCCTTTCGGACCATGGATCCGTCGGGATTGCGGAGGATCTCTTGAGTGTCGCCATCCTTATCGGCGTCATCGCCATCGCGCTGAAAGGCGCAGGGGACCGTCAGGCATGGCTTCTCAAGGCATGTCGCTTCAGTAAAGGTGTCTGCCAGGGAGTATCTGAATGCGACCGCCACGTCGAGAAACTCGTTGTCATCGAGGAACGCCTTGGCGGCGTTCTGAAGCTCGAAGTCGGCGCCAAAGTCGAGATCTCGAACGTGAGGGTCCGCGGCCTGCAGCTCCTCGAACGGGATCGACTCGACCTCGAACCTCGTCTCCGTTCCCGCTCCACGGTTGCGCAGAAAGTGCAGGGTTTTTTCGGCCCCGACCAAAATATCGTCGCCAGGTTCGTCGTCGAAATGTCCCACGTTGACGCCGATGGGATTGTTGATGAGCCCACCGTAGCGCTCCTGATCGCCACGCAGGAGATCGCTCGGCGTCGGGTCCAAGAAGAAAATGGCCAACTCCTCATTGGCACGGTCAGCGACAGCCAGAAACGGCTCGGAGTCACCTTCGCCTGCCCACCCGTGGGCGAGGCGGCCGAGACGGGGAGGCTGCCTCCGCGACGAAGGCTCGCCGGCCGCGATTCCGAATGGGTAGTAAAACGGGGCCACAAGTGGGCGCCAGACGTACTCTGGATCCTTCTCTTTCTCCACGTTGAACGAGACAGGCTTACGGCTTTGTGCCAAGAGCACCGAGAGCGCTGGAGCGACTGGGTCCACGGTCACAGCGACGAGGTCCTCGATGTCGTCGCTGTTGAGATCACCCGTGGCGAGGGCTCTCCCCTTTCCCGGAAGCGGGTAGGTGACCGTCGCGGCTGCCCTCCGACCGCCCAGCGGATAGTAGGAGCAGACCAGCGCGTTGAGCTGTTCGTCCACCGTCACTCGGTCCCACGTCTCCAGGAGTCCACCCGGCATGTGCAACGCAGCCACTCCGGCGGGCCGCGGGCTGAAGTGACGAGAGCCCGCCCGAACCGTAAGGATCTTCGTGGCACTCTGGAGACCACAACCTGCGAGCTCGACAGGTGGCGAGACGCTCACCGCCACGATCCCGTCCGAGCGACTCGCGACGATGTCGGAGCTCCCGTCGCCGTCGACGTCATAGTCGCCGCCTCGAGCCAGCCCGAGGCCCGGCTCGCCGAAGACCGCCTTGTCGTCCGCGGTTTCGCACCAAACGCCGCCCGGCCGCGATAAATGAAGAAGCACGATCGTGCGAGCGCCTTCCTCGGCGAGGATCGCCAGGTCGCTCTGACCCCGGCCGTCGTGAAAGAAGTCCGCTGCGGTGAGGGAAAGCGGCTGGTTTTTTAGCTGGAGGATCGCTGAGGAGATTCTCTCCAGGCGAAGTCGATCCGGGCTCAGTCGAAAGAACTCGACCCAGTTGTTGGCGTGGCTCGAAACCGCGACGTCAAGAACCCCATCAGCGTCGTGGTCGAGAGTGATCACATCACGCACGAGGTCGGCCTTGCCTTCAAAAAAGAGAGATGATGAGACAACGATCCGCTTGTCGGTCGAGCTCCACACCAGAAGCTCAAGCACTTGTGAGGTCGCGACCAGGAGCCCCTGGGGCTCCCCGGGGAGCGGCGGCACCACTGCCATCGCGACCGAGTTGCGTGTCCTCAACGGGACCGACGAGTGGTGTTTTAGACGGCCCTCGCCGTCTCCCTCGAAGAAGGAGATGTGCTGGCCACCCTCGAAGATGACAGCGACGTCGTTCGCCGGACGCTCGTCCTCCGTCGTGTCCACTTCACCGACCACGAAGTTCCCAATCGCCACCGCGACCGGATTTCCTTCAAGGAGTATGAAAGGCCCAGGCCGCCTCTCTACCGGATCCGGATCAGGCAAGAGAGGCTCGGAAGGCGTGGGATCGTGGCTCTTGTTCTTTTGGGTGGCAACGACCCCCGTGATCGTGCCCGAGAGCCACAGACACCCGGGAAGAGCGCCAAGCACAGCCAAGAGTCCAGGCAAAATCACACAACGCCTCGGGACGCTCTCCTTCCGGGAAGCCCATCGGATCATCGGTTACCTCCGTGAAACAACGACCGGAACCAGCCCTTGCGGCTCTCTCTCACCGACAAACGGGAGCAGAGCACCCGCCAGAAAAGCGGCGTCACCAGCCCCCTTTCGACCAAAACCTCACCCAAATTCTGCCCCACGGAATGATAGGACCTTGCCAGGCGCTTCAGCTCCGGGGTGGCAATCCGCGTCTGCGCGGCGATGTGCCGCAACAGCTTTCCGCGCGGCACCCGTGCCAATGGGTCGGCAAGGGGTTTCCCGCCGGCCGCATAGTCGTAGAGAAAGAGAAGTTGCGCCCGCGCAATCAGGACCACCGAGCCCGACGTGAGCACCGTCGCCTCGAGAATCGGCGTCTGTTCCTCGTTGAGGTTTGGCGAGGTGGTCCGTGAGCGCGGGACGATCTCGAACGCCCCGCCCACGGCGCGCAGGATCGCGGCCTCGAGAGGCCCGGCGCGGTCCTGCAGCCGCACCTCGCAGTGGGCCGCGGCGCCGATGCGCGTGAGCGGGCTTGCGATGGGAAAGCGCCGAACCAGCTCGCCCTCAAGGAGGACAATCCGGGCGTTGGCCTGCGCCGCGAAGGCGGCATCACAAGCCACTGTCGTCGCATCGCTCTCGTCGTCCTCGAGACGACAGACGACTTGAACCCGGCCGAAGCGGACCACGTCGCCGTCCTGCAGTTGCACGGTCCCGCCGGACGGGAGGGGCTCCTCGTTGACGTAGGTTCCGAAAGTGCTGCCAAGGTCCTCGAGCACGATGGCCTCGCCGTCGCGCCGCAGGATGGCGTGGTGCCTCGAGACCGATTCGTCGGCGATGACGATCCCGACCTCCGGCGACCGGCCGATCTCGAGCATCTCGCCCTCGGGGACGATCTCCCGCGGCAGGGACGAGCCCTTGAGAATGATGAATCGCGGCCTCATGGGCTCCTGACTTCCGTGGCCGGGGGTTGTGAACGCGGGCGCAAGGGCGCCACGGCCTCTCGCGGAACACGGACCGTGTAGCACAGAGCCAGCCCGGGCCGGTTGCCAACGGCGATGACGCTCAGGTGCGTGGGAGCGCCGCGTCGGGTGCTCAAAGTCAGGGACAACCTGTGCACGGTCGGCCGGGCCGCATCGGCCTCGGAGAGCTTCAGATCCTTTTGTCCAACCTTCTCGTCGCCCACCCGGGCAACGACCCTGCGCAGGCCGCGCCCCGACGTGAAGGCGAGAACGGATCCGGACGCGCCGTCCCCCTGGACGCGAAGGCCCTCGAGCAGCTCCCCGTCCTCACGCCGGGAGCCACGCACAATCTCGGCCACCCGGACCGCCGTCGCCTCGCGCACCCATTCACCAATTTCCCCCTCGACGTGCTCGGCATCCGCACCGCTAAAGATAAACGGCGGGACGAAAATAGCTCCCAGGGTCGGCCAGGAGAAGAACGGACGCCGATCGAGGTAGGAAGTCGAGACAGGATCCGCATCGTGTTCCGCAGGCGAAAGAACCGTCGCCTTGCCCTCGAGCGACCTGAGGGACCTCGTCACCCGCACGTGCAGCTCCGGCTGCACGTTGACGTCGGGAATCCACAGCGGCAGGAGCGGAAGGGTGCTCCAGGCGAGAAAGTCGAGGAAGGCTCCCGTGGTCTGAATGTCCGGCTCGGCCGGAGCCGAGCGCGAGAGCTGGACGGCCACGCTCATGTCCGCCTCGTTCGCTTGCGCTTCCGGAACGACTTGGGCGCAAGCATCAAGCGCCTCGAGGGTGCGGTGGATGTCCTCCAGCCACTCGGCCCTTGTCCCGTAGAAACTTTCCGTCCCGGCGTCGAGCTGAACCGTGACCGCCACGGAACGGGTCAGGGAGGGCGGCAACTGGGACGCACCCTGGACCCTGGCGCGCTCGAGCGGCATCGAGGCGCAGCCCAGGAGACCAGCGACGAGGAGGAGTTCGGCCGCCGAGAGAAACGTTCGGCTGGCACGGTTCATGGTTTGCCCCCCTGCTTCTTGTGGCTATCGACTGCGAGGCTCGGAAGGAGCCTGCTGGCTTCCTCCGGACCCTCGAGCACGAGGTGGTAAGGCAGCTTCTCGCGCACCAGCTCGCGACCTTCCAGCACCCCTCTCCCGTTCCACTCGGCACACGGGTGGAACCCCTGGAAGGGCTCGGCCCCGGACTCTCGTCCTTCCGACCTCACCCATTGTTTGTGAACGTTCCCCGGTGGCAAATTTGGGCTGATCTCTTGCAGCTCCTTGAAGGAGGCGAGACGGAGCTTCCAGACCCCGGCGCGCCCGGGAAGGCTCTGGAGGAGGGACTGGAGCGCGGCCCTCAACGCCTCCTGATTCCGGGCCTGCGCGAGCGTGGCCGGCGCCTGCATCCGGGTGTACCACAGCCCCCTGGCATGGGTCAGCTCGAGCTTCCGGCGCTCCGCACCCAGCTCATAAACATAGGTCTGCTCCTCGATCGGCTCGCGACAGTAGGAGACCTCTTTCGTGAGACGGCAGCCGTTTCTGAACTCGACCTCCACGAAGACTCTCGTCCTGCCTGCTGCGTTGAGCGGCACTCGATGGACAAGGTCTGGCCCGAGCCGGGGAACCCGCTGACCACTGGCGGTGACCGTGACGGTCGAGACCGCGGACCCGCCGGGGGTGACAACGACGCGCACCTCGTCACTTCCCAACGGCCTCCCCGCCTGGGGCGTAACCTTCAGGGAGGGTGCAACCTCGTAGGTCAAGGTGCAGGTCTTCACACCCTTCTTACCGGTCTTCGGGTCCGTGACCACCAAAAAGAGGGAGTTGGGCCCTTCCTTGAGGACCTCCCGCAGCCTTGCAAGCGGAACCTCCAACCGATCGGGTTGTTCTTCCGTCCTGGCGATGACTACCGGGGTACCCAGCGGCGGAAGCTCCCCCAGCCACAGCTCGGGGTTGAGGGACTTCATGCCATACTCGTAGGCGACCTCGTAGGCGAATGTGATCCTCCCCTGGAGGCCCTGGCTCAGGCGGCAGTCCCTGTGGTGAATGACGCGCTGGCGCTGGTCTTCAAGGCCAAACCTCTGGATCGTGGGCTCCTGGACACCGTGGGCGAAAGCTATCTGGAATGACGAGCTGCGATTGCCGAAGTCGTCGCTCACCTCCGCCAGGACCACGAACTTGCCGCGTCTGTCATCCATGTCTCGCCTGGCATCGAGCCGCAAGACGGGGCCTCGAAGCTTCTTGTTCGAGAAGCCGTGCGCTCCACCGCCACCTTCCCAGATGACCAGGTACTCCCAGTGTAGGTCTTCGTTGAGTGTTTTGTTGTTCTCGGAGGTGGCGTAAAGAGCTGGGAGGTTGTCCTCGGTCCTCTCTCCGACCCCCTCCTTCACGGCCAGGTCGCGGCTCAAGTAGCGCACCAACAGGATCTCGTCCTCGCCCGAGGGCGCACCGCCGGGTGGCTCGACCCGAACGCGCGCAGACTTCGTATCCTCGCGGCCGTCAAAAGCGACAGGGACCTTCAGCTGCCAGCGGGAATTGGCCTCCTTGGCGGCCGTGAAGGCCCTGGTAGCTTCGTTGACGGTCACCTTGACCGTGCCGGGCGGCTCGTTCCATTCGAGGACCAGCGTGTAGTCTGACTGGTTCGTCAGGCGGTCGGCCAGCGACAGCAAGCGCGGCGCTTGCGCGCTGCCCCAATCCACCGGCCAGCTCCAGGCCGCACGGTTACCGACTCGATCAAAAAGCTGGACCGTCACCACGGACGCTTCCTCCCGAAGCTCGAAGACCGCATCCCGGCTACCCTTCTCCGCCGCATCCGGCTTCGCCAGGACATCATTGAGCGTGCAGAGGCCAGCGTTCAGTGGCTCGTCCGCCCGAATGCGCAGTTTGACAGCGCCATCTCCGCTCTTGAGGAGTCGAAGCGTCCCACCGGGCTGAGGCGGCACATGGTCGTTGATCTCGAGGAGCACCGGGGGCGGTCGTCGAGGTGGAGCGTGGTTAGCTCCGAGGCGAGATCGCGACCGAGCGGTCCGTGGGCCATGTACCTTGCCTTGAGTTCGACCTCAACGGGCTCGTCGCTGCCTGCGCCGATCGCTTCCTTGAGCTGGTCGAGTTGAAGCGAAACGCCGACGGGACCATCTCCGGGCAAGATCGGGCCGAGATCGAGCTCGCCTTCTCGTTGCGTATTCATCACCCGGAGCGTTGCGCGATTGTAGCCCACGCCGAAGATCTCGACGCTGAGACTGGCACCATCCGGCCCGAGAAGGATTGCCGGAATCTTGGAAATCCTTTCCCACGGCCCCCACGCGACAAGTCCCAGGGCCAACACCAGCACCACAGCCGGCACCGTACAGGCTCGCACAAGCCGCTGCCGCGCCGTCAGCTTCGGCCGCTCTTGCCACCGCTCAAGCAGCGCCACCAGTTCCTCCGCGCTCTGCGGCCTGCGGGCGGGGTCCTTCTCGAGCAGACACAGGACGATCGCATCGAGCTCCCTCAACCCGGGCTCGCGGGAGGTCAAGCGATGCCGACTCGGCGGCGTGGGTTTCTCCCGGGAATGCAAGATTCGCATCGCTTCTGAGTCCCACACGTCGAACGGCTTCCTCCCGGCGACGATCTCATAGAGCACGATGCCAAGCGAGTACAGGTCGCAGCGTGGATCAACAATGCCTTCCCAGCGCTCAGGTGCCATGTAGGGCAGGGTGCCGGCCAAACGATTCCTTGACTTGCCGGCCTGCTCATCGGTCGCTGGATCCGTGGGGGCCGCGGCGATCTCGGCGATGCCGAAGTCGATGACCTTGACGTGCCAGCGCCCCTGGATCTTCTCGAGGAAGATGTGCTCGGGCTTCAGGTCGAGGTGCACGAGCGGCTCGCCGATCCCCACTCCCCTGTGCGCAGCAATCAGGGCCTCGGCGGCCTGGCGGAGGACCTCGACACCATCGTCAACGGTGAAGGCCTTGTCGCCGAGGAAGCGGTGGAGAGGCGTGCCCGTGAGGAATTCCATGACCAGGTACGGTCGGTCACCCTCTTCGCCGTAGTCGAGAACCTGCACAATCCGGGGGTGATGTAGCAGGCTGAGCCGCATGGCCTCGTTGTGAAAGAGACGCAGGCCGGCCTCGCTGCGAGTGAACCGTTTGCGGAGAATCTTGATCCCCACCTGCATTCCGAGCGTGACGTGGCGCCCCAGGAAGAAGGCGCCGAAGGAACCCTCACCGATGAGCTTCTCCACCTTCCACTTGCCGCCCAGGATAACTTCCGAGAGCTGAAAATCGGCGGGGGGCAGGGTCGCGGGATTATGGTCATCTATCCACTCCTTGAGGCTCGTGGGCGATGTGCCCCCCGTGAACTCCGAGAGCCCGGTGGAATCCCAGCCGACCCCCGTCGCGATGGACAGATCCCGCAGGGCCGTCCCGTCCGTCGGACAAACCCCCTCGTCCACCGGGCGGCGCGTACCGCACCTGGGGCAATACTTCGAGGCCAGTATGCCGACCACCTCCTCGAGGCTCGTGGTCAAGCCATCCCGCGTACCGTTGCGAAGGAAAGGTTTGTTGGGATCTCCTGGGATCTTCATGAACATGGACTGAAACCCGTTGGTTGAAACCACAAGGACAGAGACGCAGGGGCGGCCCGATCCGGACAGACTTTTTCCCTCGGTTCGCTAGTGCGGCTGGCGCAGGGCCTTGCGCAGCGCCGCCAGGGCCCGCGACACAAACTTGCGAGTAGCTTCGGGCCCGCGCCCCAGCCTCGCGGCAAGCTCTCCGGGCTCGGGAGACTCGGTCACGATGAGCCGCAGGACCTCCCGGTACTGCTCCGGGACAGCCTCGATGGCGCGCCCGATCCGCTCTTTTTCTTCCCGGAGCAGGATCATCCGGCTGGGAGCGTCCCCCCGCGCCGCTGGCTCGGGCGCATTCGTGCCGGAAAGGCTGCCGATCCCGGGGCGCGGAGCCCTGCGCCCGGACCGCCGCCGACGCTCCCAATCAATGGTCTTGGTCGTCGACACCTGCCGCACCCAGGCAATAAACGAGGCGCGGTCGCGGCCGCGAAACCCGGGAAGCGCACGCAGGACGGCCATGCGGATCTCCTGGAGGAGATCCTCCCCGTCGGCGAGGAATCGGTCACGCCCCAGGGAACTCTGGACAGCCTTCCTGAGTACCGGCTCGAAGCGGGACAACAGCCGCCCCTGGGCGTCCACATCCCCGCCCGCCGCCGCCTCCACCAGTACATGTGTCGTTTGACCCCGTGACATTGGCGCGTTTGTCCCAGCTCGCTTTCCGATTGCTCCCGTTCACCCAGGAAACTCGTGGGAAAAAGCATGATAGAGACTCCGCCTCGCCGAGGGCAAGAGGGTTTCCCCGAAGCCCGGCAGGTCCGTCGAAATCCGGGGTCGAGAGAGGCGGGAAGCCTGGGCGAAACACGACCCCAATACGATGGTAACGCCCCCCTTCCCCGGACCACTCAGGAGGACTCGATAACGCGAGTCGCCTCGCGCCCGAGCACGTCCACCACACTCACCACGATTCGCCCGGCGAGCCCTCGAGCGAAAGGCACCTCACAAGCGAGCTCCAGCGCTCGCTTGCGTCGGGTTCGGAAGGCAACAAGGTCGGGCTCGACGGGGCCACCGTTCCAGTCCCAATCAACGCACCAGTAATCGATCCAGTCCGACCAGGTGCTGATTCTCGACCGGACGCACCCTGGCACGAAGTCCACTCCCGCGGGATCAAAGCCGGTAAGCTCGAACGTCCGCCCCGAAAGCGCGAACGAAAAGCTCCCTGCGTGACGGCTTCGCACCGAGGAAGCCTGATCGCCGTCGGGCACGAGTCGCTGAACGTCGAAAGCCGCACAGGCCTTGAGCCCCAGGAGGCGCTTGCGAGTCGTGTGGACGGCGATCGGGCTCGCATCACAGCCCATCCAGCGCCGGCCGAGGCGCTCCGCAACCGCAAGGGTCGTTCCTGAGCCGCAAAAGAAGTCCGCAACAATCCCGCCCTCGTTGGACGCGGCGAGGATCACGCGTTCGAGCAAGCGCTCCGGCTTTTGCGTCGGGTAGCTCGTGCGCCGCGAGGATGCGGGCGCCTCGACAGGAATGTTCCACCAGTCCTCGGGGAACTTTCCCTTGGGGTTCAGTTTGACAACCAGGCTGGGGTCACCGGTGGTAAAGCCAGTGCGACGTCCTTCGTTTCTCCGGGTGCTAGCGTTGTAGGGCAGGCGAACCGAGTCGACGTTGAACGTCCAGCGCGGTCCGTTTGCGTACCAGAAAATGACGTCGTGCTTGTTCGCGAACGACCGCATGCCCGGGGAGCTTGGGCCGGTGTAGCACCAGATAATCTCATTGATGAGCCGCTCCTGGCCAAAGATCTCATCCAGAAGCAGCTTCACGGAAGCGGCGACGCGCCGGTCGACGTGGACAAGGATCGAGCCCTCGGGCGCAAGAAGCGGCCGAATTGCAACGAGCCGCGGCGCAAGCATGTTCAAGTACGGCGCCAGGTCGCGGCCCCAACGATCCGCGTAAGCCATGCGCGTCGGCATGGGCTCAACCGTGGATCGAGCGCTCCGCTGGCCGCCATCGCCAATCTCGAGCGCAGCGGTCTGATCGTCGCCCGTGGCAAAGGGGGGGTCGATGTAAACGACGTCCATCTTGCCCTGGAGGCTTGGCTGAAGCGCATGGGCAGCCAGCAAGTTGTCGCCCGCGACGAGGAGGTTGCGCCACTCCTTGCGGTCCTGGATCCCGGGCCCATGGCCAGGGTGTCGCTCGACCTCTTCAAGGGTCCCGCCACCCCCCAGAAGGCCGGGACGAAGGGCGTCCGCCTTGCCTGGCCAAACTAGCTCGACCCACGTCGACGGCGAGGGATTGCGGCGCGCTCTGGATCGTTTCTCCAACCGTGGATGCGTCGGCTCTTCGCTCATGTGGCTCCCGAGCGTAATGGCACGCCTCGAACATTACCAGGGACCGGACCAGCCAGGAGCCCGCCGTGTAGCCTTACTGTACACAGTGCTTGCGAATCCACCACTTCGTCCAAAGTCTCCCGCAAGGGGAATCCTGGAGCATTCCATCTTCTTCTCGAATTCCCTGAACACTTTGCGACGGATCCGCATCCAAGGTGCAAAGGTTGGCACGAAGCCTGCGATAGGAGTCAGGCACAACCCTCCTGACCTGAAGAGACTCAAGAACCCAAACCTCAACACCCTTTCCAGACCCAACCCTCCTCAACCCTCTGCCCCGGAGCTTAACCCCCTCCAGGGAGAGTCCTACCTAACCCGTACCCAAGACGCTGAACTGCGGCAAACTCCGCCGAGGTTCAGCGTTCTTGTGTTTTGTCGCCGAATCGTAACCTTCCCCCCTTCGGCAACTTGTGAAACACTGGCCGACGGGGGTCTTCAAGCCAGCAAGGCGCGGGGTTCTTGGCCACTGTGGCTCGCTGGTAGAAGGATCCGCACGGTCGTACCTTGCCCTGTCTTCGACTCGACACGGATATCCCCGCGATGCGCCCGAATGATGCCGTAGGCAGATGCGAGCCCGACGCCCAGAGCCTGAGTCCGCGGCTTCGTCGAATAGAACGGCTCGAAGAGCCGGTCCAGCTGAACCGGATCCATTCCGACGCCAGAGTCCTTCACCAGGACCTCGACATAGGCACCAGGGGAGAGGAGACCGGGGTCGTCCTCCAGACGAATATTTTGCGCGCGAACGCTGAGAGTTCCGCCATCGCCAAGGGCGTCCACCGCGTTGCGCAGCACCTCGAGCAAGGCTTCAGCAAGAAGCACCTCGTCCATCGAAACGGACCAGAGCCCTGGCTGCGCGCGGTAGTCGACCTTGACTCCGGACGGCCTTCTGAGGGTGGGTGACGAGCCACTGCCACCGAGGATCCGCTCGAGGAGACCGCTCACGTCCGAGGTGTTGGTGCTCATGCTCTCGGGCGCCATCTCGCCCGCGAAATACGAGAGCTTTCGGGCAATCGTCTCGAGCCGCTCGAGCCCTTCGACGAGTTCCAGGCTCGCCCCGCCATCCCTGCGGGCCTTGCCAAGTGTGTCTCCAAAGTCGCAAAGGAACCAACCCGCCAGATGGCGGAGACTGGACAGGCGCCGCTCACGTTCGTTCAGGATCTCCCTTTGAGCCGAGCTGGTCTCGTCCTCCACGATCACCACGGCCCGCCCCGCAGCAGACTCGATGGGAAAACCCTGGATCGCCGCGATCCTGCCGAGGGGTCCCGCCGGGCCGGGGACTCGCCTCTTTCTGCGCATGGGCACGCCCCTGAGGAGGCCCCTGAGCTCTCCCTTGAGATCGTCACCGAAAAAGATCGGGAGGAGCGAGAGCGGACGGCCGAGGATGTCGGTGACGCTCATCCCGTCCACGCCCACCACCTCATTGCCCTTGCCGTTCCATTCAAGGATTCGCCCGTCAGCGTCGACGATAAAAACCGCGCTCGGGCAGTCGGTAAAGGCTCGTCGATACCTTTGCGCCCGGCGAAGCCCTCGAAGCCTTCGAACCATCCAGTAAGCCACCAGCGCGGCTCCAACCATGCCGGCACCAATGCCCAGCCAGGCCAGAATCGAGCCCGTTCCGCCAGCTCGACCTACTTTGAAGACGTGCAGCAGGTCCTCCCGGTTTCTGTTGCCGGCCGAGTCACGCACCTGAACCTCGAACGTGTGTTGGCCTGGAGCCAGTCCCTTGAAGTCCTGGGCACGACCGCCGCCAAAGCGAGTCCACGCTCCGCCATCCAACCGGTTGCGGTAAAGGAGCAGATCATGGGGCGTCTGATTTCGGTAGTCTCTCGCGTCCCACTCGAAGGTGACATTGCCTGACCTCGGAACTTCAGCGGGAAATTGGTGTGCGATGAAGCGAGGTCGGCGGCGGTCCTCCTGCCGGTACTTGAAAACCCCCTGGCCATACGTCCCGAGGAGCAGGCAGTCCGGGTCACGTCGTGAGGCCGTGATGGGCCACACGCGGATGCTGCGAAAGTCCATCGACGCGATGGGGTGGCTATAGAAGCATTCGCCGTCAAAGCGTGAAAGTCCTCGCCCCGTCCCAAACCAGATGCTCGAGCCGACAGCGGCAATCGACCAGACGTCCGGGCTCGCGAGGCCGTCACTGTATTGAAAGCTCTTCACCTCTCCGTCCTGGATCCGGGTCACTCCTCCGCCAGAGCTCGGATAGCAGACCCAGATCGCGCCGTCGGCGGCTTCAGTCACCGCCCACACCTGCGACGACAGCAGACCATTCTTGTTGGTGTACTGCTGGTCCGCCACGAGGCGATCACCTTCAAGAATTGCGTGAATCAACCCCTCGTCGGTGGCAAGCCACACCCCGCCCTTGTGGGCCTGAACGAGGTCGTTGACAGGTCCGTGCGGCACCTCGGTCGGTGCCAGCTCGTGGGCCGTCGAGAGGCCAAGGCGGTAAATCGTGTAGCCTCCTTCTGGCAGCGGCTCCTTGGACAGAAACCAAAGCTCGCCGGATCTATCAGCAACGATCCGGCGGATGGGATGGTCCTTGAAGCCATCGTGCTCCTCCTTGCTCCAACCCTCCTCGCCGCTCGAATCGAAGTGAAAAGCACCGTTGAAGGATTCGGCGGAGGAGATCCAGACCCGCTGCAAACTATCGACCGCAAGGCCCGTCACCTTCTCAAGCGGCACGTCCAGCACTCGCTCCCAGGTGAGCGGTGGCTCGCCTTGCCGAAGGCGCGCGACACCCCGGGCCATGCCGACCCAGACGTCGCCGGAATCCGTCTCGAGGATGGAAAAGACCTTGGGAAACGCCTCCCTCGTGCCCGTCGGCAAGGCTTCCCATGCCCGGCTTCTCGCATCGAACGAGGCCACGCCGCCAGCGCTCGTGGCAAACCAGAGAATGCCGGAAGAGTCGAGCAGACCCCCGTAGAGTTCCGTTCGCCCCACACCCAACGTCAAGACCGCTTTCCATTCGTGGGCGTCCTGGGAGAGGAGCAAGTGGCCATCTTCGGTGCTTGCGATTTGATTGCCGAAAGTGTCTCGCATCATGTGCTTCACACGGGAGCCACTCAGCGCCGCCGTTTGAGTCCAGGTAGAGCCATCAAGCCGTGCGAGGATCTGCCCGGAGGACCTGGGATCAACAAAAAGCGCCAAGCTCACCCAGGAGCTCTTCGCCTCCATTCGATCCTGAGCCTCGTTGAGGGGATTCTCGCGAGCCTGCAACCGAAAGAAGCTGACACACTTTCGATCGGCGAGGCCCGAGCCGAGGTCGCGCTCCTCGACCTCGCGCCACGATCGACGAGCCAGGTCTCTCTGGAACAAGCCGTCGGAGGTAGCGAGCCAATGAATCCGGCTCGAATCAATTTCGTAGCTCAAGACCTTCCCCGTGGGGAGACGAACATCGTCCAGGCGGTCAAGCAACTCCCCGTGAATTGCGAGGTGATGACCTGCCTTCGAATCGATCACAAAAATGTCCCCCAGGTCGTTCAGTGCGGCATGCAAGCCTCCCCCGCGGTACAGGGGTGAAAGGGTCGCTCCGCCCCGCACCTTCCAGATCACGTTCTGGGTCAGCGCGAAGAGCGCGCTTGGGGATTCAATGAAGCAGCTCACCTCGCCGTCGTCAAAGGGTTCGCTATTCTCAAGAACACTCCACTCCCAAAAGTCATAACGCGACACTCCACTCTCCGTGGCGACGTAAATGTACTCCTGGCGATCCTGGTGAAGCGCGGAGACGGAGCTTGAGGCGAGGCCCTCCCGCCGATCGAAGAGTCGCCAGCGCCAGCTCTCCGCGAAGGTTTCGATGGGGCTCGCATCCACAGGAGGCCCGCTAATCAAGACGGGCGCGAAAACGCCCAAGAGGACGGGGATCAGAGCAAGGCGTCGAGTCCAGACCAAGCGGAACATGGGCACATCGTACCGCACAGAACGTCAGGAGGAATCAAAGCGCTTTGCCAGCGCTCCCGCGCCCTGCCACGACCTCCGACACACTCGGAGCGACAACTGCGACACCCCTGGAGGCGTGGAGGAAAAGCCCGACAACACCCGCCACCAGCAGGAAGAGCATTCCCAGGAGAAAGAGAATCGCGACGTGAAACCCGAGAGCAGGGTTCCCTTCACCCGGCCCCCGACCGGAGGCCGCCATCGTCTCTCGTCACATGACGCACTGGGCGAAAATGCGACCGGGAGTTGAAAGCACAAGGCTGATCATCAGCGTGGTGAAGCCAGTTCGATTCACGCCGGGGATCATAGCATGACAACGCCTTGAAGGGCAGCCGCACGCCGCGAGTGGCCAACTCAAGGAGCCGGCCCTCGGTGAACACCCCCTGCGGCACCGCGTTCCGCTGAAATCCTCCTGAGTCTCCTCGCCAAGCGAGTCAGGCCGGGATTACCCGGTCGTCTTCCTCGCGCATTCGATACAGGTAATCACGTACGGCAGCGCCTTGAGGCGCTCGGGTGCGATCTGCTGATCACATTGAACGCATTTCCCGTAGCTTCCTTCCTCTATACGCCGGAGGGCGGCCTCGCAAGCGGCGATTTGCTCGAGCCCTTCTGACTCCAACGCATCCAGAATCTCGTCGTTCCCTCGCGTCGTGGCAGACTCTTTCCAGTCCTGGTCAAGAGGGTTCGATTCTCGCCCAAGGTCTTTCTCGATTTTCCCCACGCGCCGGCGTAACGTTTCGAGGCGTTCCTCGAGCTGCTTTCGAACCTCTCGCAATGATGGCATGACGTCTCCTTACTCATGACGCAAAGCAAGGGTGAGTTTTCGCCTAGATGTGTCGCTCCTGCAAGCCAGAAAAGCAGACTCCCTGGAGCCCGCCATCATCAAATAGCAGCAGTCTTGCTTGAAAACGCCCCCGGGCACGCCGTGTCCACCTTTCTGCGCTTCGGGACAAGGAGGGGGCTTGGGCCGGAAAGGGAGAGACCAACAACGTCCAAAAGCTGCTCTTGGTGTCCAAAATTGGCGATGGGAAGCAACCAGGCTCGGCCTCGGACCAGGGGCCCATCCCAGGATTCCATCCTGGGATGGGCCCGCTGCAAGGCCTTCAGGGTGTGTCGAGCCAAGCAGATAGGTGGCTTGATAGCGCAGCCACCTGGATTCGTGACCAGAACGGGCACCCTCCTTGCGGTACTCATCTGCAAGGGACGATTTCCGCGGCGCGGCGCCGCCCAACTTCGAGGTAAAACATGAGCCTGAACGGGAACTTGCAGGATTTCGACTTGACGGAAGTGCTTCAGTTTCTCAGCCGAGGAAAGCACACCGGACTCTTGACTCTCACAGGACGCTGCGAGTCGGACCACGGCCCGGCATTGCCAATGGCCGCCAAGATCTACTTCCACGCGGGCAAGGTCTCCTTCGCAACCTCAGGCTTTCGGGATCGACTCGGCCATCGTCTGATCGACAATGGCCTGCTTTCTCGTGAGGCGATCCGCAGTGTTCTCGACAAGCAAAAGCAAGGCTCAAGTCACCAGCCGCTCGGGTTCTTGCTTGTGGAGGCAAATGTCCTCTGCTCCGAGACCATCGGTCGCGAGCTCCGAGCCCAAGTCTTGCAGGTCATCCGAACTGTGATCGATTGGCCAAGTGGCACCTTTCGCTTCGAGAAGCAGGTCGCGCCCGTCGTCGATCGTCTGGGTGCCGATCCGGCCATCACGATCGAGCATCTTCTGCTCGCGATCCACTGTCAGCGCGACGAGGAGGTCCTCGCTGCCGCGGCAGCTTGTCTACCGTCGCCCGAAGTCGTCGTGTCTGCGATGTGAGAGCCGAGAGCCACAGGAGGAGGCAGCGCTGCTTCAGCGAATAGAATCGCGGATCCTGGACAAGTGAGAGATAAAGAAGAGCCATGTCCACCCCTCCAGGAATGCTGAGCCTCGACAATCTATCTGAGCTCGTCCGCACGAGCGAGCTTGACACCGTCCTCGTCGTCTTCACGGACATCTACGGCCGCTTCATGGGAAAACGGTTCGATGCGGAGTTTTTCCTGGAGTCGGTGGCCAGGGGCGGGACGCATGCCTGCGACTACCTGCTCACGGCTGACATGGAGATGGAACCCGTGCCCGGCTACAAGTTCGCGAACTGGGAGCGAGGTTACGGTGACTTTCACCTCGTGCCCGATCTCTCGACACTTCGCGTTGCGAGCTGGCTTCCAAGGACCGCTCTCGTCCTTTGCGATGTCGAGGATGAGAAGAAGCACGTTCAACTCGCGGTCGCCCCACGGTCAATGCTCCGAACACAGGCCGAGGCCGCAAAGAAGCTTGGCTTCGACGTGATGGCCGCCTCTGAACTGGAATACTACATGTTCCAGAACAGCTTCAAGGACGCTGCCAGGAGTGGTTACGCGTCACTCGATCCAGCCGGTTGGTACCTGGAAGACTACCACGCGCTGCAGGGGGCGAGAGTCGACCCATTCAACGGCGCAGTACGACGGCACCTGAAGCTCTCGGGCGTGCCCGTCGAGAGCTCGAAGGGTGAGTGGGGCCTTGGCCAACACGAGCTCAACGTGCGGTACACGGACGTGCTCGCCATGTGCGATCGCCACGCCGTATGCAAGCAGTGCATGAAGGAGGTCGCCGACCAGATGAGCCTGAGCGTCACGTTCATGGCGAAGTTCGCTGCCGATCGGGCCGGATCGAGCTGCCACTTGCACTTGAGCCTCTGGAGAGAGGGCGAGAATGTGTTCGCCGGGCAAGGAAAGCTGGGCCCCATCGAATGCTCGGACATCTTCCGGTGGTTCCTCGGCGGCTGGATCGCTCACACGCCCGAATTGATGGTCTTTTACGCCCCGACAGTGAACTCGTTCAAGCGTTACCAGTCCGCTTCCTGGGCACCGACACGGATCGCCTGGAGCCACGACAACCGCACTGCCGGCTTCCGCGTCGTGGGCAAGGGCTCGAGCCTGCGCATCGAGTGCCGCATGCCTGGAGCCGATTGCAACCCCTACCTCGCCTTCGCCGCTGCGCTGGCTTCAGGGCTTGACGGCATCGAGCAGAAGACAGAGCCGCCGAAACCTTTCGAGGGCGACATGTACGCCGCGAAGGACCTCCCGCAGGTGCCGGCATCCCTCGAGGAGGCGACGAAACTCTTCGAGTCGAACGCCTTCACGAGGAAGGCTTTTGGTTCCGAGGTCGTCGAGCACTATACACACTTCTTCCGTACCGAGCACCAGGCCTACGCCAGGGCCGTGACCGACTGGGAGCGGAGGCGGTATTTCGAGAGGATTTGAGCAAGACCTTGCGGGCGCACCCGGGTGGGGCACTTGCACCCAGTTTCGTCAACATTCATGTGCCGTACCGTCCGGTACCGGGTGCAGAAGCCAGCCTTGCGCGAGGGTCGCGGATTGGATATGCATACGCTCTGTTCCATGCCCACGCCCATCATTGGCCTGACAACGTACCCTGCGGACTTGGAGAACAAGCTCCATGCGCGTGTCGAGTATGTTGAGGCCATTCGCCGCGCGGGCGGCATTCCACTGCTGATTCCGCCTGGAGATCCCAGAGCGGTCGAGATCCTCGATCACCTCGACGGTCTGCTCCTCTCGGGTGGCGGGGACATTGATCCGAGGCTCTACGGCGGCCAGGATCACGCGACGATCTACAATGTAAGCGCGGAACGCGACTCGAGCGAGATCGCAATGACGAAGCGTGTTGTGGCGGATCAGGTTCCCATGCTGGGGATCTGCCGCGGCGCGCAAGTGCTGAATGTTGCCCTCGGTGGGACACTGCACGAGCACTTGCCAGATGCGGTGGGAGATCAAGTCGCGCACCGCACGCCCGATCGGCAGCCGACGCGGCACCCGGTCTCGATCGAGCCCGCCTCAAAGCTTGCGGAGGTCCTCGGCGCCACGTCGCTCGAGCCTTCATCGTGGCACCACCAGGCAGTGAAGCGCCCCGCCGAAGGACTCCGAATCGTCGCGCGCGCGCCCGATGGCACAATCGAGGCCATCGAGATGCCAAGCCACCCGTGGCTGATCGCCGTCCAGTTCCACTCCGAGCTGCGCGCCGCGGTCGACCCGACGGAGCAGCGCGTTTTCGACGAGTTTGTTCAGGCGGCGGCACAATACAGAATCAGGCGAGCGCGGGGGAAAAAATGAAAGGCCTCGGAGAAGCACCATGAGACTCAAGGACAAAGTCGCCCTCATCACCGGGGCTTCGAGCGGCATTGGCCGCGAGACCGCGCTCCTCTTCTCGAAGGAGGGGGCGCGGATCGTCGTCGTCGACGTCAACGACTCGGGCGGGCGGGAAACGGTCGCGATGGTCGAGGCGCAGAAGGGCCAGGCCGTCTACACGCACGCCGATGTATCAAGGGCCGCGGACGCCAGGAGCATGGTCGAAGTGGCCGAGCGAAGCTTCGGCCGGCTTGACGTCCTGTTCAACAATGCCGGAATCATGCACGCAAGCGACGACGACGCCATCACGACGACTGAGGAAGTCTGGGACCTCACGATGGCAATCAACCTCAAGGGCGTCTTCCTCGGGTGCAAGTATGGAATACCGGCGCTGCGGAGAGCCGGCGGAGGCGTCGTGATCAACACCTCGAGCTTTGTGGCCGTGTTGGGGGCCGCCACCCCACAGATTGCCTACACGGCGTCGAAGGGCGGCGTCCTTGCCATGAGCCGGGAGCTAGCGGTCATCCACGCCCAGGAAAACATCCGCGTGAACGCTCTCTGCCCTGGACCCCTCAAAACAGAGCTTCTCATGAGCTTCCTCAACACGGACGCGAAGAAACAGCGCCGTCTCGTCCACATCCCCATGGGTCGCTTCGGTGAGGCTAAGGAGATGGCCAAGGCGGCCCTTTTCCTCGCTTCCGACGACTCCTCGTTCTTGACCGGGAGCACCTTCTTGATGGACGGCGGAATCACCGCGGCGTACGTCACACCGGAGTGAGACTGACCAAGGCAGCAGGGTCCCTGGGGCTCGCAACACTGCCCGGGCAGACTTGCTCAATGGACTCTTGGCCCTACGGCGTGGGGACAAGAAAGACCAGCATTTCCCCCGAGAGAACCTCCAGATACTCTTCGGCCGCTCGAAGAAACGCCTCGGCCCCTTCGGTCCTGCCTCTCCCGGCCATGAGCTCGAGCTCCATGAGTGGGGCGGCACACACGGGTGAGAAGTTACTCACTGCGCCCTTCAAATTGTGCGCCCAGTGCTGCAGGGCCTTGGCGTCGCGGCTCCCGATCGCCCGTCGAATCTCTGTCAACAAGCCCGGAAACTCTTCAAGGAAGAGTTGTGCCACTACTTGCAGGGCCTCTCTGTCACCGTCAGAGCGGGCAAGAACCGTGTCAAAATCCAGCAGACTGTCCATGCAGACTCTTTCGGCATCAAGTCCCACTGCTCAGTAGAGAGACAGCAGAATTTACAGGATTCTGTCCCTCCCTTAGGGATCCTGACAACGCCCCTGTACTGAAAAGGCTCTTCAACTCTCCTTCTGCGCAAAATCTAGCGGTTTACCGGCCCTGTCCGTGATTCGGAGGCAGGCTCCCCAGTCTAGCGTGTCGTTCAGGATCTTGAGCAGAATGCGGTTCACGCCCTCCGTGAGCTTCACCTCAACCGTGTCCTTGTCCACTTCGAGGCCCCGGCTCGCGCGGTAAGCGTGCACTTTCACCCCGTTGAGCCAGCAGGCGATTTGGTCGTCGCTCCCCATCTTGAACAAGGCATCACAGGCGCTCTTCACGGAGATCTCGGCATAGAGGTAGGCCCCGGCGAACTCGCTGCTGTAGCCTGCATCCGCCAGATCGATCACACCCCGCGGACTTGGCGTGTGATACATCTTCCACTCATACTTCTCACCCTCGCTTTCGACGGGCTTTGTAAGATCGACGCCACTCTCCGGGGGGAGCGCCTTTTCCCACAAAGAACCTTGCGGGTTGGGGAATGGAGCCAGAATCCACCAACGGGTCACAAAGCCTCTCTTGCGGGCCAGGTCGACATCCACTCCCAGTCGCCGTAGACGCCGCACACATTGACTCGCGGTCGTGTGGTCGGGGTCCAGCGCGAGAACAAGCTCGTAGACCTCCTTTGCGCCCGCCTGTTGATCCTCCGGCAGCCGCTGGGCAAGGCGCAGGGCAGCGCGGCCAGCCTCACGCTGCAAGGGTCCCTTCTTGAGATGGGGAAGGATACGCTTGAGATTTTCGGGTCCCGATGTCTCCGCGATTCCCCGCAAGGCCATGGAGAGATCCTTCGGATCTTCGGAGATGTCGAGCGCCTTGAGATAAATCGCCAGCGCCTTTGAACGGTCGTCCCTCGCAATCTGATCGCCAAAACGTAAGGCGCCCCGCAGGGCGAGGGACTGCTCCGCCTCGGTGCCCTTCTCGATGACTTCGAGCAGAATCGGCAGGGCAGATAAATCGTTGGAAAATCCAAGACCTTCGATGGCAGCCAGGCGCACCAGCGAGCTCGGCTCCCCGGCGGCTTTCTTGAGACGATCCACGGAGCCAGGATCGCGCCGCAGCGCGATCACGCGAAGAAGCACCGCGCGATCGGCACCTTCGGCCCTGGCGAAGGCGGCAACGATGGCAGTCGAGCTTTCGTCGCCGCAGAGGCGTGCAAGGGCTCCGATGGCGGCCCCACGTTCGGCGTCACCGGCCTTGACAAGGATGCCGAGGAGCAGAGCAACGCTTGAAGCCTGGCCCACCTGGCCGATCGCCTGAAGCGCAGCCGTTCGCACAGGGAGCGAGGCATCGGAGGCTGCGGACTCAAGCGCCTGGAGGCCTTCGACTTCCCTTCGGGCCCCCAGGACGCGGATCAAGGCAAGCTTGCGATCACCCGATGCCTTGCCGAGTTGCTCGGCGATCGTCACAGTCACGGGCCCTCGCATTCGTGACAGCGTCGTCTCCACGACCCTGTCGACCTCACCTCCTTCTCCCAGTGCGGAAAGGAGAAGATCGATGGCATCCCTGCCGTCCCTGTCACTCGAAAAGTCCCCGAACAATCGGAGGGCCTCAAGGCGCAGATTCGCGGCCTGCGTGTTCCTGGCCGCGTTCAACAGCGCCGCTCGCGCTCCCGGCCCACGCCGCCGGGCCAGGATGCGCAACAACTTCACGCTCGGATCCCGCTCGAGCCTGACAAGAAGCGCCTTCGTCATGCCGTCGCCGGTGATCCTGGAGGCGGCCTCAACAGCCGCACCTCCAACCTGCGGGTCAGGGTCATCAAGAGCGCTCGCGATTCGCTCGATCTCGCTCTGGAGCCCTGCCCTGGCAAATCCAATCAACGCCGCCGCCTTGTGCGCTGGAGAAATCCGAGCTGCCTTGTCGTAGATTCGTCGGGCCTGACCTCTCTCGTCGTTGCGCACGAGCGAATCAGCCAGCCGGAGGTAGGCCCGCTGGGCCACCGCGAGCTCGGGGCCCTTGAGATTGCTGAGCGCCTCCTCCACGACCGGAACCGCGGAGACGTCTCCGATTTCCGCCAGCGCTTCGACCGCGGCAAGCTTGGCCGCCAGGTCGCTGTCCTCGGCAATGCCAATGAGGTCACCAGTAGCGAGGAAGTCTCGGCGAACGCCCAGCGAATGGATGACGCCGACGCGCAGCGAGCCCTCGGCTTGCCCCAGCGCGTGCCGCAGTGCCTTCTTGGCGTTGACGTGCGGGTTGGTATCGAGGGCCCTGCGGGCGCCTTCGCGAATCGAAGAGGGATTGCCAGGCGCGATGAGCTTCGCGAGGGCAGGGACGGCCTCGCCTTTCCCCACAATCTCGAGCGCGCGCAGGAAAATGACGCGCGCCGACTCGGGCACATCGGCCCCGAGCTTCGCGGCGATCGCCAGGGACAGAGCCTTGCGCTCGTTCTCCGCACCAGGACGACCCGCCTCGAAGCACGCCCGCTCGAGGGCCCTCCAGGCTCCATCGATCTGGGCCGAATCAGTGCTTGCAAGGCCAGGAAGAATCTCGCCCAGAAGAGCTTCGGGGGTCGAAACGCCTACCTCGGGAGCCGCCAGGAAAACAAGCGCAAGCAGGAAGGAGAGCATCGTGAAACCTCGGGTTCTGCTAGAGGAAGTATTAAAGGTGATAGGGGGCGCGGGTTGGTCGATCCAGCCAGCGGGCCGCCTCGGGATCGCCAACCATCTGCTCCTTGAAAGGGTCCCACTGGAGCTTCCGATTGAGCCAGATCGCGATGTTTCCGAGGTGGCAGACGGTCACGGAGCGAGCGCCGATCTCGACGTCCGTGATCGGACGGCCCCGCGTTCGGATGCACTGCTGCCAATCTTCATGGTGTCCCGGGCTTCGATAGAGATTCACGTCCGCCGGCCCGAGCGGCTCCGTGGCCACTTCCTCCGGAGCGGCTTGAAAGTAGCCACGGTTGACGTTAATTTTTCCATAATCGCCGACGAACCGGACACCCTGCACTGCGGTCTCTCCACACTTGACGACAACACCGTTCGCGTACCTGTAGGTCACGTACTGGGGCCCGGTGCCTTCCGGTGGAAGGATCTCAACAGGCCCCGAATCGTCCATGCCTAGCCCCCACTGGACGATGTCGAGATGGTGAGCTCCCCAGTCCGTCATGCTTCCGCCCGAGAAATCTCGATAGTTGCGCCAATGATATGGGTGAAGCTGCTTGTTGAAAGGGCGCCAGGGAGCGGGACCGATCCACCGATCCCAGTCCATTCCAGCCGGCGGGTCCTCCGCGGGAAGCGTGCACGGCTTCGACGTGCCCCACACGTTCACCATCACTTCCCGGATTTTCCCAATGCGCCCGCTTCGCACCAGCTCGCACGCACGACGAAACTCGCCCGAGGAGCGCTGCTGGCTGCCCGTCTGGAAGACTCGCTCATAACGCCGCGCGGCGTTGGCCATCGCCCTGGCCTGCACGATCGTGAGCGACAGAGGCTTCTCGCAGAAGACATCTTTCCCCGCCTCGCAGGCATGGATGGCCATCATTGCATGCCAGTGGTCCGGGGTGGAGATCACCACCGCGTCAACGTCCTTACGCTCAAGCACTTCCCGGTAATCATTGTGCTGGCCGCACTCGGGCCCCACTGACTTCGCCGCTCGCTGCCGATTCGCTGCCTCGACATCACAGACCGCGACGGCTGGAAACTTCCTGCTTTGGGCGTATACGCTCAGGTGGTCGCTTCCCCTTCCGCCGGTGCCGATGAAGCCAATGCCGACGCGGTCATTGGCCGAAGGACCAGCGGCGGACGCGATCGAGCCGCTCCTCAAGACCGCCGGCAGAGCCATGCCAGTACCCAGCGCATGTGCGGAACGGAACAAGAATCGACGGCGAGTCACTCGACGGCTCATGTGGATCTCCCTGTGCAGGAAACTCGGTGATTTTGCGCTTCAAGCAAGTGCTTCAGAATTTATCATGTGCTCGATCACATCCCAATCGAAAGTAATGCGCAATGCATACTTTGGGTGAGCTCATCACAACAAGAAAGGTTGCGCTTCATGCCAACGACAACGACCCGGCGTGGCTTCATGGCCCGGACGGCGGCAATTGGAGCCGGGGCGATCGCGGCTCCAGCCATATTTCACGAGGGATTCCTGGGCGCGGCATCGCCCAACGAGAAGATCATTACCGGCCATATCGGCGTGGGTGGGATGGGATCGAGCCATCTGAACAACTTCAAGGAGAGTTGTGGCGCGATTTGCGACGTCGACAGGAGCCACCTGGAGCGCGCGGCAAAGAACGTTGGCCGATACGTGCCCCTGCACAAAGATTTCAGGGCTCTCCTCGACCAAAGGGACATCGACGCGGTCTTCATCGCCACGCCAGACCACTGGCACGGGGTGATGGCAATCCTCGCCTGCGAGGCCGGCAAGGATGTCTACGTGCAGAAGCCCGCCTCGGTAACGATTGAGGAAGGACGCAAGATGGTGCAAGCTGCGCAGCGCTGCGGGCGCGTCATGCAGGTGGGCTCGCAGGGTCGTTCAACGCCAGCCGCCTTCAAGGCGTGCCAGTACATCCGGAACGGGATGCTCGGCAAAGTCAAGGAAGTCAACTGCTGGCACTACCCAAACCCCGAAGGCGGCTTCAAGCCTGACAGCGAGCCGCCACCGCAGCTCGACTGGGACCTCTGGCTCGGGCCGTGCCGCTACGTGCCCTACAACGAGGACCGCGTGCACTTCAACTTTCGCTGGTTCCTTGATTTCGGCGGCGGCCAGATCCGGGACCGCGGGGCTCACGTCATGTCGGTCGCGATGTGGTGCATGGACTCCGACTCGAAGGGCCCGGTGACCGTGGAGGCGACGGGAACAGCTCCGAAAAAAGGGATCTGGGATTGTCCAGTCGACATGCTGGTCAAGTACGAGTTCAAGGACCCCGACTGGGTCCTTTACTGGCGGCAGCCAGGCGAACCACACGGAGGTGCAGGCTTCGGCGCCCGATACCTGGGCGAGAAGGACACGTTGATCGTGACCGGCGGCGACGGCGGCTGCGGCACCGAGGACAAGGCGAAGGAGTACGAGCCTCCCTCCGACGGTGTGCACCCCTACAAGAGCCCTGGACATGAGCAAGACTTCATGAACTGCATACGCACGCGCCAGAAGCCCATCATGACGATCGAGGCAGGCCACGCCGTGGGTACGTTGTGCATCCTCGCCAATATCTCCTATATGCTCGGGCGCAAGCTCCAGTGGGATTCCGCAAACGAGAGTGTTGTCGGCGACGCCGAGGCGAATCGGCTCCTTTCCCGGCCAAATCGCAGCCCATGGCACATCTAGACTCCGCGCTCCGACTTTCCACCGCACCCGAATTGACAAGAACTTCTGAGAGCAGGCACCCCATGAAACGAATTCTCACCGCACTCTGGTTCCTCTTGACGGCAGCAACCCTCGCCCTGGCAGAGGACGAGGCGAAGGTGAAAATCCTCCTCGAAAAAGTGACGTCTCCGGATGCCGACGTGCGCATGGCCTCGCGCGCGGAGGCCGCAGCTCTCGGAGCGCCCGTCGTGGCCGCACTCGGAAGGCTCAGCGGTCAAGCTCCCGATTCCGTGAAGGAAGACGGCTTGCGCCTCGACATCATCACGACAGCACGCCTGGCGCTGGATCGCCTGGTGCACACGGCAGGCCGACCGGGGGCCGATACGGAGCGCAATGCGGTCGCAACCGAACTCGAGAAACTCCTCATCACCGGAACCGCCGACAAGGTTCGACGCGAAGCCCTCAACTGGCTGGGGCAGATCGGCGACGAGTCAAATGTCAACGCAGTGGCCAGGCTGCTCGGCGACAAGGACAGGCAC
>SXIK01000165.1 GCA_005772855.1 Planctomycetia bacterium | reverse complement strand
TTGGAAGGCTGGGGCTTTACCATTAAGCTACACCCGCTTTGAATATTCGATGAACGTCGCAATCCGGACCTCAAAATTTTGCTCGGCCAATGTCAGGGCTTGATCCGAATCGAACCGGCGGGGCCGTTTTTGCAGAAATCTCACAGGAATCAGCCAGCCGAAGGATTGCGCTGAAAGCTGGTGGGCAGGAGTGGATTCGAACCACTGAAGCTTGACGCAACGGATTTACAGTCCGTCCCATTTGGCCACTTTGGTACCTGCCCACGCGTTGCTATCTTGTGGAAACAATGCGCAGTGCCAGGCCGGCCGACCCAGACTCCACAATTGTCTTCAGGAGAGCCATGAGCCGCCTTCTTTCGCGTCGTCTTTTCGGTCTTTTTCTAGTTATCCTTCAGAGTGCTAGCGGTGGGAATCGAACCCACAACCCCCGGTTTACAAAACCGGTGCTCTACCGTTGAGCCACGCTAGCTCATGCTAATAAACAGGTTACGCTGACAAACGTGTCAACGAAACCCACGTAAAGACGGCTGATTATAGCCAAGTCGAATACTCATGCAATCAAAAACCAAGCTCCATCGCAGCCGGGCACCGCCCGCGACAAGGTCCTTGCTGAAACGGGTCGGAGAACTGGACCGAAATCGACCGGATGCGGGATCGATGGTTCCCGTTGAACAACCCCAGGAGGGCAGCGCTCAGCCCCCGGGGAACTAGTAGGCTTGAGCCTCGAACCGATCCTTCAAGAACAGGTAGAGCTCGTCGAGAAACCTCTGGGGATCTTCGGTCACGAGCGCCTTCTCCGCCTGAAGACCCAGGCGCTCGGCGTACTTTTTCGCCACTTCCTCCCGTATTCGTCTCCCCTGCGCCGGACTGGCTGCTTGCGATCTGACCTCCAGGTGCTCGATCAAGTTGAGGTCGTCGGCATAGAGCTTTGTTGCCATCTCGGCGCTGAAGTAAAATTTGCGATCCACGAGATTCTGATAACTTTGACCCAGCCTGCCCATGACGGGTCGCGCTGGAAGATCCGTGATCGTGGTGTCGTCGATGACCACCAACGTTCCCGCCAGGAGGTCTCCCAGCCGGCGGCGCCCCTTCGCGAGGGCAGGCACAAGCCACAAGATGGGTAGATTGTCCACGATCCTGGCCAAATTGCGCACCAGGGCCGCAGCCAGGGTAAGGCCCTGCCCGTTGGCCATGATGGTCCTGATGCCAAGGCGCTTCTTGCCCCTGGTGCGCCCCTCACCACGCACCTCGCACCAAACGAAGTAAAACGTGCTCACCAGAAACTCAAGGACGATGGAGACCGTCGTGACGTGGAGGAACACCCTTCCTCCAGCGCCCAGCGAGAGGGGCAAGACCGCGATGAGCAAGAGCAGCCACAGGAGAATTCCGAGCAGGACCAGGAAGGTGTAATCTATAAGCGCTGCTGCGATCCGTGCGCCAAAGGGCGCAACCTGGTGCGAGATGCGGGTCTGTTCCGGGGTCTCAAAGACCACGATCTCGCCATCAGTTTCCCAGGGAAATCGTTTCGAGTTTTGCATTCCGGTTGGTTACGCTCTGCCAACGTCAAGCTTGACGGCAAAGGAGCGTGATCGAGTGAGCCTTGATCGAGCCAATGAAGGGGACAGACGCGGCGGTCCCGGGAATGATAGTGGCATTGCCTCGGGGCGGGAAGAGCTTTGGAGGAGCCTTGCAGACAGTCTCCGCGCCGTGCAGCGGCAGGGTCTTGAGGGCCTCACTGACAAACAACTCAAGGACCTGGGCCGACTCTACCGGGCCGCGGCAACGCACCTTTCACTCCTCCAGGCATTCGGGGCTTCGACACGCCAGCGCGACGATCTTAACCGTCTCGTCACCAGCGCTCATGGGGTCATTTACGGTCGACCGAGGAAGGGCGCGGGGCTCCGGGTCTTCTGGACCAGCCTCCTGGCGTTTCCACAATCTGTGCGCAAACTCTGGCGGTACCATGCCACAGCCGCCCTGCTGCTTGGCTGCGGACTCATTTACGGATTCGTCGGAAGCGCACGCGACATGGACTGGTCCCTCGAGTTCGCCATGGACGACCGAACGCCCTTTGCCACCCGCGAGGAGCTCCTCGACACGCTCCTGAACGGCCGACCTGGCCAGAAGACGGTCGAGAAGAGCCATCGGCCCGGAATCGAGATGGACTCCGCCGACAAGTCATTTTTCGCCGCCGTCCTCTGGAGGCACAACACCACAATAGCTGTGAAGTCCTTCTTCGCGGGATTCCTTCTGGGCATACCCACCGTCCTCATTCTTCTCCAAAACGGCGCCTTGCTGGGCGTCTTCAGCTTCACGTTTCACCAACACGGGCTCGCTTACGAGTGGTGGGCGTGGATACTTCCACATGGAATCACCGAGCTCCTGGGAGTTGTGCTCCTCTCGGGAGCCGGGCTCTTCATTGCTCAGCGCATCCTTGCTCCAGGCGAACTGAGCCGTGTTGCGTCCTTGCATCAGGCCATGGCCGACGCCTTGCGCCACCTCTTCTTTGCGTTCCCCATGCTGCTAGTCGCTGCCCTCATCGAGAGCTTCGTGCGTCAGAGTAGTCTTTCCGATACTGGCCGCTACTTCTTTGCGGCCGCCAGTGCCGCCCTGTGGGCAGCGTACCTGGGATTCGGGCGGGTACCCACCGCCGTGATCGCACGCCTCGAGGCCTCTCGCACCCTTGCCGAACGTGCGATCCCGTTACCCTCGGAGGAGCAAATCCTCGCTGCCTTCGCCACAAGACGGGGACCCAGAGGATAGCAGGCCGCCCGGGAAGATACCCCGCGAACGATCCCGGGGAGAGGTCGAGAGCCCGGGTTGCAGCTTGCACAGCAAGGTTGTCAGCCCGCACGGACGTTCACAACGCACCCCGAAGGCACACCTCGAGGTACTTCGAAATCAACGGGCCCGAGAGCTGGCTTGGTTCCCCGTCCAGGGTAAAGACTCCTGATCGCGCGAGCTGCGCCATCACCCTGCGGCGCTCCAGGAGCAAGTCACCGGCAACAGCTTTTTCGAACACGGAGCGGACGTCGTTTCCTGACCGTTCGTGGATTTCCTCGAGGTGCGGGTCCCCCACTCCCACCAGGATCAGGATATGGCGCCGAGTGAGCGCCACGAGGCTCCGGTACATCTCCTGGGCGCTGAGCTCATCGGTGAAATCCGTGAAGAAGACAATCAACGCTCGCTTGCGATGCCTCGCCTCGAGGTAGCGGACAGCGCGAAGGTAGCTCGTGGGGTTCACCCCGGCGGGCAGGCGAGCCATCGCGGTAAGAATCTCCTGGAGCTGCGGCAAACCCGGCCGAGCAGGCACAAACGCGCGGGGCTCCGAGTCGAAGGCGAGGAAGCCCAGACGCTCCCTTCGCCGGAGGGCGACCGAGGCGAGGTCCAGGACCGGCGTCATTGCAAGGTCCAGCTTGCAAATGCCGTTGACAAGCCCACCCATGAGTCGCCCGCAGTCGAGCGCGAGAATCACCTCCGCATTCCGCTCGGCCTCGAAGAGCCGCACGAGCGGCTTCATCCGGCGGGCGCTCGCCTTCCAGTCCATGTACCGAACCTCATCCCCCACAACGTACTGCCGCAACGACTCAAACTCCCTCGCCATCCCCCGGCGCCGAACGCGCCGGTCCCCCAGGTCTTCCACCAACGCCGCACGCGAGAGTATCCAGTCCGATTCCGCCGCGGGGCGGCCCGGCACCACGAGGACCCTGTCGTCGTGGCAAACAAGCTCCTGGTACTCCAGGAGCCCGATCGGGCGAGAGAGGCGAATTCCCGTCGGAAGGAGCCCGTGTTCGCCCCTCTCGACGCCAACGAGTGGAATCTCAAACGACGCCTCCCCCTGCTCCTGAAGCTCCACTCGTTCGTCGAGCCCGTCCCCTTCGAGCGCCCCCGGCAGGACCTCCCTCACTCGCACAAGCAAGGGTGAGCTCGACTCGTTACGCACCCGCAGCAAGTAGGAGGACTTTCGGCCAACGTGCTGAATCGGACGCACTTCTCGCACCACCGTAACCGCGCCACGGTGAGGCCGAAGGAGAAAATCCGTGACGACGAGGAGGGTGATCAAGATCAAGGCACCGACCCAAAGGGCGCCGAGAGACGGAAAGATCGGCACGAGAGCCGAGGCGACGACGAGCCCCCCCAACAGCCTCACAAGGCGACAATGGGGCACGGCCCTGCGCCTCGCGGTTCCTGCCGCCAGATCAACGCGGGACGGGGACGGCATCGGCCACTCCGCGAAGAATTTCATCGGGGCCGGCGCCTTCCACTTCGGCAGACGCCGTGAGAAGGACTCTGTGGCGCAGGACGGGCACGAAGAGCTGCTTGATATCGTCGGGGATTACATAGTCCCGCCCCTCGAGCGCGGCCTGGGCCCGGGCCGCCACTTGCAGCAGAAGCGAGGCCCGCGGGCTCCCACCTAGCTGAATCCGCACCTCGCTCCGTGTCCTTCGCACCATCTCGACCAGGTACCTCACGATCTCCGGTCGCACATCGACTCGCATGGCCTCCTCCTTGGCCTGCCTGAGGCTTTCGGCGTCGGCCACGCGCTCGACCGATGCGAGGAGAGCCATGAAGCCGGCAGTATCCCCGCGGTGCTGCTCGAGGACCCGAATCTCCTCATCCGCGGTGGGGTAGCCGAGCACGATCTTGAAGAGGAATCGGTCAAGCTGCGCCTCCGGTAGCGGATAAGTGCCTTCGTACTCGACCGGGTTTTGCGTGGCCAGGACCAGGAAGGGCTGCGGCAAGATCCTGCGCTCACCCTCGAGGCTCACCTGTCGTTCCTGCATGGCCTCAAGGAGAGCGGACTGAGTCTTCGCAGGGGCCCTGTTGATTTCATCCGCCAGGAGGAGATTCGTGAAAATGGGGCCCTCGACAACGTGAAACCGCGACTCCTGAAAGCTGAAAATCTGCGTGCCGAGAATGTCGGCGGGCATGAGGTCCGGAGTGAATTGAACTCGCTTGAAGGTGAGCCCAAGGGCAGCACCCAGGGTCCGCACCAGCGTGGTCTTCGCAATGCCAGGCACGCCTTCGAGGAGCACGTGCCCTTCACAAACGAGGGCAAGCAGCACCAGCCGGAGAGCCTCGTCCTGCCCCACGAGGACCTTCGACACCTCGCTGCGAAGCGATGCGTGCAGATCGGAGATGATGGTCATGTTGCGTTCTTTCGGCTTGTCATTGTCTTCCCGCCCGATCCGAGCTGGATCTGGCACTTGATCTTTTCCACCGCTTCCGAGAAACGTTCGAGATCGGCCGCGCCGAAGCTCCTCGAGCCCACGGCTTCGGCCTTCAAGTCTGCGATTCGGTGCGCCCAGACGCCCTGCCGGGCTTCGAAGGCCTCGACAAGCAAGTCACGAGCGGCTGTGTAGCGCCGTGCGCGCAGGAGAATGTCTGCCAGGCTCACCACGAATTCTTCCTTGGCGCGACGTGGAGCCACGCGATCCTCCCGCACCGCTCCCGGCCGCACGGCACCTTGCCACAAAAGGACGAGGATGCCGAGGAGCACCGCCGCCACGGGATAGATGAGGGTCGTCGAGAAGACCCAACCCAGGAACCCTCTACGAGCCCACAGGCCGTGTGAGTACTCATCGAAGGCGACGATCCTCTTCCCGCCGTCCGTGGCCAAGCTCAACACGGCGACCGTGGTGGGTGCGGTGCCTGCCTCGGCAAGGGCGACGTTGGCGAACGGATAGGCCGAGGAGAAAAGATACACCTTGCCCTCCCCGATCGAGGTGGAGGCAACACAGACTCTCTCCCCCAGTCGAACCACAGGCTCCCATTCCGCCCGGAGCTCGCTCGAAAGAAAGTCCATCTCGAGAGCGCCGCGTCCCTCCTCCTGCAGCCGACCCAGGATGGAGTCAAGATCAAGGATCGTTTTCGCTCCAGCGCGGGAGAGGAAGGGCGAGACAATCGGCTCCCGGGCTTCTGGCAGAGCCCGCCAGGATCCGCCGAAGCCTCCGAGCTCACCCTCGCCCGCAACGGGCCCCCAGGGAGGACCACGTTCGAACTCTGGCCATCGCTCCTTGAGAAGCCGCGCAACCACGTGGTTCCCGACGAGACTTTCGAGTCGGCCCTCCCCCGCTCGCACCGGCGGCGACGGGCTCACACCATAACCAAACGCATGAAACACCGCCTGGCCGGGTGGCGCAACCACGAGGCGGCCGCCTCGCTTTACCCATGTTTCGAGCTCTCGAATCTGCGCGGCATCCACAACTGTCTGCCGAGTCTTCTCGAGGAGAAAATCCGGAAGCGGATCGATGATGAGAAGGACCGAGCTTTCCGGCGGCGGGAGCTGGCCATAGGACTTCCGGTGCCGCAGGGTACGAAAGCCCAGCTTTTCAAGCACATCCCGCGTGGCCCTGTAGCCGTCACCCCTCACGCTGAAGGAGGAGCGCACATCCGTGCCGAGCTGATCCTTCTCGCTCCAGGCGTTCAGGAGGAATGAGATGGCGAGGGCAACGACGGAAGCCGCTGCGAGTGTCAGGACAAGCCTCCGCTGAACCCTCCGGGCCTCCAGGGCCTCGTCCGAGACGAGGACCTCGCCCGTCCCAGGAGCTATCGGCCGCGGTGGACTCACGGCGGCACCTCGGGCGAGCCGGGTGCCAGCAGGCCCGAAGTCAGGCGCCGGGCAGCCGCGTCACAGCGTTCAAAATCGTCCGACGTCGCTTTCGCATTGCCGTACCACACGCGCTCGATCGTCCCGTGAAGCTCCCGCAAGTCCTCCTTGAGGGGATCGGGAACTCGAAGCCTGGATGCAATCTCACGGTGGGTCCAGCCGCGGGCGATCCGGAGGATCCTTCGCTCTTCCACGAGGGCCAGCACCGACAGGAGGAGCCCATGGAGTGCCTCACGCATACGGCCCTCGATTGCCAGCCGCCTGGCCTCATCGAGAATCTCGACGGATTGCCTCGTCCGCTCCCGCCGGGCTTCAGGATCTCCCGCTCCCGCACCTGTTCCGGGAGACCGCCTGAAAGCAACCGTGAGAGTCCACCCAATGTGCATCACAAGAAGGAACAGGAGGACGCTGAGCGCAAGGAATGTCAGCCAAAAAACCGCGGGGGCAGCCTCATGAAGCTCCACGGCCGTCTCCAGAATCCAGCCGATCAGGCGCGGGACGGCTCTCGAGAGCCAGCGCAGCATCTCCTCCATTGCCCCACTGCGCGCTTTCAACGCCTCGGCGTAGGCCGGGTCTGAAAGGACCTCCCGGACAGCCCGATCCACCGCCTCGGGGCTGACGTTGACAGCCTCGCCGAGAGATCCGAGGGCGAGGACCCAGGACGCGATCACTTCCGAGCCGCGCCTCTCTCTCCGATGGCCTCGACAATCTGACTCAAGGCCTCGACGTCGAAGGCCTCTTTCCTCACGCGGATATTGAAGTAATAAACGACCGGAGCAACGACACCCAAAGCGTCAATCGCAGCGCCAATCACGGACTGTAGAACCAGGGATAGAAGAGGGTTACTGATGTGATCCTCCACCACTGCCTTCGTGGCTCCATAGACCACCATCACGATGAAAGTGGTCACAAGAAAGAAGCCCAGAACGCTCCAGCGGTTCCCGTCCGTGAGGTGCTTGCTGCGGGCCATGGCCAGTTGAACTCCCAGTCTCTCGACCATCAACGCAGGGGTCGTGACGAAGTACCAGGTCATGAAGACGAACCCCGGGACCACGAACAGCATCGCCCCGAGGCCAACTACAAGCCCCGTCATCATCGCAGCCCCCAGCAGCTGGCCAAACCTGCTGAAGGCAAGGCGCAGACAATCGAGCACCGTGGGATTATCGTCCGTGAAGCTCGATGCCACCAGGAGCGTGCAGGCCCCGCTCGCAAGGGGGGTGACTATCAGGCTAATGAACAGGAATAGCAGGCTGCCGACCGTTGCCACGAGGACCACCTGCTCCGGAGTCGCGGCCTGGTTCCCCGCCGTGGTGATCCAGTATTTCAGCACCCAGACGGGAAGGTTGAAGAGATAGACCATCGCAAAGAGCTTGTAGAAATGCGACACGGCCAAGGAGAAACTCTGCCCCACCAACTCACCAAACGTCCGGTCCTTGAGCTCTACCTTCATCGGTGTGACTTTATCCTTGGCCCGCTTCGAGGGGAGCAGGCCGGCCCCCCCCCTGCCATCAAAGTTGGCACTCTCGCCGCACCGACTCTCCTCGTCAAGGGGTTGCGCGAGCCTTCTGACCCACCGGTCAGTCCTCCGCCTCAACCCTCCTCCTCAACCCTCCGCATGCCAGCGCGTGCCTTGCGGACTGTCCTTGATCACGATTCCCGCGGCCTTCAAGACGTCGCGGATTCGATCCGACTCCTTGAAGTCCTTCCGGGCGCGCGCCTCGTTCCGCTCCCCAACCAGGCGGTCCACCTCGGCGGCTGTCCAGTTACTTTTCCCAACCCTTGCGGTGGTCTCCGAAGCATCCGGGGAGCCATCCCGTTCGCCGAGCACGCCAAGGACCTGGTCCCAGGCGTCGAGGCGAGCCACGGCGAGGCGCCCGGATTCCTCCGTCGTTGCCAACTTGTAAGCCTCGCTCACGAAAGCGTGCAGCTCCGCGAGTGAGGCTGAAATGTTGAGATCGTCGTCGAGCCCGGCCCGAAAGCCCCTGTCCCTCTCCTGTGAGAGAGACGCTACCGTCTGGATCTCCTCCGCTGGCGTCACGCGAGCTGGAAGTTCCAGCATGTTCCGGCGAAATTCGCGGAGGTAGCGGATGGTCTCTCGCGCCGAGTCGAGACCTTGAAACGTGAAGTTCGAGTTGGCTCGATAGTGACCGATGAGGAGGTTGAAACGAATCTCCCTCGGCGTGTAGCCCTTCTGGACAAGGTCTCCAACCGTGTAGATATTGCCAAGCGACTTCGACATCTTCTTCCCATCGATCAAGATGTACCTGCGGTGGAGCCAGTGGCGAGCGCAGATTTGGTCCTTGCCGCCCGATGACTGCGCAATCTCACAGTCATGGTGAGGAAAGATGTTGTCCTCGCCTCCCGTGTGAATGTCGAAGACCTCGCCGAGGGACTTCCGACTCAGGGCCGAGCATTCGATATGCCAGCCGGGGAATCCGCGACCAAACGGGCTGTCCCACTGCATGAGGTGCTTTGGATCACGCTTCCAGAGGGTGAAGTCAAGCGGATGGCGCTTCGACGGGTCCGACTCCACGCGCCCGCTCTCGCCCGCCATGAGCTCCTCGGTCGAATTGCCGCTCAGGATCCCGTACCTCGGAAACTTCGCGATCTCGAAGTAGACCTGCCCTCCAGCCTCGTATGCGAGCCCTGCCGCAAGGAGCTCCTCGATCATCGTGATCATCTCGGGCACATGCTCGGTGGCGCGGGGATATCGGTGCGCGTCTCGAATGTTGAGTAGCTTTCGGTCAGCGTGAAAGGCATCCTCGTAGAAGCGTGCGATCTCCCACGGATCTTTTTTCTCTTCCCGGGCCTTTTTCTCGAGCTTGTCCTCGCCCTGCGCATCGGCCACGTTGTCCTGGGTGAGATGCCCGACGTCCGTGATGTTCATGATCTGGAGCACCTCGAGGCCCGAATACTCGAGGTGTCGCCGCAGAAGGTCAGCGAGCAGAAAGGAGGCGAAGTTACCAATGTGTGCGAAGCTGTAAACCGTGGGACCACAGTTGTACATGCGGACGCGGCCGGGTTCGAGGGGCTCGAAGAGCTCTTTCTTCCTTGTGAGCGTGTTGTAAAGCTGGAGAGGCATGGCGTGATCTATTTCACTTTCTCGACGGGGACGTCCAGTCGCTCGAGGAGCACGGTCACGAAGGCTTCCACGGCTTCGCCCCGGCCCACCGAGTCACAGCGTTCCTTCGTCTTGGCCTTGATGCTCACCGCGTCCTCGGGCAGATCCCAGAAGGGCTTCAGGAGACCGCGCAGGTGCTCCGAGACCTGGCGCTTGTGAGGCGAAAGCTTGATTTTTTCAAGGAGCACCGTCGCGTCAATATTCAGGAGCCGATAGCCGGCATTCCTTGCGGTGCAGGCTGCGTGCTCGAGGAAGTGGGCGCTTGGGCGATCCTTCCACCGCTCGTCGGTATCAGCGAAGTGCTCGCCGATGTCCCCCCGGCCCGCTGCGCCGTAGAGAGCGTCACAAAGCGCGTGGATGAGGACGTCGCCATCGGAGTGCGCGTCCTCACCGACCGGCGCTGGAATCTGGACGCCTCCCAGCCAAAAACTGCGGCCAGTCACCAGGCGATGATTGTCGTAGCCAAGTCCTGTTCGGTACATGGGCCCCGATTGTATCGAACAAGTGGCCGGTCCGCTCTCGCGTCGTGCCCTGAGGATCGCTTCCGCCAGGGCCTCGTCGCCGCGCTTCGTGATCTTGAGGTTCTCCCGGGAGCCCTCGACGAGGGCCACACGCACACCGATCCGCCTGAGCGCCGAGGCCTCGTCCGTCATCTCCGTATCCCCCGCCGCATCGTAGGCCCGGCGTAACGTTTCAACCACCGCTGACTGCGGCGTCTGCACCAGCCAAACCTGATCCCTCGCCAGTTCCTCCACAATCTCCCCGTCCACCACTCGTTTCACGCTGTCAAGGGCCGGCGTGCCAAGCACCGAGGCGCCCTCCCTGCGAGTGGCCTCAACCATCCGCCCCACTTCTTCCCGGGTGAGTAGAGGCCGCGCCGCGTCATGGACAAGAACATACTTGGCCGAGGAGGAGATCCGATCGAGGCCGCGTCGTACACTGTCTTGCCTGCGAGCGCCGCCGGCAACCAAGGTCATGATCAAATCGTCACGAGAGGAGTGCTGGCCAGAGGAAGCCCTCCAGGATGCGACGATCCGTGCGCCACCCTCCAGGTCTTCCGGAGCCATCACGAGGACGATCTGCAGCACGTCGTACACGGAGGCGAAAACGTCGAGCGAGTGGTGAATCATCGGCCTCCCAAGAAGCTCGAGGAGCTGTTTGCGCGCCCCGAAACGCCGCCCGGCGCCCGCCGCAGCCAGAATCACCGCGAAGTCCCTCATGCCTCACCGGAATCCTTGGGGCTCCGTCGAAGCTTGCCAAAGACCATCTTGCCCGCGCTTGTCTGCAGGGCGCTCGTCACCTCGATCTGGACTTCCTGGCCGATCTTTGCCCGGGCGCCCTCCACCACGACCATCGTGCCGTCCCTGAGAAAGCCCACCGCCTGGCCCTTGTCGTCTCCCTCTCGCAACAGACGCACTGTCATCCATTCGCCCGGCACCACCACGGGCTTCAGGGCAGTCGCGAGATCGTTGATGTTGATGACGCCGATCCCTTGCAAGCGAGCGATTTTTTCAAGGTTGAAGTCCGTCGTGACGAGCTTGCCATCCAACAAAGCCGCCACGCTGACGAGGGCATCATCGACCGCCTGTCCCGCCGAAACCGGGTGATCGAGGAGTTCGACATGGTACGACCGTTCGATCTCGTGAAGGATATCGAGACCCCGGCGGCCGCGTTCCCGGAGGGATCGATCGGCAGAGTCCGCGATCGTCTGAAGCTCGGCCAGGACGAACTTGGGGGCGATCATCCGCTGGTCAAAAATGCCCGTGGCAAGGATCCCAAGAATCCGACCGTCGACAAAGACGCTGGTGTCGAGAACGAGGGGCGCCTGGCCCTTCAGCCCCTTGCGAAACTCGACGTACGGAATGATGAACTTGAAGTCATCCTGGGTACGTATCAGGTTGGTGACCCCGTAATAGCAGAAGATCGTTGTCGAGAGGATCTTCAGAAACGAGATGAGCTTCTCTTGCTCCCTGGGGTGGTTCACGCGGAAGTCCCAGCTCATCACGCTGGTGACGATGAACTCGACCACGTACTGAAAGACCAGCGAGAGCGAGAGCCCGATCAGGAGGCCGAACGTGATCGCCGAGAGAGTCCGGATCGGGCTCCTCGAGAAGAGCATTTCGACACCGATGATGCAAAAGGCCATGCCGCAGGCGACCAGTATCGAGACGAAGGGGTCATCGAGCTCCTCCCGCCCGGTAATCTCGGAGAGCACACGCCCTCCAGCAAGCCCCAGGCCAGCCGCCGCGAGGACAAATATTCCTCGGACGGCAAAGATGGAGAGCCGATCGTGAGCGTGCCGGGTGAGCGGACCCAGATGCACCAGCCGGCGCAAACCGACTCCAGCGGTGCCGGACTCCCTGGCGCGGGTTGTTCCAGGCGCCCCGGCCAGGGCGGCCGCCGGCGGTTGCTCGGAGCCATTACTTGCAGCTCTGCTGGAGGCCGGCGAGGTGACAGGCGACATGGCATCCTGGGGGGAGTTGGGATCCGTCATCAGACCCTTTCGAAGGGGTGAAAGAGGCGCTTGTACTCGTCCTGACAAAATCTATCCGTCATTCCAGCCACATAGTCGCAGATGACTCTCGCCTTGCCGTCCGAGTCCATCCTCGACTGGAAGGCCGGCGGCAACATACGCGGATTGCGGGAGTACTCGCCAAAGACTTCGCGTATGAACCGCTTGGCCTTCTCGGCCATCTTGAGCGTACGGTGGTGCTCGTAGAGGTTTTTTCGGAGGAAGGCCTCCATTTCCCGCTTCAGGGCCGCCATGGACGTGCTGAATCCCACCAATTTGGCCGGGTGCTTCCTGACATCCGAAACGTCGCCGATGGCACCGTCTGACAGCCGACGGTGCGTTGTCTCGATCAGGTCGGTCACCTGCCGATCAATGAGATGCGAGATCGTCCTCGCCACGAGCGTCTTCGGATCCATGGGTGGATGGGCCTCCACGACCTCCCTTTCCGCCTCCGCCCACAGCCTGACGGTTCGGAGCGCCTCGAGGGTGATGAAGTTTGAACGCAGACCGTCGTCGATGTCGTGGTTGTCATAGGCGAGCGAGTCCGCAATGTCGGCAAGCTGCGCCTCAAGGAGCGGCTGAAGGGAGCCGTCAAACTCATTATTCAGGCGCTTCTCAAGTGGCTTCGTGAAGTGATCACCATGTTTCGCGATGGACTCACGGATCTCCCAGGAGAGGTTGAGCCCATCAAACTCCGGGTAGCGCTTCTCGAGGTGCTCGACGACCCGCAGACTTTGACGGTTGTGGTTGAATCCGCCCTCGTCTCGCAAGAGCTCGTCGAGGGCCTCCTCTCCGGCGTGACCGAATGGCGAGTGGCCCAGATCGTGGCTCAGAGCGATCGCCTCGACAAGATCCTCGTTCAACCGCAGCACCCTCGCAATCGACTGCGAGATCTGCGCGACCTCGAGCGTGTGCGTGAGACGTGTCCGGTAGTGGTCACCCTCGTGGTTTACGAAGACCTGCGTCTTGTACTCGAGACGCCGGAACGCAGTCGAATGGACAATTCGGTCGCGATCCCTCTGAAAACAGGTGCGGAACCGGGATGCTGGCTCCGGGTAGGCACGTCCACGGCTCTGGCTCGATCGCATGGCATGTGGGGCCAGCCATTCGTCCTCGCGCCTCTCCATTCCCACCAGATCCAGGAGCTCATTGATCATGCTTTTCATTCCAGGGGGACAATCCCAGGGGGGTGGCGTACTGGCCTTCTCTTCTACTTGGCCACGGAGACTTTCCCCACTTATTTCATTTCGTCAAGATGGGTCCATGCACGATTCATCATGCGCTCGCCGGCGCCAATCGCCACCGGCGAGACGTCAGGACCTGCGCCGTAACCGCCCTCCGTGACGGCCTCAAGAGTCGGAAAATACTGGTGGTAACCGTTCGTGAATCCAAGAACAAGGAGCTCGGACCTCCGCGCCCGCTCCCTTAGCCGCACAGCATGGTTTGAGAAAAGCTCGCCAGAAACCGAGACAATCCCGACCTCACCGTTCAGGACCGCGACACAAATACTTGGCCGCACACCTTCCCTGTATTCCTCCACAAAGGCGTCAACCAGATCCTTGAAGAACGCCGCGCAGTACTTGAGGTACGTGATGGAATCCGACAGCTCGATTCGACTCTGGAACCGAAACTCCTCCTCGCGCCATGCAATGGAGGGCTTGGGTGGCACGGCGGGATGAATCGACCGCGCGATGCGTACCACCTCATCGCCCAGCACCTCGCCATAAGAAATCGTGTCGAGCCCACGGAGGTCCGTCTCAAGGTCTCCGCAAGCACCCTGGAGAAAGACGCAAAGGCCGCCCATTTCTTTTTCAACTCGGATTCGCAGCCCGGCAGGAAAATCAGCGGACCACTTGAGCACGATGGCCTCTCGAGTCGTGGGGTGCGCCGCGTAGTTCACGAGTGTCGCGATGGGTTTCAAGTCCTCGCCTTCCAGTCGGACCACCGTGAGCCGGCGGTCGACGGGCTTTGGGTCGATGCGCGAATGGCGGTTGCGGTTCATCGCCACGTCTTCGTGCCCGACAGCGATTCGGGCCGGCCGCAATGCGGAGCCAGCGGCGACAATCACCGACACAAGCTTCTCACGGAGGTCCTGGACGTATTTCGCAGAGGGCTGGTGCGCCTCGAGCGTCTCCTTTTCAAGCTCGAGACAGGGCCCGTGGTGAGTGTGCGAGGCAACCAGAAGCACCCGGTCGATCCCGGTCTTCTGCTTCACCCCTTCACGAATTCGTCTCAATGTCTCGCGGGCTGGAGAACGGCCAAGATCGAGGCCAACGATCGCCAGTCGATCGTTGCCCGCGCGAATCACCACGGCAGTCGCTGTCAGTGGATCGAGCAGGCCCTGGCACGGGCTCTCCTTGCGCACGGCATAACCCCACATGGGGAGGCCCTGGGGTGGGGTGATATCCATCCTCGCCGCCCCCGCCTCAAAGGGCGTCTCCGAGGAAATAACCCCTGGCATCGACAACGCCCACACAAGCCAGGTCATGGCAAATACCCTCCGCGCGGCCATGATTGGGACATCGTGACCAGGGATCCCCCACCATCGGCGCCGGAAGCCCCCAACGCTCATCGAGCGCCGAGGAGGGGCTGAACGCCGCCAGGCGCCCAGTGCGGGCGAGGCCTTCCTCCCCCGCGACGAGTCTGGGTTCGAGCAAATTCTCATCAGGATCCTCTCTTTTCGAATCGTACCTCCTCCTCCGCCGTGCGCACCAGGTGATACGATACTCGAAGTATGTCCGGTCCAGACAGAGGCTCCTGGCGATGGAAAGTCCAAGACCCCGGCGTGAATTCCGGGCTCGGTCTCCTTTACGAGCCCGGCAACTGGGGCGACGTCCTCAAGGGCGCCTGGGCGATCGTCACCGTTGCGACTGTGATTTCGAACAGGGAGAGTGGTGTCTTCCGATATCTTGACCCATTCGCTGGAAGGCCCACGTATCCGCTTGTCGACGCCGCGAGAGAGCGCATCGCGGCCGTGCCTGCGCTCGAGTTCAAGGTCGCCCAGCAACCGTACACGACTGAGGGGCGGATCGCTTCGACGGCGTTGCTGGTTCGAGATGCGGCCATCGCGCTCGGAGTGGATCCTCTGCTGCGCGTGTTCGACCTCGATCCCGCGAGAGCCGCGGCCTGGAGTGAGATCCGCGAAGCACAGCGGCTCGACTCCCCGAGCGGAGAAGACGTCCTTGGCCTGTGGCGCGATTGCCGACCGATCGACTTCATCCTGGTCGATCCCTACGACCTCTTCGATCGTCCGGGGCTGCTCGTTCCAGGCGGCCTCGAGGCAGCCGTCGAGGCTCCGGTCCTCTTTTATCTGTTCAACAGGGCCCCCCGGGGAGGAGGTCACGAGAGGGCCTACCGCTCCTTGCGGAGGCTGCTCGGGGAGAGCCTGCCCCGGGAGGTCGAGTTGCTCACCGGAAGGATCCCCGCGGATGCATTGCTGCCGAGGGCCTACCACGAGGTGATTCTCGCAGGCCCCCGTGACCTTGTTCGCGAAGCGAGACCAAGATTGGAAGTGGTGACCCAGGCACTCGCGCGGCACCTCGGCGAGCAAGGCGCGTTCGAGGCCGGACTCACTGCCCGCTGACGCTGTTCCAGATCCAGACCACTCCCAGGGCCATTCCTGCGACTGCCGTCAGGCCAACCAGCGCGGCAAAGCCTCTTTTCCACAGCGCGCCCGTCTTCTGGTAGAGGTGGCCGGCGCACCAGCCATAGGCGGCCATGCCACCCGTCGTTCCGACGCAAAAGAGCAGAATATAGCCGAAAGCGAGCAGCTTCGAGGGCATGACGGAGACGGGCACGATCGCGAGCACGCCTGCGGTGCCTGCCGCCCCATGGAGCAGCCCCGTGAATGTGGGCGCGTGTCGGTGCACATGGCCCGAGCCAGGCTCGTGCGTGTGCTGATGTTCGTGCACCAACCCGCCATGCGAATGCGCGTGGCGGTGCGGTCTCCTCGAGAGCAGAATCAGCCTCCAGACCCCGAGGCCGATGAGCGAGACACCCACTGTTACCTCGGCCCCTCGTTCCCAGAACCCCCCTTCCTTCAGCTGGATCTGCAACAGAATCACGATGGAAGAAATGAGGAAGACCGTAATCGTGTGCCCAATCCCCCAGCGGAAACCGAAGATCGCAGCACGGCAAGGCCGGGGATCCATGCTAACAAAGTGCGTGATCGCCGTGAGGTGATCGGATTCGAACGCATGCCAGAAGCCGTAGATCAAGCCTGTTATCAGTTCGGGGAAGTGGGTCAAGAGGTGCTCGTGGCGCTCCTGGGAGGACTGCCAAGGGGTAGCACGCGAGCCTGGCAAAGTCAACGAAGCTCGGTGCAAGACACATCTTGCCAACCCGGATTTCAGGCGGGACACTTGGACCCTGCCCCAGGATTCGGTTCAGCATGGAAACACAGAACCCCCAACTCAAAGAACGAGCACGGCGCATCTTGCTGGACGTGTCCATTTGCCTGGGCAAGATCGTGGGAAAGTACACGGCGTACCCTGACGTCGACGCGGAAGCAAGCCAGCGCGTCCAGTACGCACTGGAGCAAGGCCTGACCGCGGAGAAAAGCGCGGCCGGGCTCGGAGATACTTGCCAGGAGCTGCGCGCAGTCACAAGCTGCAGTCCGCGCGAGCTCTTGAGCTTTCCTGGCGCCGACGAGCCCGATTTGCGCATCGCCGCAATCCTTCAGGCGCTCCGTGCCCGGGCCCAACTCACCGATGAGCTTTTCAGGGAGATCCTCACCGCGAGCCTGTCCTGGGAGCGAGTCGACAAGTGCGTGATCCTCGAGGCATTAACCCAGATTATCCGCAGGTAGCGGAGGCATGCGCTCACCACCAGTGGCTGCGGCGGCGAAGAAACTCGCTGACCTCGTCGAGGTTTCTTGCCCCGATGAGGTGCCCGAGAGCCTGGACCTGGGGAAAGAACTCCTCCAGTGCTCCGGGATAATCCTCGCCGCTTGAGTAAATTGTGGCATTGATAACGTTGAGGAGAAATCGCACGGCCTGCCCCTGCGTGGCTCCAAATTCGTCGCTCTGCTGCCCCGTCTGGGCCTTGCCCTTGGATGGGCGCCTTTTCTTTGTGGGTTCTTTTTCCAAGCTCTTCTCTCCGCTTTCTCGGCCTGAGCTCTCTTCGAGGCGCGGCCACCCATGAGTCGGAGAAGAGTACAGGGCGACTTCACATCCGGCAAACGACCATGGATTACGCGACGTGTCAGCCCGGTATCAGTCGATGGCACGGCCCGCGATGTCCGACTTCTGGACAAAGACACCTTGATGGCGCTCCGATACTGGCGAGCAATCGCCCTCATCGAGCAGCATGTAGTAACGCCTCTGCGGCACGACGTAAGGCCCCCAGTCCGGTCCACCCCATTGCAGAGGGGCCTCGAGTGCTGTCGGTGGCAAGTCGACCGCAATCCCGCCAATCGATCTCCCAACAAGGCGAAGAGGTGCGAAAAACCTCCTGCGTCGCTCCAAACGTCCAGCTCTCTCGAGCTCGAGGCGCTGGTCCGATCGACGGAGCGCAAGGTCAAGGCCGTTGACCAGGAGCTTTCCCCCCCTCGCGCAAATGGTGTCGCCTTCCCTTGCGAGGACCAGCCCCAACCTCAGGAGAGAAGTGGGCTCGGACGCGTTGCATGCCGTGATGGACGCACGCGGCTGGCAAAGTAATAGATCGCCGTGCACGGGTCGCACGTAACGGGACAGAAGCACCGTCAAGCGATCAGCCTGCGAGACGAACGGGGAAAGGCAGTAAGTTTTCACCGCCTTCACGACAAAGCAGCTCCGAAAAAACCAGCCAGTCTCGAGCGTGAGCCCCAGGGCGACAAGAGCCGCGTAGCCCTCGAGCAGCCAGAGAGGCTTGCACGCCTGCGGCGCGTGAGCCGCCCGGAGGGAGGCCCGGACAGGACCCACCGCGCCAAGGAGCAGAAAAACGAAGATAAGGCTCACGACGGCGAGAAGGACTCCAGACCCCGGCGACGAGAGCCCGATGTAGAGTAAAATCGCCCCGGGAATGACCAGGGATAGATAAGCTATCGACCAGAGGCACCCTCGAAGAAGGGAGCCCGCGTAAACATGACCAGCGCCGGGAAAGATGAAGGACAGCGCGAACGCTGTCAGCGCCTTTCTCCAGTGATCAGAATCGTGCGACCCACGTGCGCCGATCACGTCCATGTCCACCTCTTTTTCCATGGCACGTCACTGGAGCCGGCAGATACTCTCACTCGTTCATTGTAGCCGAGGAAGAGACGTTCGATCTCGCCCTCCGGGGAGCCGATAACCATGCCCAAGATCTCTGTCATGCCGAAAAATATCCCCTCGGAGCTGCTTCAAGCGTTCGCTCGAGCCGGCCAGGACCACGTCTTTCGCTTCTGGAATGATCTCACCGATCCCGAGCGCGACTCGTTCGCAGCCGAGTTGCGCGAGATCGACCTTCGGGAGGTTGCCGAGCTGGCCGCCACCCGGGGCGAGGCTCCATTTCGAGGGCAACGCGAGCCGGCTCCCGTCGTGCGCCTTGGAGAGGAACCGCGAGGCACTCCACGCACCCTGGCCGCAGCCCATGGGCACAGGCTCATCACGCAGGGCAAGGTCGGCGTGTTCCTCGTCGCCGGCGGGCAGGGAAGCCGGCTCGGCTTCGAGGGCCCGAAGGGCTGTTTCCCCGCTGGCCCTCTGTCGAGAAAGACAATTTTTCAGCTCCATGCGGAGAAGCTCGTTCGGCTCAGGGAGCGCTCGGGTGCCAGCCTGCCATGGTACATCATGACAAGCCAGGCCAATGACGCGGAGACACGCAAGTTCTTCGAAAGTCATCGATTCTTCGGTCTTGATCCCCGGGACGTCATGTTTCTGCCGCAGCGGATGCTTCCCGCGCTGGACACCGCGGGCAAGCTGGTCCTGCAGTCAAAAGGCAGGCTCTTCCAGAGCCCCAACGGCCACGGTGGATCCTACGCTGCCTTCAAGCAGGGTGGCGCACTCGCCGACGCTCAAAAACGTGGCATCGAGCAGCTCTTCTACTTCCAGGTGGACAATATCCTGGTCCGCATTGCGGATCCGATCTTCGTGGGCCTCCACGCTCTTTCAGGCTCCGAGATGTCGCTCAAGGTGCTCTCGAAGACAGGACCGGAGGAGAAGATGGGGGTTGTCGCAATCGAGGACGGTCAGACCCGGGTTATCGAGTACAGCGACTTCTCCAGGGCCGAGTCGGAAGCGCGGGACTCCGCGGGACAGCTCATTCACTGGGCGGGAAGCATAGCGATTCACATGTTCGACCTCGGCTTCTTCGAAAGAGTGGCCGAGGGTGCGATTCAGCTTCCCCACCACCTCGCAAAGAAAAAGCTTTCGACGATCGATACCGAAGGGAAACCGACTGAAGTCGACGGCATCAAGTACGAATCCTTCGTCTTCGACGCCCTCCCTTCGGCGCGCAAGTCGCTTTCGCTCGAGGTGGCTCGCCGGGAGGAATTCGCGCCCATCAAGAACAAGACGGGCGTCGACTCCATCGAGAGCGCCCACGCGCTCTACATTGAGGAGCACCGCCGCTGGGCTCGGGAAGCCGGCCTGGAAGTCTCCGGCGAGCTCGAAATCTCGCCGCTGGCAGCGCTCGACCCGGAGGAGCTGAGGGAGCGGCTAGCACCCGAGTCGAAGGGAAAACGATCAGGCTCCGTCCTCCTAGATCCGGACGCGGACGGCAAGGTTCGAGCCAGGAGCTCGGCACTGTGCTGAGCTGACAGAGGAGCCATCATCGAGCCGACAGCTGCCCTGGCACGCGGCCCCACCCTGAGTGCTTGACGCCCCCGGCGGGCTCGGGTCATGTCATCCTCGATAACCCAAAGCGATCGCGGGTGTAGCTCAGTGGTAGAGCGTCAGCTTCCC
>SXIK01000164.1 GCA_005772855.1 Planctomycetia bacterium | reverse complement strand
GTCGGCGGTCCAACCGGGGTAGAAATGTCGTCCGCCGCACGCCGAAAGGGCCCGGGAACGTCCTGCGAAAATGGTCTGCCTGCGAAATCGACCTAAACCAGGGCTCCGCGCCGGATTGAATGTCCGGTTACGGAATCGCTGCAAGACAGAGGCTTTCGTTGACCCCGACAGGGAAATCTGTTAGAAAGTTTCGAGATCTTGCTCCTTCACGCCTGGAACCAAAAGATCTGCGGCGTAAGTGCCGCGCAGTGGGAGCTGCTGCCCAAGATTCCTCACTGATACCAAGGAAAATCTGAACCCATGAGAACTGCTCGCATTGCCGTGGGCGGGATTGAACACGAGACCTGCGGATTCCTTCCCTGGACCGATGATCCCGCACCCACTACCCTGGAGGACTTTCGGAGCCAGACGGTCCGCGGCGCCGAAATCGCACGGCTCGGCAAGGCCAACACGATCGTGGATGGATTCGTCCGGGGTGTTCGGGAAAATGGCCTGGAAATGGTGCCGCTCTTGTGGGCAAGAGCCTTCACTGGAGGGGCGGCTTCACGTGCAACCTTCGAGACGGTGACTTCCGAGCTGCTCGACTTGCTCCGAAATGCCATGCCTGTTGACGGCGTGCTGTTGAGCCTCCATGGCTCCTTTGCCGCCGAGGGCATCGACGATGCCGACGGGGCCGTATTGTCAGCGGTGCGCAAGCTTGTCGGGCCTGATTGCCCGGTGATGGCAGTGCACGACATGCATTGCAACCTCACGGTGGAAATGGCCAGGGCCGCCGACGTGTTGGTCGTGGAACGTACCTATCCGCACACTGACATGGCCGAGCGCGCTGTCCACACGACCCGCCTCATGGCCCGAACCATCGCTGGCGAGATTCGACCCAGGATGGCCTTTCGTTCGATCCCGCTCTTGTGGAGCGCGCCCAAGATGATGACCGCCGACCCCCCGATGAGGGACGCCATCGGCAAGTTGGAAGAGCTCGATCAAGTGCCCGGTGTCTTGTCCGCCAGCCTGGGAGTTGGGTATCAACCTATCGACAGCCCGGTCGTGGGAACTTCTGCGATCGTGGTGACCGATGCCAACGAGGCGCTCGCTGAAGCACGGGCTGACGAGCTGGCACAATGGGTCTGGGAAAGAAGGAAGCTGTGGCAGGCCGAGTCGCTGACACCCGAGGCCGCCCTCTTGCTGGGGGAAAAGGCGGGGAAGTATCCGATCATTCTGGCCGACCAGGGGGACAACACGGGAGGAGGAGCACCGGGTGACTCAACAGAAATTCTGCGCCTCTTCCTTCAACGTCGTCTCACTCCCTCCGCAGTGCTCTACATGGTCGATCCCGAGACTGCCGCTCAGGCAACGACTGCCGGCGTGGGCGCCGAGATCGCTGTCGGGGTGGGAGGAAAGTCGTCCGAACGACTCGGTCCCCCCGTTCCGATGCGGGCCCGAGTCAGGGCGCTTTCCCAGGGTCGATTCACGTACGATGGTCCAATGTTTGCCCACGCACCTGAGGATTTGGGCCCTTCGGCGTGGATAGAGCAAGATGGCGTTCACGTGGTCGTGATCAGCCGCCGGGTACAGCCGATCGACTTGGCATTCTGCCGCAGTTTGGGGCTGGACTGCCGCGCGATGCGCCACATTTCCGTCAAGTCGACCGGGCACTTCCGCAGCGGCTTCGCCCCGATAGCTGGCTCGATCTTTAATGTCATCACCAAGACCGCCCTGTCCAACGACTATCGCCAATGGGGTGGCAGATTCAAGCGCCTGGGACGGAAAATCTATCCGCTGCACGAAGATGTTCCCGTTTCCTGGTCGCGGAGTGAGACGGCGCAGCGCTGACCTACTTCGGCGCGAGTCGCGCAATCAATACTTTCATACCGAACTCACGAAAGGATCATTTCCAATGTCTACGATGCCACCGTCGATACTGACGGACGAAGACCGCACCTATTTCCAGCGCGAACTGGATTCGTTCCTTCCTCAGAAGGTCTTTGACGCTCACTGTCATCTCTGGTCAGGGGAAGATGTTTCCTGGCACATAAAGGGTTTGCCGCACGACGTGGGCTACCGGGAATTTCAGACTTTGATGCAAGATATCCACCCGGGTCGCCGCACCTGCGGCTTGTTTCTGCCCACCTTTGCTCATGACAAAAAACATCGCCTACCACAAGCCAACGGCTGGATGGGACGACAGGTCGAGGGCGTAAAGGACTCCGTCGGCGCGTTCTTTGTGACGCCTGAAGACGACCCCGAGTGGGTCCGACAAGAGGTGAAACGGCTCAAGCTGCGCGGGCTGAAGTGTTACCACACCTTTAGCTCGGTTACGCCGACCTGGGAGGCCCAGATCCCGGACTACTTGCCGGAACGGCTGGTCAAAGTCGCGGACCAGGAGGGCTTGTTTATCACCTTACACATGGTCCGTTCGCGGGCAGTGGCCGACCCGGGCAACCAGAAGTGGATTCAGCATTATTGCAAGAATTACCCAAACATGAAGCTGATCCTGGCGCACTCGGCTCGCGGCTTCCAGCCGGCTCACAACCTCGAGGGACTCCACGCCCTCAAGGGGCTCGACAACGTCTATTTCGACACCAGCGCCAATTGCGAGCCGATGGCCCACCAGGCGATCCTGCGCATCATGGGGCACAAGAAATTGATGTACGGCACGGACCTGCCCGCCTGTCATCAGCGCGGCCGTTCCGTGGGGGTGGGTGACACCTTCCTGTGGCTCTACGAGGAGACGCCCGTGTGGAAGGAGAAGCATATCGCAATCCAGCCGCCGCTCATCGGTTATGAGCACATGCGTTCGCTCAAGTGGGCGTGCTGGTCAGAACGTCTGAGTGATAGCGCCGTTGAGGATATCTTCTGGAACAACGCGGCAACGCTACTCGACATCCAGTGACACGTTGTACGGACTGCGGCGGTGGAAATTGGCTACTCGTCACCACGCCGAGGCTTGCGTCCCCTTCACAGTGTGCTTTACTTCGGCGCCTCACTTGAGGGAGATCCCATTAGCAACGAAATCTGTTACGCAAGCGCGACCGAGCTAGCCCTGCGGATCCGCAACAAGACGCTGTCGCCTCTCGAAGTAGTAAGAGCCCACCTGGACAGAATCCAGGCCGTCAATTCAAAGCTTAACGCCGTCGTCACCCTGGCGGATGGGGCCATGGATAGCGCCAGGAAAGCCGAGGCCGCCCTGATGAGGAACGAGACTTTGGGCCCACTCCACGGCGTCCCGTTTACCGCCAAGGACTGCTTTGACACGGCCGGGATTCAAACCGCGAGGGGTTCCAGGATCTTCGCGAATCGCGTTCCACGGGCGGACGCCACTGCAGTGAGTCGACTCAAGCAAGCTGGCGCCATACTTCTTGGCAAGACGAATCTGCCCGAGTTTTCCTTGTGGTCCGAGACGTCCAACGTGATGTTTGGGCAGACCAATAACCCCTGGAAATTGGACCGGACCCCGGGTGGATCCAGCGGTGGAGAAGGGGCGGCCGTCAGCGCCGGGCTCTCACCTCTCGGCATGGGCACCGACCTTGGGGGATCCAACCGCCTGCCCGCCCATTACTGCAACCTCGTGGGCTTCAAGCCGACACACGGGCGGATTCCCCTGACCGGAACGTGGCCCGATCTCATGGCTCGCTTCATGCATGTTGGCACCTTGACCCGAACCGTTCAGGACGCTGCCTTGAGCTTGTCAGTGCTGACAGGGCCGAACGGCAAGGACCCTTATGCGGTGCCGGTTCCAGCCCCAGGAGTCCCAGACCTGGGGAAGCCCCTCCAGAAGCTCACTGTGGGGTGGTGTGCCGAGGGACCGTTCGCGCCGGTAGATTCTGAGATTCAGAAAATCGTGGTCGCCGCAGCCGCCGCCCTGGAAAGCCGGGGCTGCCAGATGAAGCCCATTTCACTGGCGGAATGGGAGCAGCGTAAGCCCATTGAGGTGGGCATGAACTTGTTGGGGGGCGAGATAGCCACCTATCTGGAGCCTTTCGTTTCCGGACACCACGAGAAATTAGCTCCGTCCTCCCGGCGGCTATTGGGCAGTCCAATGCCCACTTTTGCGGAATATCTCAAGGCGCTGGCAGACGTCGAACGGCTCCGAGAGGACATGACGCAGTATTTTTCAGACCTGGACCTGCTCCTTCTGCCCACAGCTCCGCTGACGGCACATGTTCACGGCGCCGCGACGTTCCAGATCAATGGCAAGACCGTCCCGGCTTCCCATGCTGGGAGCGCCACGGTCGGTTTCGGTCTCACCGGTTCTCCCGCCATCTCCATTCCCTTTGGTTTCAGTCAGGATCGGTTGCCCATCGGTGTGCAGTTGGTCGCCCGCCACTTCGAGGAGTCTGTTCTATTTCAGGCCGCCCTGGCACTGGAAGCACACTCTGGCGTCTTCCAGCAACATCCACCGATCTGACACAGCCTCCTGGCCAGGAGCACCTTCACCTTACGCTTCAACACCCGCCCCATTGCGGAGGTTTCGGCCTTCTCAACCTCGGCGAACTTATACGACGAAGTGCCGAATTGCACGTCGGTGGACACCCTCTTCGAGCGTACCGATGACCACGCCCGGAGCAGAATGACATGGTCGAAGAGAACGTAGAAGCGGGCTCTGACGTTCTGGACGGGCACGCATTCAAACACCCGCCCCCCCGAGGCTGACTCTTCGAAAAAATGTTGCTCCGTCCACCCAATTGCCGGGATATACTCCCCGCGGGTGGGAAGCAGCCGCGCCCCACGCCGGGGTACCTGGCGACGCTCCCCCTTCCCTCCTCGGCGCTCGACAAACGCCAGGTGCCTCCTGGCGCGGATAGTCGGTAAGCCCGGGTCAGGACGGACGTACAATCATGGCCGAGTGAAGTATAATATTGCTTTGATTCGGGAAGGCACGGGCGAGAAGGTGCCCTCTTGCCCGAGTCTTTTCTTGGAGTGTACCGGGCGGAATTTCTTGGTAGTCTTGAAATATGCTCTTGAAACCAACGATCGCAACACTCTGGGTTCTCGTCGGAAGCGTCCTACTGGCGGCGGAGCCCGTAGACTTCGCACGCGACGTCAAACCCATCCTTCAAGCTCGCTGCCATCGCTGCCACGGACCAGCAAAGCAGAAGGCGGGCTTGCGACTCGACGCGGCCGCCCTGGTAGTTTCCGGTGGCAATAGCGGCGCGGCCATCGTGCCTGGAAAGAGCGCGGAGAGCCTCCTCATCCACGCCGTCCTGGGCCGCAAGGATGTCCATGCGATGCCGCCCGAGGGTCCCCGCCTCTCGCCTGTTGAGATCTCTCTCATTGAGCAATGGATCAACGAAGGCGCCCCCCTGCCCCTCGACGAAAAGGTGGAGTCCGCGCACGCTACCCAGAGCAACCACTGGGCATTTCAGCCGGTCAAGCGGACCACCCCCCCTGACGTTACCAACGCCGGGTGGATCCGAAATCCGATCGACAACTTTATCCTCGCTCGTCTCGAGAAAGACAGAATCGAGCCCTCACGGGAGGCGGACCCTGTCACTCTTATCCGGAGGCTGAGCTTCGACCTCCTGGGGCTTCCTCCGCGACCCGAAGAGGTCGAAGCGTTTCTCGCGGACTCACACCCCGAAGCCTACATGCACCTCGTCAAGCGCTTGCTGGCCTCGCCGCACCACGGTGAGCGCTGGGGGCGCCACTGGCTCGACCTCGCGAGGTACGCAGACTCGAACGGCTACACCATCGACGGCTCACGTTCGATCTGGAAGTACCGCGACTGGGTGATCAACGCCATCAACAGCAACCTGTCATTTGAAAAGTTCACGATCGACCAACTCGCGGGTGACATGCTGCCGGGCGCGACGCTCGAGCAAGTCATTGCGACAGGCTTCCATCGCAACACGATGCGGAATGAAGAAGGCGGCACGGACCAGGAGCAGTTCCGGATCGAAGCCGTCGCCGACCGCGTCAACACGACCGCCTCTGTCTTTCTTGGCCTGACTGTGGGCTGCGCACGCTGCCACGATCACAAGTATGACCCCATCTCGCAGCGCGAATACTACGAGCTGTTTGCGCTGCTCAACAACGCTGACGAACCCACAATCGAAGTGCCTACCACCCACAAAATGCGTGAGCTGCCCGCACTTGCCAATGAACTCGCATTGGCTGAAAAACTGCTTGCTGACAATGAGCCTTCTGTGGCCAATCGCCAGGAGAAGTGGGAGAAGGACCTCGCCACCCAGGTAGAGAAGCTCAAGGAAGTCCCGGAATCTGTGCGTGGAGTCTTGGCGACCGAGGCTCAGACGCGTACAGAAGAGCAGAAGAATACGATCGCGGAATACTACCGCTCGATTGACCCGTTCCGCTTGCCGGTCGCACAGAGGGTAGCTGATCTGAAAGGGAGACAAAAGCAGCTCTCGAGCTCGATCACCACTTCGCTCGTCATGGCGGAGCGGCAGGATCCGCGCAAGACATACGTCCACATTCGCGGTGATTTCCTGCGGCCTGGAGCCATGGTGAACGGCGCCGTTCCGGCGGTGCTGCCTCCTCTCAGGACAACCAGCGACAGGGCAAACCGCCTCGATTTCGCCCGGTGGCTGGTCGATGCCCGTAACCCACTGACGCCGCGCGTGACCATGAACCGAATTTGGCAGCAATATTTCAGCCATGGCATCGTCAGCACCGAAAACGACTTCGGAACCCAGGGCACACCGCCCTCGCACCCGGAGTTGCTAGACTGGCTCGCGAACGAGTTTGTTTCAAGCGGTTGGGACTTGAAGCATATTCATTGGCTCATAGTTACGTCGGCGACGTACCGCCAGTCATCGCATGCCAGGGAGGACTTGAAGGAAGTGGACCCCTACAACAGGCTCCTTGCTCGCCAAACTCGCATCCGCCTGGAAGCGGAGACCATTCGCGATGCAGGCCTTGCCGTGAGCGGGCTGCTTTCCGACGAGATAGGTGGTCCCGGCGTCTACCCTCCCCAACCGGAAGGGATCTATCGGTTCACTCAGAACCCCAAGTACTGGAAGACTGGCGAGGGAGGCGACCGCTATCGCCGCGGCATTTACATCTATTATTGGCGTTCAAGCCCCTACCCTCTCCTTGCGACCTTCGACACGCCCGACGCCACGACCGCCTGCACCCGCCGCCCAAGGTCGAACACGCCGCTCCAGGCCCTCACACTCGCGAATGACCCCGCTTTTGTGGAAATGGCGAAATCGCTGGCGTTGCGTGTTCTCGGGGAAGCTCTGCCCTCGGATATGGATCGCCTCAAGTTGGCCTTTCGCCTCTGTTTCGCGCGAACGCCCCTGGATGAGGAGGTCCGGCGGCTCTCGGACTTCCTCGACACTCAGCGCACCCAATTCGCCGGCACGCCCAGCGACGCCGACGCGGCAGCACCGCAGCCGCTGCCCCCGAGCATTCGGCCCGCGGAAGGAGCGGCGTGGACGGCCGTCGCCAGAGTGATGCTCAACCTGGATGAGTTGATCACAAGGGAGTAATGGAAGATCGTCTCGCGTCTCGCCAGCGCAGACTGCTTCCAACCCACTCCCGGGCTTGCTTTCGGTCTGGACCCCCGAGCGCCTGCATTTTATAATTTAACCATGATTTCCAGCCAAAACGAGGATCGCTCTCTTTCGACGACCCGCCGCTATTTCTTCAGACAGTGCCGCATGGGGCTCGGAGCGATTGCGCTTGCAACACTCCTGAACGAAGGACGCCTCGAAGCGGGCAGCGAGCCCTCAAGATCCCCGAGCGAGGGGCCCTTTGGTCCACGTCCTCCGCATTTCGCGCCCCGGGCCAAGAGAGTCATCTTCCTCTTCATGGCGGGTGGACCCAGCCAACTCGAGCTCTTTGACTGGAAACCAAAGCTGAGGGAACTCAGTGGGCAGCAAGTGCCCGCATCCTATGTCGAGGGTAAACGCTTCGCTTTTATTGGCAAAGATGCGAAGCTCCTTGGAACACGGCGTGAGTTCAAGCGACACGGGAAGTGCGGCGCCGAAGTGAGCGAACTCTTGCCGCACACTGCTTCCATCGTTGATGACATTTGCATCCTGAAAAGCATGCAAACCGACGTCTTCAATCACGGTCCCGCAAAACTGGTGGTCAACACCGGCTCTCCACGCTTCGGGCTGCCCAGCATGGGATCCTGGCTGACCTACGGGATTGGTAGCCTCTCTCAGAACCTTCCGGGATTCGTTGTGCTCATGTCTGGCCCGCGGGGACCGCGAGGCGGCTCACCCCTGTGGGGAAGTGGATTTCTTCCCACGACGTATCAAGGCGTGCCATTCCTCTCGGGCCCCGAGCCAATATTAAACCTGAAGAGCCCGCCTGGCTTCTGCAAGAAGCGTCAGGGTGATTTCACCGCAGCCGTACGAGATCTCAACACGTCCAGACTGGATGCAGTGGGCGATCCCGAGATCTCGACACGCATTGCGGCGTATGAAATGGCCTACCGCATGCAGGCAAGCGCTCCGGAGTTGATGGACATCTCTGGCGAGACGCCGCGGACAATGGAGGCCTACGGTGCCATACCCGGCAAGGTCTCCTTCGCGAACAACTGCCTACTCGCCAGACGCCTTGTCGAGCGCGGAACGCGGTTCGTCCAACTCTACCACACGGACTGGGACCACCACGGCAACACCGACACGAACTTGGACCAGCCCCTCGGAAACATCTGCCGTGAAGTCGACCAGCCCGCTGCAGCTCTTGTGCGTGACCTCAAGGAGCGGGGACTGCTGGACGAAACCCTTGTCGTTTGGGGAGGCGAGTTTGGTCGTACCCCCATGGGCGAGACGCGCGACCTCTTGGGTCGTGACCATCATATAGAAGGCTACTCGATGTGGCTCGCGGGTGGCGGCGTCAAGGGTGGCCAGACAATTGGAGCGACCGACGAGCTGGGATTCTATTCAGTCGAGGACCGCATCCACGTGCACGATCTACAAGCGACCATGCTGCATTTGCTCGGCCTCGATCACAAGAGGCTCACTTTCCGCTTCCAGGGAAGAGACTTTCGTCTAACGGACGTTGGCGGCAATCTGGTAAGCAAGATTCTGGCCTGAGAGCGTCCTACGGCAAGCTCGGCTCTGAAACGGGGCAGCAGAACCAAAACGGCGCCGCAGAACCCATGAAGGCGGGCCACTCGCCAGCGCGCAAGACTCAAGGTGTCGTCAGGGGTTCCCCTGCCTAACTCACCAACTCCTTCATTGGCTCCCCGGTCTTGTCCTCAAAGGAGTTGGCGATCTTGATGGGACGGCCAATAGGTGTCATGTAAGCCTTGGTCCAGTCGATGCCAAAGGCTTTGTAGATTGTGGCAAAGACGTCGCCCATGGAGGTCGGCTTTTCCTTTATGTAGGCACCGCGGTCGTCACTCGCGCCCACCACCTGGCCACCCTGGATCCCGCCCCCTCCGAGGACCAACGACCAACAGTGCCACCAGTGATCTCGCCCCAAGTCCGGGTTCAAGTGCGGTGTGCGTCCGAACTCTCCCATGGCGATGACCACCGTCGACTCCAGTAGACCGCGATCCTCCAGGTCCTCCAGGAGCGCCGAGAGCGTCCGGTCCAGAGTCGGAGCAAGATAGTCCTTGTGCTCCGCATCATTTTTCGCGTGCGTGTCCCATCCCCGGGTCAGGTTATAGCCCGAAGCTGTCACAAATCGGCTCCCCGCTTCCACCAGCCTGCGTGCCAACAGCACGCTCTGTCCCACCGGATCCTTGCCGTAGGCTTCTTTCGTCTTCTCCGTCTCCTTCGACAAATCAAAAGCCTCTCGCACCTCAGGCGACAGCACTATCTTCAGTGCCTGCTCTTGAAAGGAATCCATGTTGGAAAACTCCGCCACCTCCACCCGACGACGGTAATGCTGGTCCCACGCCTTGAGGAAAGCCCGCCGGTCCTGCAGCCGCTCCGGTGTCAATGACCGGGGCAAATTGATGTCGGTGACACTAAAGCCCTTGACGCTTGGGTCAGGCACCACCATGGGATTATACTGAGGGCCGAGGAAGGCCGCCTCGAAGAACTTCTCATACTGGCGTTCTGCCTTCCACTGAGGCACCAGCACGTGGGCCGGCACACTGTTACGCGGCCCCATCTCCTTGGTAAGGATGGAACCGAAGCTTGGAAACTGCATGGCCGGATTGGGCCGATGCCCGGTCTGTGCATAATAAGTTCCCTGCGGGTGGTTGTCCTCCTCCGTCTGCATTGATCGGACGATGGACAGCTTATCCATGTGCTGAGCTATGCGCGGTACGAGCTCAGAGACCTGAATACCGGGGACCCGTGTCGAGATGGGCTTGAAGGAACTATTCGGCTTGGGATCCCACATGTCGATGTGGCTGGGTCCTCCTGGAAGCCAGAGCAGAATGCAGGACCGCGCCTTGGCTTTCTTTTCCGCAACGTCCGCCCCTGCCGCCGCCACGGCGCTCTTCAGCTCCAAATACTGGCTCAGGCTGATCCCCAGGGCCCCGAGTGAGCCGACTCGCAAGAAGTCGCGCCGTCCCGTGTGACCTCCACTGCAACCAGATTTCATGGCCTTCACGATACATCCTCCCGCAGATCAGGTCGATCCACGTTATTAATGATTATAAGCAAATTCTCTGGAGCCAAGCAAACCCCACAGCATGTCTTCCAGTGCCTCGCGGCGCGAGGGACGGCCTTCGATCATCTTCTCCATGACCGCCAACTCCTCCTCGCTTGGATAACGCGATAGCGCCGCGAGACAAAGCTCCTCAACGATCTTGGCATTGGAGGCGCCGCTCTTGAACAGGCCATCCAGGCGTCCACCGTCGCGAGATAGCTTGTCCGTATAGGTGACGCCTGCCAACATGTGCAAGGCTTGTTGAAGATTGGCCTTGCCGTCACGCTCTGGAACCATGGCGCGGTCTGTCCTTCCATAAATCTCCATGAACCGGCAGGGGTAGGCATCCGACTCCTTCAGTTCCAGGGCACGCGTCCCCCTGGGTTCTCTCCCGCCCGCGCCCGATGACATTCGATTGAAGACCTCAGAAACTCCGGTGATCTGCGAAATCGCGTCGAGTAGCACTTCCGCGTCGAGTGGCCGCGGCAAGGAATGAGAGTAGTTGATGACGTCTTCCTTGTTGGTCTCGTTGACCACACTGGAAAGCTGATAGGTTCGGGACTGGACTATCGTTCGAATCAAGTGTTTCAGGTCAAAGCCGTGCTGCTTGAAGTCGATCGCCAGCGCCTCCAGGAGCTCCGGATGGGTGGGGGGATTAGTGGAGCGAAAATCATCTACGGGTTGGACAATTCCCCGGCCGAAGAAATAAGACCACATGCGGTTTACCCCCGCCTCCGCAAAATAGGGCTGAGAAGTCATCCACTTGGCCAGCTCCATGCGAATGTCCCGTCGCTTGTCTTCGGGCAAGACGGTTCCGTCGAGGAATGTCGGCGGCACCTCCATTTTGGTGCGTGGGTGCAGGAAAGGTCGGCCCGGCCCCCCCGAGCCACCTTTCCCAAAACCACCACCGGGAGTATCCGCCACCACGAAGTCTGCCATCTGCGTCATTCTTCCAAAGAACGCGGCCAAGCCCCAGAACTGGTCCTGGCTCCATGTCTCGTACGGATGATTGTGGCACTGAGCGCAGTCAAAGCGGCGACCAAGAAACACTCGCACCTCTTCTGACATGTTGCTCTCTGGCAAGAATTCGCCCGGCATGAAGTGGGCCGAAGGCCCCCCGGCGCCCTGCGCGGAAATACGTTCCATGGCGATCCGGTCATACGGTTTGTTCTCGGCAATACTATTGCGGATCCACTCCCAGTAAGGCTGGCTCGCTTTTGCGGATAAACCGGCGACGTAAACCGCTACGCGGAAAATATCCGAAAAGCGGAAAGTCCAGTAGTCGATGTACTCCGGAGAGTCGAGCAACAGATCAATGAGCTTGTCCCGTTTCTGCGGGTCCTTGTTCGCCAGAAACTCCGCAAGCCGGCTCGGCGGCGGCAAAGTCCCCGTCAAGTCCAGGCAAACCCGTCGCAAGAACTCTTCGTCGCTCGAAAGCTCGGAGGGGATGACGTTGAATTTGAGGAGCTTTGCAAAAACATGTTCATCGATGAAGTTCCGTGTCTCGATCCTGGGATAGTTGTCAAGGGGCCGAGCAATCACCCCAAAGGTCGCTGTCACCGCCTGACCGGCCGCGCGGATCATGACCGCTGTCTCGCCCGTACGCACGGCAAAGACCAAGCCGTCCTGGGTCACGCTCACGACTTCAGGATTGTTGGAGACAAATTGAACCTGATCCGTCACATCCTCGACTCGCCCGTTTGAGAGCTGCGAACGCACCACCAGCTGCTGCTTCCCTTCGGTGTCCAGGACCGTCTCCCTGGGAAACACTTCAAGCCGGGCGATCTGCACCGCCTTTTCTTGATTCTCTTCCCCGAATGGGGCTCCCGCCTTGACCCATTTCAAGATCGTCTCGTAGTGGACCGAATCCACCGAAAAGCGACGCTTCCCTCCATGAGAAACCAAACCCGCACCCTTGAGCAGCAGCAGGCTACTTTCTGGCTCCTTCAAGTCAATGCGCGGAATCTGCTCCCCACCCACTGCCGCGGTCAACACCTGAAAGCTCCCCCCTTCCAAGATCCACCGGTAATCTTCCCTGGGGAAAAGCGCGTTCAAGGAAAGCTTCAGCCCTCCCTTCCCCTTCACGCTCGCATGACAGTCGCTTGCATTACAACCGAGCTTGGTGAAGAGGCCTCCAATGTCCCGCTGAAAGCTGAAAGGCCGGCTTAGCTTGGACTCCGCGACCAAGACCCTCACCTCTACGCTTTGCCCGGAATGCTCCACTTTCAAGAGAGTCTGCCCGTCAGCCAATGCCCTCACTCGCCCGGGCGTCTCGAGCTCCGCCACAAGCGAGTCAGCCAGGCTGAAGCTGCTCTGTAACGTGACATCGCGCTCCACCCCGTCGGCGCACCGTCCAAGCACCAACACGCGCTGCGAGGCCTTGCCTCCCCAGAGTGTCACTTCCGCAGGAAGAACACGCAGAGATGTCACGCGCTTCAGGGGACCTGCTGACCCGCTGACCGAAGTGTCGGGCTTACCGGCGGCCGAAGCTACACTGGCAAGAGCCATCGCAAGCATCCAGGCAAACGCACTACAACTTCGAGCTCCGACTCGGTCGCGGCGCAAATTCCTCATTTCGGCTGGCATTGGGTCCTCGCCTTCTCCGTCAGGTCCAATTTGGAATGCCCCGCTTGGCAGGGCAACAAGACGTTGTGTTCAAAATGTCTCCGAATCCTTGTGAGCACTCAAAACCATGACGGGGATTTCCTTTACCCCCAAGATCTGCCCCGGATTACCGCCCACTATGGGACGAAAGTTCACGCGGGCAAGCGACGGCAGGCGCGTCAAGGGCGTTCCCTCTTGCGCCATCAGCATCAAGTTAACCTTCTGTTTCTTTGGCAGATAGCGTTCGGGGTGAATTTTCTCCAGTGCAGGGCCCAGCACTGGTTCCACCTCGGCGGCAGCAAAGCATTTCACACCTGGGGGAAGGCCCTCGACGTCGATCAAGACATCCCCGGAATACCCCTCCTCCTGCTCGACAATGACAGTTAGCTTTTTCGCCTTCCCCACGATCAGGTTCGCACGATCTTCCAGAACTTCGACAGCTCCCACGTGGGCAATTTGAGGGCGGACCAGCAACCGATACACGAATCGCGACCCGCCGCGACGCACGGTCGAGTCGCTCACTTGCAACTGATACTTTCCATCCCGCTCAAAGAGGTAGGTCAGCTTCGGCTCCGGAGACAAGAGCCAGTCGTCGCCGTCCCCTCCGAGCCTCGAGTAAATATTGACCGCCAACTCCCTGCCGGCCGCGTCAAGAATTGCGAAGCGGGGATTAAACCGGTTGGGAGTCTCCAGGGGAGTCTCAAGCTCAAAGGCTACAGCCTGAGCACCCCTCACACTGAACGAGAAGCTGTCGACGTCACCTGCTGTCGCTATGGCCCCTTCCAGGATCAGGGGCAGGTTGATTTCCATCGCCTGCGCCAGAGCATCGTTCGGTTCCTTTTCCTTCAGGACACTAATCAGCGGGGGGGACAGCGCTGGATTCTCCCCGTCTTGCAGCCCAGTCCCCCTCCGAGGCAAACCAGGGCTCTCGACCGCGATGCCTGCTGAGGTTGCTACCTGCGGAAGCTCCTTCCCGGGGACTTGAACGTTCCGGCGCCATAGCTCCCGCAGGATGTCTGCTCTGAGCGGGCGCACAAAGCTGCGTTCGTTCCATCTCGTAGTTTCCGGGCGGGCCGGGGTTTCGGTGAACAATTGCTCGGTGTCCGAGCTTGAAACAGAATTGACTGGGGCAATCCTGAGCTGGTAGGAAGAGGCTGACTCGACCAGACCCACGAAGGCGCCCACCGCCACCAAGTACTTTCCACCGCTTGCAAAGCGGTGGATCAGCTTCGAGCCCCTCGTTCTGTAACTGACGTCGTCGTTGAAGGCTATGCGCTTGAGCCGTTTTGGGTCGAACCAGCTTCCACTGGGATCAAAAAGAGTCAACGTTGGGTTGAGCTTGCGGCCGGCACAGCCCACCTCCATCACCAACTCCTGACCACTACTTGCTTCAAGAGAGTAATAATCGACCTCACCAGGTTCCTTCAATTGCCCATTAACGAGCGCTGGAAGATCCAGAGCCTGGGCCCATTCGGGCTGATCGTGAACCTCGGCCTTCTCGGAGACCACCGGTTGTTCACTGACTTGTAGGGTAAGGGCATTCGTGATCCCCCGGGGACAGACCAGCCGAAAATCATGCGCTCCAGGGAGGGTCAGGGAACTTGTCACCACCTCCAGAAGCACACGCTGGCCACCGCCGGGAGGTTTCGCCTCGGCCGTCGCCTGGGAGGCCTCTATTTTCTTCTCCTCCGGCTTGATCTCCTCAATCTTCAGGATGCGGCCCGTCAAATCTTCAACGCCAGTCCAGACAGCGTAGGCACCCGTCAGCCCCCTGCCCGTGACCTCGATCTCAAACTTCGTGCCCTTCTGACCACCCAGGGGAAAACTGAAGGTCAACAGCGGCTCCTCCGCTGAGGCCTCCGGCATTTGCGCATGCAGATGGCCTGAAGCCCACAAAAGAAAAGAAAACGCCGGAAGATAGCGCAGAATCCCTCTCATACTGATACCAGTCTAAGCACCCCAGGGGCGGTGTCAATGAACCAATCCCGACATCTTGGCCCATGTAACCCACTGCAAATTCAGATCTCCCCTACAAGCCCAGCGCCAGCGCCCTGCCTGGCCCGCCATGGCACCCTCGGATCTTCATTGCCGCGAAGAGGAAGTAAGCCTTCTCGGGGAGCTTCGAGAGATTTGTAAGGTACTCCACGCCCACCATGCCGCGACTTCCAAGCGCCCAGTAGGTCATTAGCGCGCGCTTGGGCTCGGTGCCGCCGAGGTTCGGGCCGTCGGTGCCAACGCACCGGACACCTTTTCCCGCGAGATACAGAATGGCCTCTGGTCCAGGCACCGGCCAACCTTCGCCCTGACCGTTCAGCGGATCCTCCATGCAGCTCTTGCCCGCCGGGAAGGGTTGGAAGTGTCTTTCACTGTGGCCGGTGTGGAAAAGCATGATGTCGCCCGGCTCCAGGACGCCGTGGCGATCCTCAAATTCACGAATCTGCGATAGCGTGATTTCCGGTGAGGTGGGCCATGATTTCTTGCTAGTCGTGCCCGCGAGATGTTTCACGTCAAACAGCCGAGCCCGGCCGCAAGTTTGGGAAACGGGCACCTGCTCCGCCGTGACGTTGCTCGTGCCACGCGGCCCGTAGCGCTTCTCATACTCGGTTAGCCATCCCCTGACCTCAGTGCTGTAACTTTGATTGTCAAAGCCCGTGGGCGGAAGAGCGTAGGCTGGCGGAACCAAATGAGTGCCGCAATGGCTGTCAAGCGTGTGCCGCGCCTGCTGGTAAGGTGGCATCAGATACTTGAAATAGGGATGGCGGGAGTTGCCCACCCCTCTTCCGGGCCACCACACAGGCCTGTCCTCAAGAAGAGGCAACGAAAGATCAACGACTTTCTGCGCGCGCGCGGCCTCAATAAGCTGCCGGGCCAGGGGATCGCCAACGATCGCGAGGGCACGTGCAGAGGCTCCCACGGAACCAACCACGTTCGTCGCCAGGACACAATAAAAGGCGCCCGTGCGTGGCAATGCGCCGAGTCCAGTGGCAGCTTCGGTCCAGATCATCCCGTGCTTGAGACCAGCATAGTGGGTCTCCTCCCCAAGGGGTGGAGGAAGGGGCCCCATGCTCGGGCTATCGGTCGCGAGCGCCATCACCTTGCGGCTCGCAAAATATTCCATGCAATCGGGATCCGGATCGGGCCACCCGGGAACCGTTCCTTCAACTGGGTCGGCAATGAATCGCCTGCCGTCCGGGAACGCCTTGTAGTACCGATCGCTGTAGCCACTGTGGAGAAGCACGACATCGCCGGTGACGAGCGGGCGATTCTCCCGTTCCCAGGCCATGACCAGATCCTTCTTGACAAGGCTGCCATGCCCCTTGGGAGCGGAATCCACAAGGGTGCTGCAGTCGAGGACGCAGGCCTCGCCTGCAAACTGCGCGAGAGGCACTTTTTCGGAGGACATTAGCCCATAAGGTCCAGCGTTGGGCAACTTGGAATCGGGCGGCGCCACTGAGTGCGTCGGGGCGTCAAACTGAGTGCCCGTGTGATCGTCGAAAACCAGGATCTCGCTATTGTAGGCACTGAGGGGCCCAATCTCGAGATATCGAATCATTTGAAACTGGGGCATGCCAGCGGGCCAACTGCATGGCAAGTCCGAGGCAACCGTGAGCGACAGGTCATGGAATTGCGGGGCCGACGCCGCAGCCTTATCGACCGCGGCAGTCTTGGCGCCGGCTGCCGCCTTGGCGTCCCGAGCAGCCTTGTCGCCTTCGGCATGGCCACCCCGGGTTCCGGTGAGGAGAGCGCCGCCCGCGGTCATGAAAAGGATAGCAGTGTGAAGAAATGATTTCGGATGCCGCCCCTGGACTTCGAAATGAGATCGTGTAGGTCGCACGTCGTACCTCCGGTTGCTCAAAGTTCCTTTTTTCTCGCTACCCCTTTCAGACTCAAGGTCGGTGATCCTAACCGATACGGGAACCACATGAAACCATGCTCCTGGAGGGGGAAAAAAGACTCCCCCCGCACCGACGGCCTCACAGGGCGGGCTTCGAAAAGCCTCATTCGCGTCCGCGTGAGGTATATACCGCACGCGGGCAGTGATGAGACCTTTTGCAGCCTGCGAAAGGTTGCGGCTGCTCGCGCCAGAGGCGCCCGGCGCCCATCAGGCGCCGAGGAGGGGGTTTGCGGCGAGCTG
>SXIK01000021.1 GCA_005772855.1 Planctomycetia bacterium | reverse complement strand
TGCGCTGGCGGGGGCGGTACTTGCGACACAGAGAGATCATGAGACTGGGGGACGCCGAGCGGCCGACCCCTCGAGCTTCGACTTCTTGATCCAGGCCGGCAAGATCACCTCCGATTTCCTTGCCCTTCGGGTTCGGGCGGCCGCGGGCCGTCTGCGGCGTTGCCTGGACTCGGGCGATCGCTCCGAGACCGTTGTGATCCTTCGCGTCTTGCATCCGACCCCCCGGCCTGGCAACGCTGCCTGCGGAGGCTTCTTCAACAGGCTCCCATGGGGCGATCTCGACCACGTTCCGCAAAGCGTCGAGCGAGGATGAAAGCGACTTGGCCGCCCAGGTGCCAGGACCCCGGAGCTGCCCCTGTCGACGCAGACGTCAGCTCCGCTCGAGCTGATCGATCCACCCTGGCAGGACGAAGCCTGATGGTCGCGAAGGGCTCACAGGAAGCAGCGGCCCTGGAGCCCGTCAGGACGTCAAGCCGAGGCGCAGAAACGCTCGGCGTCGGGGCTCGTTGGCAAGGGGACGGCGAAAGCTATTGAGCTCATGGCGCCCTACCCGGCGCGAGCTCGTTGTGGAGGCCCTCGAGGGCCTCCACAACCACGGCTGGACGAATCCAGCCGCAGAGCCACCCAAGCCAGGGCACCTTCGGTCTCCCAAGCCCTGCCATGGTTCAGAAGTGCATCGAGGGCGCATGGCACAATAGGATGGCTCTCGTCTTCGTCCTCCCCCGGCCACCACGAGCCCTGTAGGCGGCGCAGCAGGTCCGCATCGTTCTGCACCGGCAGCACCGCGTCCAAGTGGACGAGCATGTCCGCATCATCGGCGTGCCCAGTGTCGGCAAAAAAGTACGCGCCGCCCCAGCCTGCCGGCAGCCCGGCGACGAGGACGAGCTTTGCGCCGAAGCTGGCCCAGCGCAACCAACTTGCCTTGTTCCCGGGCACGGGAGCCTCCTGGATCGGCATTCTCGACCCAAATTTAGCCCTTGCCGGACCTGGATCAACGCCCGAGTCCCCGCGAGGAAGGGCGTGGTCGCCATCTCTCAAATAAAGCTCTCTTCCTCCGGAATGGGGAGGCCCCTGCGGAGGAGCTTGAGCGTCGCATCACGCCGCGCGCGCTGGCTGCAGTTGTGCAGACGAGGAACGGGGCGCGGCCACGTGCCCGGGGCCGTGAGGCGCGTGGAAAAAGAGGAGATCGCTATTGCTTCAGGACCACCTCGGCCGCCACGACCTGGCCCATCGCCGCGTACTCTCGGTGATCGTTGGTATTGAGGGTCACGCGCACCACATGCTGCCCCGGCGGCAAGGCCGGGAGGAAATGCCACGGCGCGTAGATGCGCCCTACCTTGCGCCCGTCGACGTACAGGTGCGCGTGCCCCTCACCCTCGACGTGCGCACCGTCTGCATGCTCCGGGGCGAAGCGAAAGCGTGCCGTGACAAGATGAAGAGTCGAGCCGGCGGCTTCTTCGCTGATCTCGAGGCTCAGGGTGGGAACCGCGGTCGGGTCGGCGACCTCCAGGGGCGCGTGGACATGAGCCTTGGCCTCCCCTGCGCCGGCCTGGATGCGCAAGGAGGCGGCGGAGTAAACCCATAGGAGGCCCAGGACCAGCACCACGAAATTGACGGCCGCAAAGGCCGCTCGCAGCGGAAGCTGGCGGTGGAAGAGGCCCGGCGGACGGAACGCGTGCCCTTTCCCTTCGAGGAGGAATACGATCAGGGAGGCGTGGATGAGCGTGTGGCCGATCACCTCGACCTTCCCGAAGACGCACGTGGTCAGAAAGAAGACGATCGTGATCGTCACCGAGAGCGTCCGGCTCAGAAGGCAGATGATGAGAAGGTATCCAAGCGTCATCTCCACGAACGCGGCCGCGGTCAGAAAGTACTCATTCCCCAGGCCGAGCGCCAGCGCTGGGTGCTGCTCGAGGAGAGCGAGCCCCCAGGCCGGATAGACGAGCTTCTCGCAGCCGAGCCACACGAGGGAGAAGCCCACGGTGGCGTGGAGAGCACGCAGGGCGGTGGCGGCGAGGAGAGGTCTCCTGAGGGGCCGCACCGCAAGGAAGTAGGCCACCCCGAGGACGTTCACGTAGTCGAGCATGTGAAAGAGCCCGTGGACCTTGGCGCCATAACCCCACAGCACGAAAATGCCGAGCCCCGCGAGCGTCGTGGAGGCGGGGAAGAGGAGAAGAAGGATGACGCAGAGCTGCCCCCAGCTCACCCACGCGCTCGTAATGGGCAGGTCGGGGGTCATGAGAGTTCCCTGCTGCCACGCGACGATGAGGGTCGCGAAGGCCGCCACGCGAATGACGAGGAGGCCTGCATGGGCGCGCTGCTCGAGCCACGCGCTGGCACGCCGCGCCGGCGGGAGCCGTTCCACCCAGGCATCGATGAGGACAAAAGCAATGAGGGTGACCACGGACAGCACGAGTAATTCCCAGAACGTCCGTGTCGTGACCTCCTCGAGCGTCCTCGGCAGAGTGCTCCAGTCGTAGTCGGAGAACCACTTCACGTGAGCCATGGCATCTCGCGGCGCAACGAGGACGAGCGTGAGGACAAGGACGGGGAGTGTGGCGAGGCGACCGCGTCGGGAGAGGCGCACGCCAGCTGATGAATGCAATGGAACGTGGGACATCAGGGTCTCTGAGCAAGGTCGAAGGCGCTTGGGGACAGTTGGTGGCGCTCAGGGTAGCGCGGCCTCCGCGGCGATGCCACCCCTGGCCAAACCTCGAGCCAAGCCTCGACCGCGAGATGCCGCCATCACCCCGGTCTTACATGGCCCGGCACGATTCGGAGTGGCGCCTCGCCGGTTCTTTTCCGCGCTGGCTTTGTCGCTTGGCCTCTGCGATCCTTCCAGGATCGCAGAGGCCTTCGCTTCGCGCCATCGCGGAAAACTCCTCGGCGCCTGATGGGCGCCGGGCGCCTCCGGCGCGAGCAGCCGCAACCTTTCGCCCGCTGCAAAGCGTCTCATCACCGGCCGCGTGCGGTCCAATATTCTGATCCCAGACTCCGCCGGGCCATGGAGGCTTTAGCACCCTGTTGGCCCACGGCTCGCGCGGACGTGCTCCAGATACCTGGCGTCCACCAGGGTCACCGGGATGTTGATCGCGATCCCGCCGGCACCCAGAAGTGTGTGGACGTCCCCGAAACGCTCGACGTGAACGATCTCCTCCAGCGGCAACCAGGTCGGTTCCTTGTCGGAACCGGAACCGAAGCGGAAGCCGATGCGGCTCTCCTCGAGCGTGACCTCGACCTGCTGCGGCCCGAGGAGGAGCGGCTGCAGAAAACCGGCAAGCAAGTTGTGAAGGTTGTTGATCGGTGGAAGGCCCACCAGGAGGATCAGGAGAAACCAGGCCGACTTGAGCACTGCCAGCGCCACCACAACCGCGACGATCGTGAGGAGGAGAAGCAGGCCCGGCCAGTAATGCAACCACATGCCGACGTGCGCCACGAGGCGCTGACGGCGACTCAGCGTGTAGGAGAGTTGGACGGGCTCGAAGCCGCTCACAAAACTTTCAGGCGACCCTTCGCCTGGTCGAGCTCGAGGACACGGGGCTGAATGAACACCGGATACTTCGCGCCATCCCAGCGCACACGCACGTCACAGGGCTTCTTCCAGTCGCCCCGGATCTGGTCGACGACGCCTCGCCTCGAGCCGATCTGGATTCGGGAGCCCTTGCACAGCAGAAGCTTCGCAGGCGGCGCTGCGGGGGTTGCTTCTGCGACGACCGGGGGGGTGGTCGCTGTTGGCCGGGCCGGAGCGGCGGCCGGAGCTGGAGGAGTGGCTTGGGGGTCCATGGGGGCGATTCTACAGACGTCGGGCCCTGCGTGAAAGTGACGATTCGGTCGTCACACCGGGCGGTGGGCGACGCCCGGCCTCTGGCAAGCACCTTGCCACGGGCCTCGCCTTCCGTGACAATGTCCGCGCATCACCATCCGCGCCATGCTGGCGCCGGACTGTACGCTGGAGGAGTCCATGATCGTCGTCAACACGGAAACCATCCCGGGCCTCCGCATCGTTGCCACAAAGGGCTTGGTGCAAGGGAACACTGTGCGAGCGAAGCACCTCGGGCGCGACATCGCCGCGAGTTTCAAGAACATCGTCGGCGGAGAGCTGAAGGCCTACACCGAGCTGCTCACCGAGGCACGCCGCGAGGCAGTAAAGCGCATGATCGACCAGGCGGAGCAGCTCCAGGCCAACGCCGTCGTCAACGTGCGCTTCAGCACAAGCGCGGTGACCGCCGGAGCGGCGGAGCTCTACGCCTACGGCACGGCCGTCGTCGTCGAGTCCCAGGGCGAGCCTGGAGGAGGAGCGTAGCCGACCCGTGGACGGTCTCTTCGAGCTCATCATGGTCGGCGGCCTCCTCCTTGTGGGCTGGCTTGCCGGCTCCACCGCGGAGCGGAACCACCTACGCAGCCTGAAATCGCGGGAGGCGGCGCTGGCGCACATGCTCGTGACCGACTTGCGCTCGTTCCCGGGCCTCGCCGGCGGCGGTAAGACTCCGACGCTTATCGTCGGCGAGGTCGTCATCGCCACGGACTACCTGAAGACGTTCCTCACCGGCCTGAAGAAGCTCGTCGGCGGCGAGCTGCGCAGCTACCTGAGCCTCGTCGAGCGGGCACGGCGCGAGGCGTTGCTGCGCGTGCTCGAGGAAGCGCACCGCCAGGGGTACACCGCGGTCGGGAACATCCGGCTCGACTCGGCCGACGTCGGCGGCGTCGCCAAGGGTCGCGGCGCGGCCATGGTGACGCTCATCGCCAGCGGCACCGCCTATCATGCGGCCCCATGAGGCGTGCATGAGCGACCCAGCGTCCGACCCGTCAGTCTGGCTGGAGCCTCACCTGTCGCCAGGAGACGCCGACCCCCCGGCCGATGAGCGCGACGAAAGCGTCTGGGACGAGCCTGCTGTGTCGCGGTCGCTCACCGGCGAGCCGCCGCCGAACGCGCCGAGTTACGCGGCGCGGCTCGAGGCCGCGCTGGCGGCTCGCCGCCCGGGCACGAGCTGGTGGGTGACTGCGGCCGTCGCCCTCGGCGCCGGCCCCTGGGCCGTGGTCGGCGCACTGCTCGCGCCGGCGGAGGCGGGAGGGACCCTCTCGCTCGTCGTGCTATTCGGGCCGTTGGCCGAGGAGGCGATGAAGGTCGCGGCGGCGACCATCGTCGTCGAGCGCCGCCCGTGGCTGTTCGCATCGGCCCGCCAGATCGTCTTCGCTTGCGCCTCCGGCGGCCTTGTCTTCGCCGCCCTGGAGAATGCGCTTTACTTGCTCGTCTACATCCCCGAGCCGACCCCGGGGCTCATCCTCTGGCGCTGGACCGCCTGCGTCGCGCTCCACATGGGCTGCTCGGCGATCGCTGGACGCGGCGTGGCGCGTGTGTGGGAAGAGGTGTGGCGGCGGCGAGCGCGGCCGGACCTCGCCTGGTCCTGGCGCTGGCTGATTGCCGCGGTGACAATCCACGGCGCGTACAACCTCGTGGCAACGATCTGTGCGCTGACGACGGCGGGCAAGTAGCCCGCGAGGCCGAGTACCGGCCGATGCCGTCCCCCGAGGTGAGTGAATGTCCGCACCCAAATGCCAATGGCCCGTGCGCGGCCCGTTGCATACACTGCGCGCCATGTTCGCGTGACGAACCCGCAGCCACACGCGTGTAGACGAGCCGGTTGAGTGCGCCTCGATCGCGACAGCTTTGCGGGGGACGGGTCGCTGCGAGTGATCGACACGAACCCGCCAATCCACATACCCTGATGGACACCGTTCCATGCATGCCCCCAGGACTGCGTGAGACTGAGAATCATTGATCCCGCCGTCGCTGTTGGCTATCGTTACCTCCCATGAGGCAAGGTCTCCTGGTCTGGCTGATGTTCGTTTCAGTGTTGTTGTTTCAGAAGGTGGCGCGCACGGACGAAGGCTTCGACTTCGCCCGAGACGTGCGTCTCGTCCTGGCCGACAACTGCCTCGGCTGCCACGGCCAGGACCCGGCAGCACGAAAGGCGGGCTTGCGCCTCGATGTGCGCGAGGAGGCGCTCAAGGGCGGCAAGTCCGGCAAGGCGGCGATCGTCCCGGGCCGCTCGTCTCTGAGCGAGCTTGTTGCGCGAGTCACCACGACTGATCCCTCGAAGCGGATGCCCCCGGACGATTCGAAGAAGACCCTCACGCCAGGTGAGATCGAAACTCTTCGCCGGTGGATCGACGCAGGCGCCAGTTACCCCCGGCATTGGGCCTTCGTGCCGCCATCGCGACCCTCGCTGCCCGGGGTGAAACAGGCGGACTGGGTCCGGAATGAAATCGATCTCTTTGTTCTGGCCCGTCTCGAAAAAGAAGGCCTGAAGCCGTCGCCCGAAGCTGATCGTGCGACACTGTTGCGCCGACTGGCGCTGGACCTCACCGGACTGCCGCCGTCGCCCGCGGAGCTCGACCAGTTCCTCGCCGACACCTCGACCGAGGCTTTTCCGAAACAGCTCGAGCGGCTTCTGCAGTCGCCGAGGTACGGCGAGAAGTGGGCCCGCCACTGGCTCGACGCAGCCCGGTATGCAGACTCGGACGGCTACGAAAAGGACCTCCCACGCAAGCAATGGCCCTGGCGCGACTATGTCATCAAGGCCTTCAACTGCGACCTCCCCTACGACCAATTCGTGATCGAGCAGATCGCCGGAGACCTGCTCCCGAACGCCACGCAGGACCAGCTCGTGGCGACAGGCTTCCTCCGAAACTCGATGGTCAGCGAGGAAGGCGCCATCCTCGCGGAACAGTACCGCATGGAAGCGATGTTCGACCGCATGGACTGTGTTGGAAAGAGCATCCTCGGCCTCACCATCCAGTGCGCGCAGTGTCACTCGCACAAGTTTGACCCTCTGTCTCAGAGCGAGTATTACGGCTTTTTTTCCTTCTTGAACAACGCAAATGAAGCAACCTCTCACGTCTACTCGGCCTCCGAGCACGAGAAGATCCAGCGCATCCGCCACGATGTCGCCGAGCTTGAGCGCGGGCTAAAGCAGGCGAACCCCGGGTGGGAGCATGAGCTTGCCAAGTGGGAGGAGAAGGTGAAACAACAGGAAGTCACCACGTGGGAAGTGCTCGACCCTCTCGACTACGGCGTGGAGCGCGGCGTCGTCCACTCGGACAAGCTGCCGGACGGCTCCATCATCACGCTCGGCTTCCGCCCCACCCGCGAAGACCTCTACGCCATTGCAAGGACGAAGCTCTCTGGCATCCATGGAGTGCGTCTTGAAGCACTGACGCATGGAGATTTGACCTTTGGAGGACCCGGACGCAGCTACAAGGGAGCCTTCGCCCTGAGCGAACTGACCGTTGAAGCCGCGTCGCTCGACAGCCCCAAGAACTTTGTCAAGGTGCCGCTTCTGGGCACCACTGCCGATTTCGCCGAGCCGGAAAGGCTGCTCGAGGAATTTTTTCGCAAGGGCGAGGACGACAAGCGCGTCGTTGGACCGGCAGCCTTCCTCACAGACGGCAAGGAAGAGACGGCCTGGAGCGCCGATCGCGGACCCGGCCGTCGTCACCAGAACTCGCACGCGGTTGTCGAACTGGGAGCGTACGACTGGCCAGCGGAAGGCTCGCTGCTCAGGATCACGGTCAAGTTCCGCCACGGCGGCGCGGACACCCACGGGACCCAGAACAACTTTCTCGGCCGGATGCGCTTCAGCGTGAGCACAACCCCGCACCCGAGAGCAGACCCCATTTCAGAGCCGCTCAGAAAGGCGATCCGCACTCCGAAAGAGAAGCGTACACCCGCGGAGCAGGCCGCCATCTTCAGCTTCTGGAGGACAACAGTCGCGGACTGGAAGCTCGCAAACGAGGCGATCGGTGCTCTGTGGCGCCAGCACCCCGAAGGAGAGTCCGTGTTGAACCTCACGGAACGGGCGCCGGAGCATACGCGCGAGACTTTTCTCCTCACGCGAGGTGACTGGCAAAAGCCGGAGAAGAAAATCTCACCCGAAACCCCGGCGTTCTTGCACAAGTTCCCCGACGATTCGCCACGTACGCGTCTGGGCCTGGCGCGCTGGCTCGTCGACCGCCGGTCCCCGACGACAGCGCGGGTGATTGTGAACCGCATCTGGCAATCGTATTTTGGGACGGCTCTCGTCGAGACGCCGGAGGACTTCGGCGTGCGCGCGGCCGAGCCGTTCAACCCCGAGCTGCTGGACTGGCTCGCGGTGGAATTCATGGAACGCGGCTGGCAATTCAAGGCGCTGCACCGCCTGATCTCGAGCTCGGCGACGTATCGCCAGAGCTCGCGGGTCACCCAGAACCTTTTCGAGCGCGATCCACGGAACCGCCTGCTGGCACGCGGGCCTCGTTTTCGTGCCGAGGCGGAAGTTGTTCGCGACATCACGCTCCACGCCTCGGGCCTCCTCACGGAAAAGCTCGGCGGCCCCAGCGTCTTCCCACCAGTGCCCGACAATCTCTTCGCAATCAGCTTCATCCCGGTCACCTTCTGGAAGGTCGCGACGGACGGCGACCGTTATCGCAGGGCGATTTATACCTTCCGGCGACGGTCGATTCCCGACCCGGCACTTTCGAGTTTTGACGCACCCAACGGTGATCTGGCATGTGTCCGCCGTGTCCGTTCGAATACTCCTCTCGCGGCGCTTGCGTCGCTCAACGAAACTGTGTTCGTCGAGGCGGCACAGGCCCTCGCGCTTCGATCCCTGCGCGAGGGCGGGTCAAGCGACCCCGAACGTGCTGTGTATGCCTTCCGACTCTGCACGAGCCGAAACCCCCGGCCGGGCGAGATCGAGGAGATCCTCAAGCTCTTGCGATCGCAAACGGAGCGAATCGTGCAGGGCTGGTTGACAGCGAAGGAGATTGCATTTCCGAATCCTGAGCGCCGGGCGGACCTTCCGGCCGCCGTGACCCCAACACAGGTAGCTGCCTGGACCATTGTCGCCCGGGTGCTCCTCAACCTCGACGAAACCATTACAAAGAGCTGACCCCAGTGAACCTCCCGCACGAAATCTCCGCGCTGTCCCGCAGGATCATGGCCCGCCGGTGGTTTCTTCGCGACTCGGGCGTTGGTCTCGGAACCTTCGCCCTTGCGTCGCTCCTGGGTGCCGGGAAGGCCCGCGCCTCGCCGGCGACACAGAATCCGCTCGAGCCGCGCGCGCCGCACTTCGCGCCACGCGCGAAGCGGGTGATCTACCTCTTCATGGCGGGGGCCCCGAGCCAGCTCGACCTCTTTGACTCAAAGAGCGAGCTCACGAAGCAAAGCGGAAAACTGCCGCCCGCAGAGCTACTCAAGGGTTATCGGTCGGCCTTCATCAATCCGAATTCAAACCTTCTGGGCCCCCAGTTCAAGTTCGCTCGTCACGGCCGGTGCGGCGCCGAAATCTCCGCGCTGCTGCCCAGGCTCGCCGAAGTTGTCGACGACGTTTGCTTTGTAAAGTCGATGATGACCGACGCCGTGAACCACGCGCCGGCGCAGATTCTCATGAACACGGGCGCACAACAGTTTGGTCGGCCGAGCCTCGGCGCCTGGACACTTTCTGGCCTCGGCAGCGAGGCCGAGGATCTGCCAGGCTACGTGGTCCTGAGCTCCGCGAAGGGAACCAGCGGCGGTGCTAGCAACTGGGGCTGCGGCTTCCTGCCCACAGTTCTTGAAGGAATAGCGTTCCGTTCGAGCGGTGACCCCGTACTCTACCTTTCGAATCCACGTGGCTTCGATGCCCAGGCACAGCGCGCGTCGCTGGACTCCTTGAGGCGGCTCAACGAGGCGCAACTAATGGAAGTCGGCGACCCTGAAATCGCGGCTCGCGTGCAGGCCTTCGAGATGGCCTTCCGCATGCAGACGAGCGCGCCCGAACTCATGGATCTTTCGCGAGAGCCGAAGAGCGTGCTTGAGATGTACGGCGTCGACCCGGCGAAGCCGAGCTTTGCCAAGAACTGTCTCATTGCGCGTCGGCTCATCGAGCGCGGTGTGCGATTCGTGCAGCTCTTTCACGAGGCGTGGGACCAGCACAAGGACTTGAAGAGTGAGCTCACGCGTAACTGCCGTGAGACGGACCAGGCGAGCGCGGCGCTCCTGCAAGACCTGAAGCAACGCGGACTTCTCGACGATACGCTCGTCATCTGGGGCGGCGAGTTCGGCCGCACACCCATGGTGCAAAACGGTGACGACGGCCGCGACCACCACAACCGTGCCTACACGATCTGGCTTGCAGGCGGCGGTGTGAAGGGGGGCATCACTCACGGACAGACTGACGACCTTGGCTTCAACGTCGTGAAGGATCCCGTCCACGTGCACGACTTGAACGCGACAATCCTCCACCTCCTGGGCTTCGACCACACGAGGCTAACCTATCGCTCTCAGGGCCGCGACTTTCGTCTCACCGACGTACACGGTGAGGTCGTGCGGGCATTGTTGGCCTGAGAACGCAACGGAACTCTGATACACTCTGGGACCCTGCCAGGACCCCGGAAACAGCTCATGACCACCCGTACACTTGCTGAAGAAATCGCCCGACGCCGCACCTTCGCGATCATTTCACATCCGGATGCCGGCAAGACCACCCTGAACGAGAAGCTGCTCCTGTATGGCGGCGCCATACAGCTCGCCGGCTCGGTGCGTGCACGCCGCAACCAGCGCGCCACCACCTCCGACTGGATGGAGCTGGAACGCGAGCGCGGCATCTCCATCACTTCCACCGTTCTCCAGTTTGATTATGGCGACCACTGCATCAATCTACTCGATACCCCGGGTCACCGGGACTTCAGCGAGGACACCTACCGCGTGCTGACGGCTGTCGACAGCGCGATCATGGTCATCGATGCCGCCAAGGGCATTGAGGAACGTACACGCAAGCTCTTTGAAATCTGCAGCCTCCGACGTATCCCCATCTTCACCTTCATCAACAAGATGGACCGTCCATCCATGGACCCCATCGCCCTGGTGGACCAGCTGGAAAAGGCCCTCGGCATCGGCGCCTTTCCGATCACCTGGCCGCTGGGAAGCGGAGCGGATTTTCGCGGCGTTTACGACCGGATCGATCGCAAGGCGCTCCTTTTCGAGCGCACGATCGGCGGCATGTACAAAGCCCCCTTCGAGACCTCGGGTCCCGATGACGCCAGGTTGCGCGACCAGATGGCCCCCGACGCCTACGAGTTGTGGCGGCACGAGCTGGAGATGCTATCCATCGCTGGTGAACAGTTCGACGCCGACGCCATGAAGCAGGGCCGCATCACCCCGGTCTTCTTCGGTAGCGCAATGACCAATTTCGGGGTGCAGGGCCTCCTCGACTACTTCGTCCGTTACGGATCCTCGCCGGCTCCTCGCCGCTCCGAGTCCGGCAACATCGACCCCGGCGACCCTGCGTTCTCGGGCTTTGTTTTCAAGGTACAGGCCAACATGAATCCGAAGCATCGGGACATCGTTGCCTTCGTCCGCGTCTGTTCCGGCGTCTTCGAGAAGGACATGCAGGTCAGCGATCCAGAAACCGGGCGGCTCACGCGGCTCTCCTACCCGCAGCGGATGTTCGGTCAGAAGAGGGAATCGGTCGAGGTCGCTTACCCGGGCGACATCGTCGGCCTCGTGGCCCATCGCTCCTTCCGCATCGGGGATACCCTCTCGTCCCGCCCCGACATCAAGTACCAGGAGATTCCGCGCTTCCCGCCCGAAGTCTTCGCCCACCTTCGCAACCCCAACCCGTCCAAGTTCAAGCAGTTCCGTGAAGGACTCGGCCGGCTCCTCGACGAAGGGGTGATCCAGACTTTTCAGCTCGTCGACGGCGGCACTTCGCCGCTACTGGGCGCGGTCGGTCAGCTCCAGCTCGAGGTTGTCTCCTACCGGCTCAAGAGCGAGTACGGTGCCGAATCGGTTCTTGAGCCCGCTCCCTTCCAGGAGATTCGCTGGTTCGACCGGGGCGTGAAAAAGGAGCAGCTCCAGGACCTGTACCTCGGCAGCGGTGTTCGCCTTGCCGAGGATATCGAAGGTGAGCTGGTCATTCTGTTCCAGGACAAGTGGGGCGTTTCTTATTTCTCGGAAAAGAATCCACGTTTCACCCTCCACCCCGTCTCGCCGTCTGCTTCACCCGTGCATCAGAGGGGGGACGTCCACGCGGCGGGCTGAGGCCGTATCTGTGGTTTGTTGCCGGGTGTCCTTGACATCCAGGAACAATGGATTCCTAATGCCTACTCTGTTCAGCACCCCTGTGGTGTTGGCCAAGGCCCGGGAGAATGCCATGCACCTGGACGTCCGCGACGCCGCCAAATTCCTCAACGTCTCGGAAAAGACTATCTACCGCTGGATCAACCAGGGAAACCTCCCCGCCTACCGAGTTGACGAACAGTATCGCTTCAACCGCGCCGAGCTCCTGGAATGGGCCACCTCCCGAAAAATCAAGGTATCCCCGGAGATTTTGCATGACCCGGAGAACCCGATCGGGCCTCTCGTTGGCCTCGCCACCGCGCTTGAGACCGGAGGAATCTTCTACCGCATCGGTGGCCAGGACAGGGAGAGCGTACTACGGGCGATCGTGGAGACGATGCGGTTGCCGGAGGAGGTCGACCGCGAGTTCCTTTTCCGCGTGCTTCTCGCCCGGGCGACTCTGGGTTCGACGGGAGTCGGTGACGGGATTGCCATTCCACACGTTCGCAATCCCATTGTGCTTCACGTCTCGCAACCGGCCATCGCTCTCTGTTTCGTCGAAGCACCGGTTGAATTCGGCGCTCTCGATGGCAAGCCCGTCAGCGCGTTCTTCTCCCTGATCAGCCCGACCGTGCGGGTTCACCTGCACCTCCTCTCAAGATTGGACTTCGCCTTGCGTGATGAAGCTTTCAAGGGAGCGATCCTTCGTCAGGCGCAGCGCGAGGAGATTATTCGCGAGGCTTCGCGGGTCGAGGAGGAACTCGGCTTGAGCCTCCGGGAAAGTGCGAAGCCGACCCAGTGAGCTCTTCCGAAGAAGACTCACGGTGATCTTGGCTGTCCAGCACAACTTCTGCCTTAGTTCCGAAAAAATGCTTGTGTCCAGGCGCTCTCGCCCCGGCTTGAGACAACCCTTGCTCGCACGTACTTCTCCTCCGGCTTCAGCGAATAGGCGGTCTCAAGCTCGCGTTCACGCGCGAGCAGCCGACCACGCTCCCCGATGAAGAATGTGGAGTATTTCGCATCATCACCCGGCTCCGGTTCGATCCGAATACGGACAGTATTTCCATCGCGCCGGACGTCGGAGAGGGTCACTCCGGTCGACGAATAGAAGTCGCCGGAGTCGAAGGCCTTGCGGATCGCCTCACGGGTCAACTCCGGGGCGCGAACCATGATCCAGCCGCGGCCCGGGTTCGACTCTCGCGGGCCCCATTTCTTGAACGAGTGAGCATCGTCCACAGCCACGCCGAAGAGCCGGACGTCGCGGGTGAGCAGTTGATCCCAGAGCTCCTCGAGGCTGGGCCAGTCTCCGCCTCCGAGACCGTGAACGTTGGGATGGCCGTTGAAGATCTCAAAGTGCTTGAGACTCTTCAGGGCCGCCATGTCATCGGCAGTGATCGACCACGCGTAGTTCGGGTGGTTGACGCTGGGAATTCCGCCCGCGGCAAGGATCGCGTCGATGCTTCTCTGGAGCACTTCGTGCTTCGAGCCGCCTTTTTGGGGTCCCACGAGTCTGAGCGAATAAAAGGCGTTGACATGAATCTCCGCCCTGTCGAATCTGTCGGTCACCTCCTCGCCCGGGATCAGGAGAAACGGCTTCAGCCTGGGGCTTCGCTTGTCGTCTCTCGCCTTGCGCGCTTCACGCTCCGCTTCCCGATCAAACTCGCGCTGGAGCTCGTCGATGACCGTGAAGTAGTTGTGGTCGCTGAGAACGAGGAAGTCATACTCGTGGTCACGGTACCAGTGGGAGACCTCACCGGGTGAGCTGTCGCCGTCAGAGTTGAGTGTGTGCGTGTGCGTGTTGCCCTTCCACCATCGAGGGGCGGGAGCCTCGAGGGAAGTCTGAGCGCAGGTGAAGGTTGCTCCGGCGAGGAGTGGCGCAAGAGTGAAAAGAAGTGTCCGGACTGGGTTCATGAGTCGATCTTCAAGTTTCAAGGGGTGTGTAAGCGCGATAAATGGTCTTCCAGATGCAATATCCGTAGACCATGTCCTCATCGAGGGACGGGTTGCCGCTACCGGCTCCCCGATCCCCGCCAAACTTCGTGCCCCAGAAGCATCCGGTGCCGTGTCGACCGTCGTCGATGCGCGTTCGCAGCACTCGCTCGATAAAGTTCTCCGTGGCCGATTTGTCCTCGCTGTCAATGCAGGCCACGATGCCGACTTTCGAGTTCGCGATCTGGATCGCTTCCTCGATGCCTCCAACCTGGGTGATGACGGCGACGGGACCGAAGGCCTCCTCAAAGTAAAGCGGAGCGTCGGGCGTCACACCCCCGAGAAACGTGAGGGGATAGTAGAACCCCTCTTCGAGCTGGCTCTTGGGCAGCCGAGCCTGGTAGAGAATCTTTGCCCCCTTCTCGACAGAGCGATGGACGAGGCTCTCGAGGCGGTGCAGCTGCTGGGCACTTGCCAACGGTGGGCAGACAAAGCAGTCGCGCGACTTCCCCGCCTTGACCATCGCAGCAGAGTCTCCAGGGCCCTGGAAGACGTTACTTGCGAGATGCAGCGCCTCTGAAAGGAAAGCGTCGTGGACCTCCTCGTCGAGGAGCACCTCTTGAATGCTGCTGCAACGCTGGCCGCCCGTGATCGTCTTGCCGTGGAGGAAGTTACAAGCCGCGCGTTTCAGGTCAGCCTTCTTGTGCACGTAGAAGACGTTGATCCCGCCCAGCTCCTTCATGACACGCTTTCCGAGGCCCGACGCGACCGAGTCGACCTGGTCGCCGACGCGTTTTGAGCCCGTAAACGAAATGGTTCGCACCGCCGGCGCACGCACGAGGGCATCACCACACCCCGAATCTCCAAGCACCATGCCGAAAACCCCGGGCGGCACGTGGACTCCATGCCGCTTACCCTCGAGAGCGAAGGCTGCCTGCACGATCTGCGCCACGGCCTGCGAGGTTTCCGGCGTCAGGTGGGACGGCTTCCAGACGACTGGATTTCCCGTCACGAGAGCCGCAGCGATCTGCGCCATCGGGATCGCGACCGGAAAATTGAAGGGCGTGATGATCGCCGCCACGCCGCGAGGTGCCACACGGCCCTCCATCGCCACTCCCGGGGCGAGCCTCGGGTAAGTGACACCCTTCATGTTGGCACCCTGCGGGGCGATGGCCTCACAGACGCCGACGGCCTCGAGCCAGTCGAGACGGCTGTCTTCAAGCGTCTTTCCCATCTCACGGGTCATGGAGCGGACAAGGAGATCCTCGCTCTCACGCAAAATCTCGGTCACGCGCAGGAGCACCTTGGTGCGGAAGTCTCCCGTGGTGAGCCGCCACGCGTCGAAGTCACGCTCGGCAGCGGCTACCGCCTCGGCAACTTCCTCGCTCGAACACTCGGGGACGTGTCCGTGGATTGTCATCCGGTGGGCCGGGTCGACGTTGGCGTGCGCTCCGCCGGAGGCAGGGACACGCCATTCGCCGTCGATGAGGGCAAGGTATACGCCCTGAGACGATTTCTTGGCCAAAAATTGGCCAAAGTTTTCCGCCTTCCTGGAGGATGATTTCATGACGAGGGTTCCTCTTTCAGGCACCGCTTGAAATGGGCGCCGAGGGCGTGATGTAAATCGGCGAGGAGACGATCCACAAGCGCTTTCCCAGGTAAACTTCCACACGCACGACCCCGGGGCGCTCGAGGGGGAGGCTTGCGCGCCACGCATTGACGACGGCGATCTCTCGCCCACCCTCGATAACTCGAATCCGTGGCGTGGAATCAGTTGTCTCGGGGACCGAGACCTGAAGGTGGGCGCTCGGATCATGCTTCACTTCGTCGCCGAGGATCGCCCGCTCGTCTGGAGCTCCGTGGAGCGAACCGTAGCTCATCGCGAAGCCAGTGCCGTCGGCCAGGTAATCGAATACCACGAATGTTCGACCGGCTCGAACAGCCTCGACGACACCCTCAACACTCCAGTCTCGCACGAGGATATGATTCGAGAAGAGGCGGAGAACCTCGGGGTAGGTTCCAATCGTTCCGCCCAGGGGGCCAAAGAGCCGTACGTTCGCGTGGGCGTCGTGTCCGGCAAGGGCAGCCAGTCTACGACCACGCCCGAGCTCCCGATCATACGAATGGAGATTGTCTGTCGGCGTCGTGATCGACGTTGCGAAGAAGCAGTCGGGAGGAAGGAAAAGGAATCGCCACGCAATGCTCCACTTCGACTTCAGCGTAAACTCTGCGTGCAGGTTGTAGACCTCGAAGCCCTGAACAGGAGAGAGGCTCCAGTCCTCGAGTTCCTCGCAGTGGCCAAGGAAGCTCACCGCTCCCTGCCGGCTCATCTCCCGAACGCGCTCCTGGGGAGTCAATTGATTGGAGAAGTCCTCCTTCACGTCGAAGCTCAGGATGGAGCCTTTCTTGCCGGCCCGGAGCTCAACACCCGGGAGAAAGAGCACGCCATGCTGCATGCCCCGCGGAGCCCGGGAGATGTTTCCCCAGGCATAGTGGTCGTTCAGGATCACGGTGTCGATACCGAGGTACTTGGCCGCTCTTGCGATCGTCTCGATGCTTCCGGGGGAATCATGCGACAGATTGCAGTGCACGTGAAAAGCGGCGCGCAGCTCGGTGAGCCCGTGGCCCAGCGGAGAGGGTCTCACGGCAGGCTCCGAGTTTCTCCAGCCACCGAGCGGGAGCAGCGTGCATCCCGTCATCGACCACCCCACTGCGCACCAGGCGATGCCGACACTCCACCGCATCAGTCCTGCCTCTGGCCACCGTCGAACTCGTAAAATTTGCGGATGATGCCCCACGCCTCGGCGGGCGTCTCGACGTACTGGAAGAGGTGTGTGTCCTCGGGGGAGATGACGCCCTCATCGGCCAGAAACTCGAAGTTGACCGCCCGCTCCCAGAACTCTCGGCCGTAAAGGAGCACGGGCAAAGGCTTGATCTTTTTCGTCTGGATCAGCGTGAGCGTTTCGAAGAGTTCATCGAATGTTCCGAAGCCACCTGGAAATGCGATCAGGGCCTTCGCCCTCATAAGGAAGTGCATCTTTCGGATCGCGAAATAGTGAAACTGGAAGCAGAGCTCGGGAGTGATGTAACGATTCGGCTCCTGCTCGAAGGGGAGAACGATGTTGAGTCCGATGCTCTTTGCCCCGACGTCGTGCGCGCCTCGATTTGCGGCCTCCATCACTCCCGGGCCACCGCCAGTGACGATAACGTAGTCGCAGAATCCACCGTTGCGCTGGCACTCGGAGCTGACAAGAGCGGCAAGTTTGCGCGCGTCATCATAATACCGACAACGATCGAGGAGCAGCTTGGCTTCGACGGCCCTCACCCTGGCCTCTGCCGCCGGGCGCTCGTAGATTCGAGATCCGCCAAAAACTACGATGGTGGAGAGAACCCCTTGCTCCCGCTGGGTGAGATCGGCCTTCCAGAGCTCCAGTTGTAGCCGGACGGGGCGCAGCTCCTCCCGCATGAGAAACTCAGTGTCAACAAAGGCCTTGATGTAGGATGGAGAGAGTTCTTGGGCGGTAAGCGGCTGCGTGTTGGGGTCGGGAATGGGGTTTGTCACGTCGGCTCGTCGGTCAAATAGCCTGCAAGTCTTTACTTTATCGTCTCCACGGTTTCGATAATGAGGGCCGCGCGCTGGCCCCGGCGCCCCTCGGGGTCTTCATCACGGGCCGCTTTCAAGTCCGCGAGAGCCCTTTCGGTATCCTTCCTCTGCGCGTGGACGAAGGCGCGCAGGAAGAGTCCAGCCACCCGTTCCTTGCGCACTTTTTCAGGATCCTTGAGCAATTCCTCGAGGACCCCGAGCGCGCCGTCAGAGTCCCTCAGCTCGAGAAGTATGCCGGCAAGCGGCAAGAATGCCTTTTCTCTCGCCTCGCCGGCCGCTTCAGGCTTCAGTGTGAAAAGTTGACCATACGCGGCGCGGGCGGCGGCCTTGTTTCCGGCGGCCCGGTAGGTGTCCCCCAGATCGAGGAGGAGGTTCGCGTCAAAGGACCCCGCGGGAATTGCCGACTTCGCCGCCTCGAGAACCTTGATGGCTCCATCGAAGTTTCGCACGGAGCAAAGAGCGCGGGCATGGGTCCGCTGCGCTGCCACATCCCCGGGGGCCTTCTCCGCAAGCTTCTGGATTTTCTGGAGCGCGGCGGATGTCTCCGCAGACTTTCGGGCTTCCAGGAGGAACGTGTCCGGCGGGCGGAAGCCTTCGAGACGGGCGAGCACCTCGCCGCCCGGCGAGAGGAAGACGACGGTCGGCAGGCCGCCGATTTCGTACTTCCTCGCAAGCTCCGGTTCCTTGTCCACATCGATCTGGACAGCGACAAAACTGTCATTCACGAATCGGACGACACTCTCCTGCGAAAAGGTCTCCCGATCCAGCTTCTTGCAGAAGCCACACCACTTCGCTCCGAATTCTACCAGGAGAGGCTTCCCCGCCCGGGACGCTGCCTCACGGGCCTCCGCAAGGGACGTAACCCAGCGAACAGAGCGCAGGTTGTGTTCATCCAGGCTCGGATCTGCCGAAAACACCGATAGCAATATGAGGAACAACATGGTCATGGAATTGTCTCTTGACTCGTGATCCGTTCCGACTCTTCAGTCACGTTATCTTGCCAGCCGGGCGTCCGCCCAGTTGGCGTAGTCACCGAAGTCGACTCCGTCCCTCCCATAGTCTACCTCGAGCCGCAACCGCCGAACGCCGTCGAGCGGAAGCACCAGGGCCTCGGGCTTCGTTGCCCGGAGCATCTCCCTGCTGTAAAGCTCCTTCGAATCAACGATCACGCGGAAGGTGACCCCGGCTGTCGTGCCCGCCGATTCGTCGAGGCCAATCAAGGCCGAGAATGTCCTGTAATTTCCGCCGATCTCATATTCCAGGGCCGAGCGCGAGGTCATGCCCAGGCCTGTGGGATACGTTCGGCCTCCAAGCTTGAGCGGGCTGCCGCTGACGGCGAGATTGCTCCGCCACGGGAAGGCCGGCTGGACTCCGAAGAGCGGTGTTTCCTCGATCTTCGCCGGGGCCAGTGCGCTCAGGAACACGCTTCGATCGCTCGCAAGTCTTACAGTTGAGACGGCCTTCGTTGCGATGGGAACCATCTCCCCGGCGCCGGCGCCCCGAAATCGCACGAGGAGCTGCCTTTCCGCTCCACAACGGATGCCCAGAATCCATGCGGGGAACTGCCCACCACGGCGTAATTCGAAAAGGGCGGGCAACTCCTTGTCCTGCCGGGGGCTCGCCACAGGGGCGAGGATGACTCCCTGCACGAGCTGGCGCCGGAGCTTTCGAGCCTGACCCTCGTACTCGAGGGTCAAGAGCTCCTCGTCAAGCGACTCTAGCACGCCCTCGATGCGCAGGAGGTTGTCCCCTCTGCGGACGTACACCCTATCTCGGGCTGGAGGCGTCGGGCTTTTCAGGTCGAGCTCGAAGCTGCCATCACCCTTGTGAGTCTCGCGAAGACGAAAGGCCTTCAAGGCCTCGGTGGGGACGTCCAACTTGAGGCCGCTCACCTCGAGCTGGGCGGTGCGGACTCCCGCCTTCAAGACCCTTGCGTGCAAGACCTCGCCACTGCGGAAAACCGAGATCGGCCCTGCATTCGGCTCGGCCTCCACCTCCGTGGTGGGCGGGTTGAACACGATCGCAGAGAGGTCCTGGAGCGGCACCGGGCCATCCACGCCTTCGAGAACAAGGGCTTCTTCCTTGAGATCCAGAACTCGGCCAGCGACTTCTCGCCCGTCAAGGTAGACGACGGTTTCCCCGGCAGGAAGCACCGTCGAGAGGACGGCGATCAAGGTGCCGGGAGACAAGGATCTTCGCATGGGGGGCCAATACCGACCGCGTGCCAACCTCTGAGTCCTCACTTGCCCCTGGAGAGATTCTTGTAGTACTGCTCGAGCAGACGCTCGTAGCGCTCGGGTAGCTTGCCTCGAAAGCCCTGCAGCGCACGTGAGCCCTCGCGCTCCTTGAGCTCTCCCCAGATGGTTCCTCTGTCGGCCCGGGACACTCCGTGGAGATTCGTCTCTCCCCTTCCTTCCGAGAGTGCTGACACCTGGGCGGGGGCCTGGCTGCGAGGCCCCCCGGAGCTCCCCTTCTTGCATCCGCCGCGACACTCGCGGCTACCGCAGCCCCGGCAGGTCTTCCGTTCGCGAGCCTCCTGAAGCTCGATGAGTTTGTCGAGAGCGCTCACGATATCTATTTCTTGCAACTGGGTGGGGTCCTTCGCCGTCTGCCCCTCGTCGAGGAGTTTCTTGACCTTGTTCATCCACGAGGCCACGGTCCCCAGCGGATTGCCGGATGCTTCCTCAAGGGCCGCGAGTCGCGCTCTGGCACGATCGCGAAGCTCCCCCGGCAGATCGTTGTAGTCGGTCAGAAGGATAGCGTACTGCGTCGCCTCCTGGAGCGTCTTTCCAAGCGCCTCGAAACAAAGCGCGATCAGCTCGCAGGCCCTGTGGTCCTCGATCAAGTAGAGGCGGTCACTTCGCGAAATTCGCTCGCAAGTATCGAGCACGCTGGTAAACGCACCCGTGTCACGCAAGACAGCTCCCTTCTCGGCCCGAGCCAGCGCCAGCTCCGCCTCGGCGAAGAGAAGGCTCCCGTGTGCGGCGAGGTAGGGGTCGCTCTTCAGACTGAGCGCTTTCGCAATCTCCCGCGCCTCAGTGAAACGGCCTTCCTCGAAGTATTTCAAGGCTTGAGCGTACGGAGGATGGAGTTCACGGAGCGCGGCTTGCATGAAATTCTGTGCCACGGCGATACTCCCGAGAGTGCCAGCACAGCACTCCGCGTCCTTGTCGTGGCCAGGCTTTTCCGCATGGGCCTCGTCCTGCTCCCCCGCGAAATCGGCCATTGCGGCTCCAATCTCATGCTCAAGGACGAGGGCCCGGTAGAGAGTAGGATCCAGCTTCGAAACCTTGACGAGGTGCTGAATGAAGACCTCAGTTTTTTCCCGCGGGCCAAGGTCGGCCGGGCCCTGCGCGCGGAGGGTCAAGCCGAGGCCAAAGACACCGAGCAGGATCCTGTGCCACTTCAACTTGCAAACTCCTCACCAACAAGCTCTGAAAGTCTTTTGATCCACAAATGCTATTGTGGTCGTGCCGAGAACGAATGTCGACCACAAGTTTGGAGGCTGTGGGGCACAAGAGCTATCCAACGAACGTTGGGCAGCCCCCCGCGGTTTCAGGGAAACCACTCCACGCCTCCGTGCCATCGCGCCTACTTGATCACATTGGGTCCGAGGTTGTAGTAGAGCCCGAAGGACCGGTCGACTGGAATCAACTTCTCTATGTACTGCTCCACGATCTGGTTCAAGTGAGCTATGTAGCTCTTTGGCACAAAGACCAGATCCAGGGGCTCGAGCGGAATATCCTCGTTGGCCTCCATCGCGAGGTGAGCCTTGAGGTCCAGCCGGTAGAAGACAGGGCTCGAGGTCCCGTTCCTTCGCAGGACGATCACGCTCGCCATTTCCGCCGTATTCTTGGCCCCACCCGTCTGGACGATCGCATCGAGGACAGTGGTGGGTCCGTGGAGCGCGACGACGCCGGGAGTGGCGACCTCTCCCCCGATATACGCCCGTTGAGGAGTCAGCTTCCGCAGGAGAACGGCCACCTGGGGTCTCTGCAAGAACGAGGAGAATTTCTCCGTGAGAGTAGATTGGAGCTCCGCAGGCGTCAATCCCGCCGATGAGATCTCCCCGACGAGCTGCAGCGCGATCCTGCCGTCCGGCCGGATGATGGCGGTCTCGTTGAGCTCGGGCGCATAATAAAACTTCACGTCAATCTCGTCGCCGACCTGAAGCCGATAAGACTCTTGCTGCCCGGCAGAAGCCTTCCGGCTGCTCTCCGCGCGTGCCTCCGCCGCGCTCTTCGGCTCGATACCGCTCTCGCTCGCAGCGCAGCCAAGCCCGAGGCTCAGCAAGACCAGGACAGTTCTGGACGGCTTGAACATGGCGGCTATCCTTTCCAGCCTCGGGCCGTGGCTTCGGCCTTCAACGCGTCGAATGCGGACTTGTTCCTCCCGGCGCCCGGATGCGTCCGCATGCCGAGCGTCCTGAGGTACTCCTTGAACTTGCTGTCTGGAATCGCGTAATGCCTGCTGAAAGACTCCATCTCGGACGACGACAGATCGCTCATCCAGGCGAACGTCACGGTGTGAATTCTTGAGGCATTGGCGTCCCACTGCCGGAATATGTTTCGGACGAACTCTGCTTGCCGGGCCTCCGAGCTACCCAGGACAGCGGCCGAGGGATAGCCAGTCTCGACGAACGAGATCTTCTTCCCGGGATAGACAGCGAGCAGAGAGCCGATCTCGTCGGCGACGACGCCGGGGTCCTTGACGCTGAAATCTTCCTTCAGGGGGTAGTAGCTCACAAAGACAACGGTGGTGTACTCGTTGATCTTCTGCAACTCAGTTTTTGCCCTTCCAGTGAGCCCGTAGAGAGTACCGGGCACACCGACCTCCACGCCCGGCTTCTTCTGCTTGACGTACTCGACTACCTGGCGCGAGAACTCGGTGTACTCGCCCCAGAGTGTTTTCTTGTCCCAAATGGCGAGGTCGACCTCATTGCCGATGGCAACGAGATTCAGATCCACCGCCGAGAGTTGTGAAAAGACGTGGTCCAGGAATTTCTTGAACCTGACGACGACGCGAGTGTCGGTGAGAGGAAGCGCCTTGAGATCGGCGGGCACCCTCTTTCCTGCCGCCTCGAAGGGTGTCACGATCAGGTTCACCTTCACGCCCTTCAGCGGATAGTACACGTTGGCAGTGGGCAGCGACGCGGCCTCGGCGGCGTACACGGAAGGTTGGGTCTCGATATCATCCCAGCTCACCGTGAGACTCACGGCCTGCATGCCTGCGCTCTTGGCCAGCTCGAAGGCCTTCTCGAAATCCCCATCCTCGGCCGGATTGACGTCGATCGCGAGGATCCGATCACCCTTCGCGACCGGGGCAGCTTTTTCGGGCAGACTCGACGCGAAGGCCCCCGCGTCTCCTTCCTGCGCAGCCGCTGTCGTGGAACTACCCCGGCGACTGGTTGGGATCACCGTGTCTGCGCATGCCACAAGACCCAGCACGATTGCCGTGCCAAGACACCAGGAACAGTGCTCTCGAGTTGTCATCTATACCTCCAGGTACTTGTTGTAATTATCGAGCTCCTGCTTGCGCGCCAGGCCGACCAGCCACGGGCTGATCGGGGAACCCCTCAAGAATCGAAAGCGTCTCCGGGAGACAAGGTCAAAGACAGCCCGGACCGGCAAGACAAGCAGTCGTCCTTGCCAGGTCTTGCGCTTGTTGATGAAGGGCCAGTAGCCTGAAACTGGGAGAAGATAAAACATCGTGCAGCCGGATGCCCTGAAGAGCTTCCAGTAGTCACTCCTCGACAGGAGGAATCTGCTCGTCGGCAGATTGATGTGAGGGTACGGGTGGGCGGGGGGCCGGCCGTGAACAATATCCAGCGGAAAGAGCCGGTTCGGACTGCTAACGACGATGGATCCGTCCGGCCTGAGGACACGCGCCATCTCACGGGCAATCGCCAGCCGTTCGTCCAAGTAGTTGGGGAGAACCTTGCGGGAGTCGCCCTCAACGCCGACATGTGGGAACACGCAGCCGCAGTAAACCAGGTCGAAGCTTTCATTCTTGAACGGCAGGTGCTTGCCGTTGGCTCCGAAGAAGCGGTTCCTCTGCTCACGCTGAGACCAGGCCTTGCAACGGGTCCCGCAGTCAATTCCGACCACGTCGAAGTCCGCGGCGGCCAGCAAGTCCACATCTTTGCCCGCTCCACAGCCCAGCGAAAGCACTCGCGGGCGGCCTGCGGTCCCGGCCAGGAGACGTCGAAACGTCGGAATCCAGTAGTCTGCCGCGAGATGACTTGCGGCAAGCGCCTCGTACTCGACGCGCTCCGGGATCCACTCGTCAAGGAACTCCCCGCCCCGGATCAAATTCGGAAAACCTTCCTGGTAAACGTACTCCTCGGCACATTCCGAGCAAACAATGCGGCTTGCCCCAAATTCCAACTCCCCGTGGCACAGGGGACAGACGAATTGCTCAGGAAACTTCGAGGCGCTGGACTCGGTCACAGGGCAAGCCCTCCTTCAGGCCGTCCTTCCTGAGCCTGGTGTTTCTCCTGCCTCGTTGATGGCTTGAGGCTATCAAAAACGACGAGCGCAGCCGCCCGGGAGCCTGGCCAGGGCATATTCCGGGCAAACCCGAGGTCACAGGAAGACGACCGCAGAGCCTTTAGGGTGACTTCTGCCTGACGTTTTGACCAAGGTGGCACGGTCCCGAAATCATTTTTCGGGTGGACCGCTTGTAGCTCGAGTGGTAGAAAAAAAAGCTTTCGTCTTGGATTCTCCCATGACTGGCTTTCAAACTCCCAATATGCCCTCAGCTCAGACCACGTCCCCCGACACGTCCCCCGAGAAGGGGAGGTACACCCTCAGCCACCTGCGCTACCTGGAAGCGGAAGCGATCCACGTGTTCAGAGAGGTCGCCGCCGAGTTTGAGCGACCCGTCCTCCTTTACTCCGTGGGCAAGGACTCTTCCTGCTTGCTTCGACTGGCAGAGAAGGCCTTCCAACCCGGCAAGATTCCCTTTCCGCTACTACATGTGGACACGGGCTTCAAGTTTCAGGAAATGTACACCTTTCGGGATCAGATGGTGAAGTCGCTCGGAGCAGAGCTGCTCGTCTGGCGCAACGAGCCCGCCATCGCAAAGAATGCAAATCCTTTCGATCTCGGCACACAGCGCTGCTGCGGCTACCTGAAGACGGAGGCTCTCCTCACCGGGCTCCGACACTACAACTTCGACGCAGCCATTGGCGGTGCGCGCAGAGATGAGGAGAAGTCTCGCGCCAAGGAGCGATTTTTCTCCTTTCGCGACGAATTTGGCCAGTGGGACCCCAAGAACCAGCGTCCCGAGCTCTGGAATATCTACAATGCCAGGGTCAACCCGAAGGAATCCATCCGGGTCTTCCCGCTTTCCAACTGGACCGAGCTCGATGTGTGGCAGTACATCTACGTTGAGCAGATTCCCATCAATCCTCTCTACTACGCTCAGGAACGCGACTGCGTGATCCGTGGTGGACAGATTATCTTCCTGGATGGCCTGTTTACGCCGGGCGAGAAATATGGCCCCAAGCCCAACGAGAAGATCCAGAAGATACGTTGCCGCTTCCGCAGCCTCGGGTGCGTGCCCTGCTCCGGTGCGGTCAAATCGAACGCCACGACCCTGGAGGAAATCATCGAGGAAATGATGATCGCACGCACCAGCGAGCGAGGCACTCGCGTCATCGACCACGACTCGGACGGTTCCATGGAAAAAAAGAAACGGGAAGGCTATTTTTAAGCCACCAGCGCTCATGACCCAGCCCACTGTCAAGGATCAGATCTGCGAATTCCTGGAGAAGAATTCCAAGAAAGACTTGCTCAGGTTTTCGACCGTTGGCAGTGTCGACGACGGCAAGTCGACGCTCATCGGTCGGCTCCTCCACGACACGAAATCGATCTACGAGGATCAGCTCTCGACCTTGAAAGCCGACAGCGCCCGGGTGGGCACGGGGCCCGAGATCGATTTTGCACTGCTTACAGATGGCCTCAAGGCCGAGCGGGAGCACGGCATC
>SXIK01000163.1 GCA_005772855.1 Planctomycetia bacterium | reverse complement strand
GGGCCCTCGTAGCGGATCACCATGACATCACCGGCCTTGATCTTGCCTTTCTTGATCGCCGCGAATGCATCCTCCTCACGATTGAAAACCTTGGCCGGGCCTGTGTGACTCTTCTTGGTTTGGCCGGAGAGCTTGATCACGCATCCGTCCGGCGCCAGATTCCCGTGGAGGATCGCTATACCTCCTTCGGGTTTGATCGCTTTCGCGAGCGGATGGATCACCCGCTGGCCTGCTGGCTCCGGCGCTGCCCGGGCTTCCTCGCCGATGGTGCGCCCGGTCACCGTGATCTCGTCGGAGTGGAGGAGGCCTGCGTCGAGGAGCCGCTTCGCAACAACGCCCATGCCGCCGGCCTCGTACATCTCCACTGCGGTGTAGAGCCCCCAGGGCTTCAGGTTCGCGAGCACCGGCGTCTTGCGGGAGATGCGGTCGAAGTCCTTGAGCGCGAGCTTCACGCCAGCCTCCTTGGCGACCGCGAGGAGGTGCAGCACCGCGTGGGTCGAGCCGCCGGTGGCCATGACGCCCGCAATGGCGTTTTCGAGCGATTTTCGGGTGATAATGTTCCTTGGCGTCAGGCCTCTTTCGAGCAGCTTCATGACGAGCTTGCCCGTCTCGAAAGCGACCCTGCCCTTTTCGTCTGCGGTCGCGGGCACCCCATTGAATCCCATGGGAGAGACGCCCAGCATCTCAAACGCCGTCGCCATGGTGTTCGCCGTGAATTGGCCACCACAGGCGCCCGCTCCCGGACAGGCATGATTCTCGATCCCCTTGAAGTCGCTCTCGCTCATGCGACCCGCGTTGTAGGCGCCGATGGCTTCGAACACGTCCTGGATCGTGATTCGCTTCCCGTTGTGCTCGCCGAAGTGGATCGAGCCGCCGTAAATCATGACGGAGGGGATGTCGAGGCGAGCCATCGCCATCACCATGGCCGGGATGGTCTTGTCGCAGCCCGAGATGGTCACCAGGGCATCAAACATGTGCCCCCGGGCCACCAACTCGACCGAGTCGGCGATCAGGTCGCGGCTCACGAGCGAGGTTTTCATGCCTTCTGTGCCCATGGTAATGCCGTCGGTGATCGAGATCGTGTTGAGCTCTATCGGCGTGCCGCCGGCGGCACGAATGCCCTCCTTCACCTTCAGGGCGAGATCGCGGTGGTTGAAGTTGCACGGCATGGTCTCGATCCACGAGTGAGCCACGCCCACCTGCGGCCGGGCGAGATCCTCGTCCGTGAAACCAATGGCTTTCATCATCGCGCGCGCGCCGGCCCGGTCGGCGCCGTCGAGAAGCACCTTGCTCTTGTGCCGCATGTCAAAGGTCATGGAAGACTCCTCCTGAGGGTAAAGGGCAGGAATTTTACTTGTGGGCCTCCGGCAAGTCCCTTGTTATTTTGCGCTCATGGATGACTTGTTCAACTGGGGGCTCAGGGTTGGCGAAATCGCGCGCATCCGGATCCGGCTTCACTGGCTGCTCCTTCTCTTCTGGCTCGCTCACCTGCAGAGTCTGATGGCCTTCGAGGGTTTGGGGCGCGGCACGGCCGTCTCGGGGTGGGTCCTCTGGACGGCGCTTTTCTTTCTCTCGATTCTCCTTCACGAGTTTGGGCATTGCATCGCCGCCCGAAAAGTCGGCGGCGACGCCCACGAGATCCTCCTGTGGCCGCTCGGAGGTCTGGCGATGTGCCACTGCCCACAGAACTGGAAGGCTCACCTGATGGTTGCGGTCGGCGGGCCGTTCGTCACCCTGTGCATCGCCCTTGTGAGCTGGCCGCTCTTTGAGCTGCTCGTGAGTCAGTCCCCCGACCTGCTTGGGAGTCTCCATTTTCTGGAGGCCCGGAACATTCTCGTCGAGTGGAACGTGTACCTGCTCATCTTCAACTTGATCCCGCTTTACCCTATGGACGGCGGCCGGATTTTTCACTCACTGGTGTGGGGCTGGTACGAACGCGCTCGGGGGTATTCCTGGGGGAGCCTTGCTCACGCGAATCGAATCACCCTGGCGGTCTCCCGGGTCACCGGCGTCTGCGGGCTCATCTACGCGCTCTCCGAGGGTCAATCCCAGCTGGCTTTTCTCTTCGTGTGGGCGATCCTCAGCGCCGAGAGTCTTCGAGGCCGTCAGTGGGACTGATGGGTGGGCCTTCCCCTACTCGTCGCGTTCGTGGGTGATCCTGGCGCTTTCGTGGGCGATGCCCCAAAGGAGCGAGATGGCGACTGAGTAGCAAGCAAAGAATGCGATCAGATAGCCCAGGACCTTCTCCTGGCTCTGGAAGAACGCATATCCGAGCGCCACGAAAGGGTGTGTGACTCCCAGTACCTCTTCCATGCTCCCGTCAGATCCTGTGAGCACGAGAAACATGGGCCACAGGACGAGGAGTGAAAGGAGCAGGAAGAAGCTCAGGCCGAGGCTCGAAAGCGAGCGCCTGGCGAACGTCGAGACGGTGGTGGACAGCGCGGCGGCGAAGATGAGTGAGACCGTCAGGACGAGAACGGCGCTGAACATCAGGCCAGACAGAGAGCGATCTGGGTGGCCGAGGAAGGAGCGGTCATTCTCCCAGGGCCCGGAGGCGACCTCGAGCACCGCAATGGCTGGTAGAGTCCAGAGCGCGGCGGAATAGACCCCCAGGCCGCTGTAAACCGCCCCCCAAAACTTCCCCGTGAGAATCTCGCCCGAGGTGAGCCATGTCCCGCGCAGGAAATCGAGGTTTCCTTGCTCTCTCTCCCGGGGAAACCCGCTGGCTGCCACCGAGGGCACCACGAGGAAGATCAAGGGCAGCGCCCCGTGAAGGTGATGAACGCCAAGGCCCAGGTGGGCGAGCCTCCGCTTCCCAGGGCGACGGTCAGAATGGAAACGAAGAGCAGGAGCGGGTGCCAGAAAGTGATCCGCCGAAAGCGAAGCGTGCCGAAGAACTCGGCCTTGATTTCCTTTTGAAACACGGCGTTCGAGAGGATGGGCGTTCCCAGATCTCCCCGCCGAATGAGGAACCGGGTCAGAAGGGATCGACGAATGGGGCGCGTCTGAGCTGTCGCGGCCTTGCGCGCCGCGCGCCGCTCGAGCCAGCGGGGCTTCGCGATCTCCGGAACACGCGCTCGCCGCAGAAGGAGGAGGAAGTGTACGAGTGCAATGAGCCCCGAGACGGCGAGGTAGGCCGTGTAGGGCTTGACGCCGAGACTTGCTGAAACGCCACCCGTTCGGCCTCCCGCGAAGATCTCGAATCCGATGGGAACGTAGGGGCTCGATGAAACCATGAGGAGCATCCCGATTTCATGCCCGCTTCCCAGGATTGACTGGCGACCCAGAATGACGAACGCGAGGCCCCAGCAGAGCTGCAGCAAGAGGGTGAGGCCGCCGTTCCAGAAAAGGACCCAGAAATACCCCCGCATGGCCGCGTGCGCGGTACGGTTTGAGCTCATCGAGTGGTAGAGGCATATGATGCTCGACTCGATGAGGGCCGCCGTCAGGACTGCGTAGCACTTGAGGATGCTCTCGAGCTGGAGGCCGCCCAGAAAAAACAGTACAAACGCTGCCGGCGACGCGAAGGCAAGCACAAGCAAGATAAATCCCGTCGCCGATGCCGCCTTCGAGAGCACTATGGAGCTGGGGCGGAGGAGCGTCGTGTAGAGCGAGTCGTAGGTGTCACGCTCCCGCTCCCCCGCGATGGCGCCCGCGGTGAACGCTGGCACGAGGAAGATCGCCGTCGTGAGCTGGGCGAAGAAGAAGCTGGCGAAGACTTGGAGTGTCCTCAGCCCACCTTGCCAACCCGATCGTCCCGAAGGCCAGTTGAGAAGCGGGATCACGCTCGAGAAGACGAGCACAAGGAGCACGATCCAGAAGGCCTTGCGCGTCCGCAGGAGGCCCACCAGCTCGCGCTTGAGAAGCGGCAGCTCGAGCTCGAGAAGTCTCATGGGTTGCCCTCCGGGGGCAGCTCGATCACGTAGCATGTGAGGCCCCTGTGCGCGCTGAAACCGGGAAGACTTGGAAGAAACGGCTTCGGCAAGGTGGCGATCAGATAGCGGGGCGCTGCCTCGACCCAGGCGGCTGGCATCGCTGGAGGGATGACCTGCGGGTTCCACTGGTTCAGCGTGTGTCGTGGATCCCACAGCACCCTCCGAAGGGCTGCGAAGAGCGAGGATTGCGCAGTTTTGAGCCCGGGATAATCTCCCCCCCACAGGAATGGACTCGGGGACATCGCCGCATCTTCATTTGCCCAGTCTTGCCCGAACTTGCTGAGCTCCCCGAGGCTCTTCGCGCTGCCGGGCACGAGGTTGATCCAGTCCGCGAACCTCCTGCCCTCGAGAAGCGAGACGCTCATCGATTGTTCGCTCCTGTTCACTATCTTCGCCTCCTGCTCGCCTGCATCCGCAGCGGGGCGCTCGACGCGGAGGGCTCCCTGGAGGCTCACTTCGGCGTCGATCCGCACGCTCTCGAGTGAGTTCGGGTAAAGAGTGAAGGGTTCGACCCGGAGCGTGCCGTCCTTCCCCATCCGAAGCGTCATGCTCGAGACGCCAGTCTTTTCTCCGGGGCCATAAATAGCCATGGAACCCATGGGTCCGGCACCGCGGCAAGGCTGCACCCGAACGCGGTTGAACGTCGGCGCAGCTTCTTTTTCGTCGCCCCTCCGATCGAACGCCGCGGAGATGTCGACCTCGCGGAAGCCCGGCGACGCCAGGCCAAGGAAGCTGGTCGCCCTACCCTCCGTGCCATCCAGCGACAGCCGCACGATCGTGACCTCGTGCGCTTGCGTCTCGTGGAGCGACGTGAGCGCTCCCAGGCCCCAAATCGCCCCGATCGCAAGGGTTGCGGCTCCGAGCATGAAAGCGTACGCCCACTCGGTCTTCTTGAGGCGCTTGAAGATCAGGTAAGGGACCACGCAACCAAGGAGTGCGTAGAGGAAGAGACAGATGAAGATGAGCCCGGCCTCCGGGATCTGGAAGCCCACCAAGTGGCCCAAGACACTCTGCATGCACCTCTCCATCGACCTTAGCCCAGCCGTCGAGCTTCCTGCGAAGGAGTAGGAGCGTGCCAGCGCTGCGGTCAGAGCCGTGTCGACGTCCGCGGGGCTTTGTGCAGCGCCCGGGATACCTGTCTCTCGATCCCCAAGGGGCCGCGTGAAGGTAGTTACATGACCCAGGCCGGGCGTAAATTAATACGAGCTCCGACCCGGGGAGACCTGCACGCTGGCCACCGGCGTCACGCCGTTCTCCGGGCTCGCGTGATCCATCCCCAGGATTCTGTGCAGCCGAGCTGGCAAGTTGCTGCTCCAGCTTGTCCCCGGAACCGCCAGGACAGTGCCGCCTGCGCGGAGCCAGGTCTCCAGCGCGCCGAGCGTCTCATCGGCAACGCCTTCGAGCGTGGCTCCCTGGAGTAGAACGATCTGGAACGGCGAGTAGCCATCGGCCGTTGCCGGGAGCTCCTCGGGCTTGAGCCGGTGGATCTCCGGCGTCACGGAGAGGCCTGTTGACCCATTGGCTTGTTCGAGGTCGCTCCGGAGCGAAGCAGTCCATGCCGCAAACTCGTGCGGCACGTCTTCGATGACAAGAATGCGAAACGTGTTTGGGCCCCCTGGGGGAATGCCACTGCGAAAGGCCTTGCCGTAGCCGGGCTGCTGGAGACCCACCTCAAATTCGCTCCAGTCTTCTGTTCGCACGGGAATCGTGACCTGCCGAAAGGCGCCCAGTCCGCCAGGAACCTCCAGCTCCATTCGGTAACGGACCGGGTCCGGCACAAGCTCCACCCCATCCCCCGGGAGGAGTCCAACGATCTCGACATCGCCCCGAAACGTCTCGCCCTGGTTCCTCAGGAGCACGGTAAGGGCACTCCAGCCCTCCGGGTCAATGACCCCCGAAGTGCCCAGCTCGATGCGCACGTTGGGGCCTGCGATCTCCGGTGGGCGTCCCTCGCGTTTGTGGCAGCCCGAAAACCACACCGTGGCTGCATGGAGCCCGGCGACAAGCGCAACCGCGGCCGTCGTTCGCATGCGCGAAACCTTACGTGGGAGGAGCCCCAATGCCAAAGGAAAAGCTCGGCTGCCTCCCCTCGGGATGGCCGTCGCCACGATGGCGCCCGACCATTAACCCAGGTCACGCCAGCTGTGCCCCTTGCCAGAGGCATCTGGCGCACCCTCCTGCGGAGGCGCATACTACCGGGCAACCTTCGATACTGCTTGAAAGCCTGCGGAGAACCTGGAGAAGCATGAAAGAGACCCTGATTGTCCTTGGAATAGTCGCCGCCTGGTTCCTTCTTCAATTGGTGATTCTGCCGCGCATGGGCGTGAAGACCTGACTCTCCGGAGGCTGCGCCCCGTCGGGGTGCAAGGAGAGGGGTGAGTCGGCTTGCAAGTCGTCGGCCGAGGGAAAAGTCGAGCAGCCGAAGGCTGACGCCTCACCATGAGGACCCCGGACGCAAGGAGCTCGCGCCGCGTTGCCTGGCTCGTGTGGGGGGGGATCCTCCTGAGCGGCTTCGCGATGGCCAGTTATTTTCTCATCATTCCACGGATCTCTGTGGCTCTGCGAGACTCCGGAAATGCCAACATCGCGCTGGGGGGGGTGGGTGTCATCATGAGTCTGGCTGGGGTCGCCGCCGCTTGGCGCGCCGCCAGGGGGTTGAAGCTCGCGGTTTTCAGCCTTCTCGCCTCGGTAGGTTTCACCGGGGCGTTGGCCTACTACGTCCATGGGCTCTCCTACCAAGTCCCGGCGCCCGAGCAGGTCATCGCTGTGGGCACCGCGGCACCTGACTTCGGACTGAAGGATCAAGAGGGTGTCGAGAAGTCGCTCGTCGATTTTGCAAGCAAACGCCTGATCCTTGTCTTCTTTCGGGGCCACTGGTGACCCTTCTGCGTGAGCGAGCTGCAAGGTTTGCAGACACGATACGACGACTTCAGGAAGGCCGGTGCAGAGATCTTGGCGATCTCATCAAGCCCGAGCGAGAAGCACAGGGCCATGGGTCTTGCATTCCCAGTGCTTTCGGACCCGGACGGCACTGTGATGCGCGCCTACGGCGTGGAGCACCCCGGCGCCTTGCCGTTCACGAGGATGAGCGTCGCTCGACCCGCCGAGTTGATCCTCGACGAGAATCGGGTTGTGCGAAAGCGCTTCATTGCCGAGAACTGGCGTGTGCGGGAGCGCCCCGAGAGGTTGCTCGACGAGCTCGCGCGAATCTGAGGGGCTGATCACGCCGCCGTTGATGTCGCTTCGCCGCATACTTCGCAAGCTGAGGCACCTGATCCGAAAGCCGCCGAAATACGCCAGCGACCTCGTGAGCGATTACGATCAATACCTCCGGCTGCAGCGCGAACAGTTCCTGAGCCACGAGGCTGACGAGGAGCTGTGGGCGAACGGCCTGCGCCGCTTCGTGCGGCTCGCTTTCGAGAAAGTTGACCCGACGGTTCGCGTGCTCGACTGCGCCTGTGGAGACGGCGTGGGTCTCTCCGAGCTGCGCGAGATGGGCTTTCGTGACGGGGTGGGGGTGGAGCTGGCTTCCGGGAAGGCGGCGCGGGCGAGGGCGCTTGGGTTTCGGGTCGAGGAGGGCGACATGCACAACCTCGAATTTCTTGACGACTGTAGCTTTGATGCTGTTCTCTCGTCTCACACGCTCGAGCACGCCTACGAGCCCGCCCGCGCCCTCGCCGAGCTGCGCCGAGTGCTCGTGCCCGGCGGCTTGCTCTGCGTCGCGCTCCCCTACCCCGACCCGAGCCCACGAAACGAGCTGGCGCACACGGCCAAGTATGAGCTCGGAACAAATCTCGACGACGGAGGCGCGGCGGTAACACGGTTCTTCACCGAGCGTGGTTTCGAGTCCATCGAAACGCGATTCGACACAGTGCGTGAGTCGGAGATCTGGTTGTTTCTGAGGAAGGCTCTGAAAGAGCGAGGTGCCAGCGGACTGCCGTCAATCCCCTAGCCTGCTGCACCACCGCATCGAATTCACGAGAAGGCGTTGGTAATCGGGGTGGAGCAGAGCATCGGGTGTGTGGCCATTGGCGAGGTACGCGAGTCGCCCCTTCCCGACTTCACGGACCCAGCCAGCGGCGGCCTGGACTCCTTCGTCCGAGCGGCTCTCCAGGATGATGTGAACGCTGGATTTTTCCACGATCGGCGTGTGCTGCTCGTCAGCAACTTCGTATGCAGCAACGCCCTGGGTGATGGCGTGAGATGGGTCGGTCACGGTGACGCGGAACCGCTCCGGGGGCCCGTGCCCGTTGAACTTTCCGCCCAAAAGTTTCAGGTAGGGGCCGCCTTCACGGTAAAATCCGGTGCAGTTGTGGAGGGCAAGGAAGCCGCCGCCTCGCTCGACAAAATCGACAATGGCGTTTTCCTGCTCAGGCGTCATCCAGATCTCGGTCGGTCGCTCCTTTCCTCGGGGCCAGGTGGCCCCGTCGCGAAGGATCACGAGGAGCTGGATGGAACGTAAGTTCTCGGCGGTGAGAGCGCGTGGGTCGACGGCGAAACGTACGGCGATCCCGGCCGCGTGGAAGGCTGGACGCAGGCAGGCCTCCAGGTGCCCGGGCTCGTGCGGGCGGTCTCCAATGACCGCGAGCGCACGCACCTTCGGCTCTGAAGCGAGAAATGGATCCGCCCCGAAGGGGGCGAGCGGCACCGTGAGCTCCTTGTAAATGTGTTCGATGTCGGCATCGTTGGGCTCGTCGTAGGGCATCCACACGAGCAACCCGGGCTCGATGCGCACGAGGCTTCGTACATCGGCCCATGGCAGCCCTTGCGCAACGCCATGGCCGACCTGCCTCCGGAGCTCGACGAGGAAGTGTGCTTGTCGATCCAGGATCTCTGGCCCGCCGATCGACCCATAGCCCGGGATGACGGTCCTGACCGGTAACACGCGTAGCGCCGCGAGACTCCGCATCCAGGGCGCCGTCCGGCTCCCTTCGAAGAGCGTTCCAGGCCCATTGAAGCAGATGTCTCCGACGAAGAGCACACCCTTGTCGCGAACCAAGATCGCTCTGGATTCGGGGCTACTTGCGTGCCCGAAGGGCACGATCTCGATGCCCCGCGATCCATCCTTGAGGGCGCCGAGAGCCTCGGGGTCGACGATGACCTCGAGGCCTTTCTCCCCCAAGGCTCGGGCTGCATCCCTCTCGCCGCTGCGCATGTGCGTAAAGACCACTGCTTCTGGGCGCTTTCCTGTTGTGCGTTCTGCCTCGGCGAGAAGCCGATCGACAAGAGCTGGATGCGGTGCACCGACCAGGGTCACTCGATCGCCCGAACGGACCCAGCCCGCGTTTGCAGAACCGAACTTGCTCGAGAACCCCTGGACGTAAACACCGGGCGCAACCTTGAGAGGCTTGAGGGCCTCATCGGCGGCGGACGCGGACGCAAGGAGGAGGAAAAGGCTGATGATGCTCAAGCTTTGTGTCTGGATATTCATTGGGATGATTGGGTGAAAGACGCCGGAAGTAATAGTCGCGTGGTCACGTCTTCAACGGTTTCGCCCAGCAGCCGGTCGAGCTTCTGGCCGTCGGCAGAAGATGCGAGGGCAGCGAGTCGTGAATCACGCTCGGAGAGACTCTCGTAAAAAAAGAGGTAGGTGATCTCGCTTGATTTGCCGACGGCCGACTGGAAGGGCCCGGCGAGCTTGAAGCCATTCTTCTTGAAGATGGCAATCATTTCCTCGGCGTTCTTGAAGTAAGCGCCAAGACGGCCAAGCGGTACCTGGTGGATTTCGTGGACAACAAACTTCGCGTTACTGCTCAGCGGCGGTCTTTCCGAGAACCTCAGGAGGCGCAAGAAGCGGCTATCCTCGCCGCTGAGGAGAGGATCGCGAAGGGCTGCGAACTTGTGGAATCGCTCATCCTTGCCAAGCAGTCCGACCGCCTTTTCGAAGGCAGGCATTCCATCGTACTCCCAGATCGTCACGTGCTCGTAGAGGTCACCCATGAGCGTGGTCCACCACCCCACCATCCGGCCACCGGCCTCCCGGAAAAGCGGGAGCCCCTTGTCCTGGATCAGTCTTGAGTACTCGGTCCCCCTGTCGGGTCGGATGCGAATGCGCCATTCACCATACACCTTGGTAGGTGAGGGTGTGTCCGCAGCAAGGGGCGAGTCGGGGACAAGAATCGAGCGGAGCAGTAATAGCAGGCCGGCTGACAGGGCAGCCACAGTGATCATGCGTTTCACGCGCCACCTCCATGGGTAGTGGGGTAAAGTAAAACCTGGAGCGTACGCATATCCTAAAGGAGACGCGCCGCCAAGAGGTAGATTGGATTCTGGTTTCTACTCCTCGGGGGTGAGGAAGTACCTCCCCCGCGCCGGTCGCCTGGAGGCGAGTCCGAGTGGTGGGCGCTCGAGGTGGGGCGAGCGAAGTTCATCGAGCAGGCCATCAGGGGGCCTCGAGCGCGTGGGCTCAGGAGCATCGAGCCTGGCGCCGGAAAGCCGAGCTTTCGACGAGGTGACGGCGATGCCAGCGGCGTCGCAGAGCTCACGGAGGCAGTCTTCACGCGGAACGGGCTATTCAACGGCGGGGAGGAGCCCCCATGCAGGGATGCTGTGGGCACCAACGATGACGGCACGGTCAACATTGGCGATCCGATCGCACTCCTGGTCCGCCTCTTTCTCGGGAGTTCTCCGCTGCCGGCGCCAGGACCCGACCCATGCGGGAAGGATCGCACGGAGAACGACCTGCCCGCGTGCCAGTCGCAATCCTGCGGAGAAGCGTGAGATTTTCTCGGAATGTGGAGGAGTTCCAATCACGGGCCCTTGCGCTATCATGATACTGGGAACATCGACCCATGAAGAGCAGCGTCCTCGAACGTCCTACCCTAGTTCTCAACAAGACCTGGACACCCATCCGTACCACGACCACTCGCGAGGCCATCGGACTCGTGGCTACCGGTTCGGCCAGGATTATCGACCCCGTCACTTATGAGGTGCACGATCTTGACTCCTGGCACGCCGTGTCGAAGGCACAGGAGCGCTTCGAAGGCGTTCGCATTCGCTCGACTCGACTTTCACTTGCGCCGCCCGAGGTGATCGTGCTGACCATGTATGACGGTGTCGGCACCCGAGTCGTGGTGTTCTCTCGAGCCAACCTCTTCAAGCGCGATCGCTTCATGTGCCAGTTTTGTGGTGCCAGGCCGAGGACCAGTGAGATGACGATCGACCATATTGTCCCTCGCAGCCGCGGTGGTAAGTCCACCTGGGAGAACTGTGTGCTTGCCTGTTTTCACTGCAATCGCAAGAAAAAGAACCGTACCCCGGAGGAGGCCCACATGCGCCTCAGAAAACCAGCGCTGAAGCCGTCATGGGCCGCGCTCTCCGCTTTCTCGCAGCCAGCCAGGATCGAGTCCTGGAAGAACTTTCTGAGCCGTGCTTACTGGGAGACGGAGCTCGAGCCGTAGTATCCGGGGGCAGGGTCCTGGCCCGGAAGCGGTCAGGTAATCATCCAGCCCGCCGTGTTCGTCGAGAGCGACGCCCCCTTCAAGCTTCCGACGGAATGGCGCCCTCCGTCAAGCTGGCCGGAACTGTCGCCGGTGGGGCCGTTCTAGAAGCGGCTCGGCAGCGAGGTGGTTGTCGAGGCGACGGTGGAGCGCTCTCCAGTCGCGTGCGCACCGCGGGTCAGCGCTGTGATAGGCCCGGAGGAATCTCACAACGTCCCTGGGGCTGAGTCCCCAGCGCTCGATGGGCTTTCGGAGGTACCACCGGAGCTGGTGGAAGTTCCAGTCGCGGTCGGACTCGTTGAACACATTGGGGATCACAAGGTGGTCGAGGTCGATGGGCTGAAATTGGGGCGACTCTGGACTTCCCACCACCAGGATGTTCATGTCGTGAAACTCCCAGTGGTAGGCGCCCGCAGCGTGGAGCGTGCCGAGGAGGTGGCCGAGACTCTTCACGACGAGGCTGCGCAGGCTCTGGAATTGCTCCGGCGGTAGCTTCACTGCGCTCTCCTCAAGAAAAGTCCGCAGGGGTCGCGCATCTTCTATCCAGCGGGAGATGAAGAAATTTTCGCAAACCATCCCGTGGTGCCGCACCTCGCCCACGCACAGAGGTTCGGGGGTTGCGATGCCCTTCGAGCGCAGCCACCAGGACTTGCACCACTCCTCCCGCATCGCCGACGGTCGGAACAGCGTCCTCAGCCGTCGGCGAAGCTGACCGATCTTGCGAGCCTTCATGAAGACGGTGCCTGCGGGCAAGCGCAATCGTCCCCAGAATCGATCAGGCTTCCGCTTGAGGAGCTCGAAGCCCTCGAGAGTCTCCGCCGTCTCGAAGCGCACATCCCCCAGGCGCCGCAGGATTTCCACGCCCGCCGACGTCGTGCGCCACGTGACGCCGCCTGCCTCAAGTGTCGTTCCCGGATCCGGCATCGATTGACCCCTGCAAGGTCTTGTGTCTTAATGGCGGCCCAGATGACCGCAGTTTGAACGGTGACAGGACAGAGACGCGCCTGATTTGAACATGCCGCCGTGAAAGTGCCAGAGAAAGGCTCCCCTGTCTCCTCTCATTGCGGCCTGGCCCTGGCAGCGAAAACATTCGAGAACAGTGTTGCGAAAGAACCGAGGGAAAACGTGAGTACCCTGGAGGAGACCCTAGTGGACGAGTCCGCCCTGGAGCAAGTCAGTGGAGCGCCGAGGGCCATAGGCACGCCCGACGAGGCCTTTCTGGATATGCTTGCCCGGCTCGAGCGAAGCGGCGCTCGCAAGGTGCTGGACGCGCCGTGCGGCCGGGGTCGTTTCACGCACCTCCTGAAGGCCCGAGGTTTTGACGTCTCCGCCGCGGACATCCTCCCCGAGCTCTTCGAGGTCCAGGGCGTCGAGTGTCAGAAGTGCGATCTGAACCGGAGCCTGCCCTATGCGGACTCCACCTTTGACGCCGTCGCTTCCTGTAGCGGCATCCACCGAGTGTTTGCGGTGGGCAGGGCCATGAGCGAGTACGCCCGTGTGCTCAAGCCGGGGGGGCTTCTCCTCGTCACGTTGCCAAACTTCACGAAGCTGAGTCGGCGTCTTCGCTTTCTTTTCACCGGTGTCAACTCGTGGGCGGTCCTCAGACTCTCGAGCGAGGTCGAGAATCCCGAGGCCCACTTTCGGCAGTCCGGCGGCCTGCCGCAGGTGATGTCGGTCATGAAGTCGCTCGGGCTCGAGATCGTGGGCGTCTCCGGTGCACGCAAGAAGGCAAGGCACATCTTCTACCTCCCCTTCTGGCCCCTGGCGCAAATTGGGATTTTCTTCGTGTCGCAGAAAAAACGGGAAAGGTACTGCCTCCGCGAGGGGGCGTCATGGCCGGCGCTTTTCAGCGACTTCGTGCTCATCGTGGCGCGCAAACCGACCTCGAGCGCAAAGCCGAGCGGGTAACGCCGGAAGCATGGCTCTTGAAGGACTCAAGACCGCGCTCGGAGCGCTCCGCGATCACGGCCTGCCGCTCATCCTGCTTCGGGAGAGGGCCTTCGACTTGGCCACCGCGCAGCAGCAAGGCGACTACGACCTGTTGGCTCCGACCGGTCGCTTTGACGCGACGATCCTCGCCTTCCTGGAGAGTCTTCTTGCGACCCGCGTGAGCGTACTCGTCCACGCCGCGAAGCCCGAAAAGCGTCTGATGGTCCTCCACGATGAGAAGATCGAGACGCCCATCGTGGTGGACCTCTGGCGAGAGCACCGCATTGATGTGCCCGGTGGAGGGCAGGGCCGGACGCGGCTGCTCTTGCACGACGCTCTGGAACCCTTCTGCAAGGTTCGCGGGCCCGTTCTTCGTATGCCGCCCTGGCTCGAGGTGGCAGTCTACGTCTGCCACCTATTCGAGAAAAAGAAGGACTTGAAATCGCGGGGAGTGGTCGAACGGCTTGCCTTCTATCGAGGGCTTGAGCTCGTGAGCGATCAGTGTCCGCCCGAGCTCATGGAGCCGTTGCGCAGGGTTGCCGGGGATCTTATCGAGGCGCGGGTCGATGTGGTGAGCGCTGCGCGCCTCGGCTGCGACGTGCTTGAGCGGCTCGGTCTTCTCGGCGAGGCGCCCCACAGAGGAGAGGCCCGGCGTTGGTGGCGGCGCCGGAGACGTCGTGGGCTCGCGCGAAGGCTGGGCTGCGGGCCCGTCATCGCAATTCAGGGCCCTGATGGCTCCGGCAAGACGACTGTGATCGAGCAGTTTACGGCTCGACCCCTCCCGGGCGGTACGGGGATGCCCTTGAAACAGGTCGTCTTCAAGCGGCTCTATCGGCGGTCAATTTTTCGATGGCTCTACAAGCTTGTGCGGAAGTTGCGCCGACTGCGCGATCGTGACGAGCCCAAGGAGTTGGTCGAGGTGGCCCTGGCGCCTTTCCTCTTCGCGGGCGCCTGGATCAACTACCGCCTGATGCGGCTTTTCTCCTCCCGTGGGAGAACCCTCCTCATGGACCGCTTCTTTCCTGACCTCCTTCTCACGAACCGAAAGGCCGAGGGAGAAGACCTTGATTTCACCCGTGCGTCCTGTTTTCTCGAGCGTCTTGTTCCACGTATCGACTGCGCAGTCCTCCTCGGTGCCAATGCCGACCTCCTACGGGCTCGGAAGGCCGAAATGTCGGATGTAAACACGCAGCTTTACTTGCGGCTCATGTGCCAGCATTACGTCCGTCGCCCGCCGGAGAACTTGCTCGTGCTGCGCACGGACGTGCCGCTTGAGCGGTCCCTTTCGATTCTCGGGAAGACGCTCGAAAGCCTCCGGTGATCGTGGAAGATCGCTTGCCAGGGAGGCGCACTGTGCTGCATCGTCCTCGCTTGCCCCGTCAAGCGTCCAGTCTCTCCTGAGGCTCCTTCGCCGAAGGCCCCGGGGACATGGCTCGCCTTGCCGCAGTGTTTCCCGCTGCCGCCACGACACGAAATGCGGTGCCGATGCCGAAGAGCATGAAGAGGCCATCGATGATGCCGAGGTCCGCGAAGACGCCGTTGGCGAGGAGCCGGGGATTATTGAGTACCCGCGCAAGAAGGTTGGAGTGCTCTTGTCTCCAGGTCTCAAAGTCCGGGTTCTCCTGGGCGAAGCGCTTCAGGGAGGGCACCGTCTCCTCGCGGAACCGGACGAGCTCGTCCTCTCGGACTGCCTGCGCCTTCCTGGCTTTCGTGTAGCCGTGTGTGGTCATGAACTCCCGGTGTTCATGTTCATTGTCGGAGGCGAGCTTCGTGAAGTCCTCGGCGTCGCTCCTGAGCTCCTCATAGGCCTCCCTTAGCTCCCCGGCGTCCTGCTGCGCCTCAAGCTCCTTCCCCGCCATGATGCGAATGGCGAGCATTTTCCCACCAAAGATCGACAAGGCCGCAAGAAGAGCCGCCATGACTGCCATTGTGGGTCCCCTGCCGCCCAGTCTTGCGACCCCGAAGCCGACTATCCCACCGATCGCCCAGGCCAGGTACCCTATCTCCCACTGCGTCGCCCAGGTGAGAAGCCCCCATGCAACGGCTCCCAGCATGGCAGAGATAAGGCCTCCGATCAGCGCAAACAGGTTCACGTATTACCCCTCCTTGCGAGTGCTCTTGTTTGACGGGACACTGAATCAGGGAGTCCTGCGTGGAATTGACGACCCGCACGCATGAACCGGAACGATCTTGGCGAACTCCTCCTTGGAGATTGACGGGCCCTGGCGCGTGCAGTGTTTGTCGAAGGCTTCCACCAGGACCTTGGCGATCCGCTCCGGGGATTGACCTTCGATATCGTGACGCTGGACCATGGTCGCCACCTCCCCATCCTTCAGGAGCGCAATGCACGGTGAGCTGGGTTGGTAGCCCTTGAAGTAGCTGCGGGCGCGTTCCACCGCGTCGCGTTCCATGCCCGCGAAGACTGCGGTCAGGTGGTCGGGGATTAGCTTATTTTGAAGGGCGACCATGACGCCTGGGCGGGCGCCACCGGCGGCGCAACCGCACACCGAGTTGATGATGAGGAGGGTTGTGCCTTTCTGCTTCACGGCCTCATCCACGTCCTCCGGGGTGCGGAGGTCTCGCACGCCAACGCGATTCAGCTCGTCGCGCATGGGCTGAACGGCGCGGGGGTCGTACATGGATTGGGAACGTACATTGAGATTCATCGGCTTTCTCCGGTTTTGGAAATTTTCTTCGACCTCAAGGCAGGCCTGGGCGTGATGTTCGTCGAGCTTTTCAGCTTTTTCAGGAGCGCTTTCGCGGAGGAGTCTTCCGACAGGAGGAGTTGTACGAGTGAGAGTATCTGGTGTCCGGTCTCCGGGCTCAACAAGTGCTCGATCTTGCAGGCGTCCACCTCGGCTTGTTTGGGGTCGATCTCAAGCACCTTGTTGAGAAACTGAACAAAGGTTGACCGATTGTAGATAACTCTGCGGGCGACCATCTCTCCGATGTCGGTGAGTCGAAGGTGCCGGTGATCGTCTTCGAGCACATACCCCTTGTCCTTGAGCTGGCGCATTTGGACGCTGACAGTGCCCTTTGTCACCTCGAGCTCCTCGGCGACGTCCGACACTCGAGCATAGCCTCTCTTCTTGTGCAGGTCACGGATCGTGACCAGATAGTGCGCCATGGAATGCGAGACTGGGTTTTCGTTGAACTCTTTCCAGCTATGGTTATGACTCATCATTCTTGATTGCTTCTGGCAAGAGTCTATGGTTTGCCGTCAACCGTGTCAAAGGAGGCTTCCATGAGTCGAGGTGGGTGGGTCGTGACAACCTGGGTCCTGTTGGCAATGCTTTGTGCTTGCCAGGGATGCTCCACAGCGGCCGTGGATTACTACCATGGTACCCGGGTGGAAGATCCGTACCGGTGGCTTGAGAATCCGGAATCGCCTGCCGCGCGGGCCTGGATCGACCAGCAAAACCGCCGTACTCTTGCGCACCTCGAGAGCATCGAGCAGAGGCCAGCCATCCACAAGCGCCTCACGCAGCTGTGGAACTATGAGAAGTTTGGGTTGCCGCACCGTGAAGGAAACCGCTACTTCTTCACGAGGAACGATGGGCTGCAGAACCAGGCAGTCCTCTACACTGCGGACTCGCTCGAAGCAGAGCCGCAGACCCTGCTTGACCCCAACAAAATGACCGCGGATGGCACCATTGCGCTTTCCGGCTGGGAGCCAAGTCGTGAGGGTCGCCTCCTTGCGTACGGCAGGTCGATCTCCGGCTCCGACTGGCAGGAATGGCGAGTGCGAGACGTTGCTACCGGCAGGGACCTCAACGACCGGATCCAGTGGGTCAAGTTTTCCGCAGTCTCATGGACCAAGGACTCGCAAGGCTTCTTTTACTCCCGGTATGACGAGCCAAGGGCTCGAGATCCTCTCCGCGACGTGAACTACTTCCACAAGCTCTACTACCACCGGGTCGGGTCACCGCAGACGGCCGACGTCCTCATCTTTCACGACCCCCAGAACAAGGACTTGAGCTTCGATGGCGAGGTGACCGAGGACGGTCGCTACCTCGTCATGGCCATTCGCAAGGGCACTGACCCTCGCAGGCGGATCCAGGTGAAGGACCTTGAAAAACCCCAGTTGCCAGCGATCAACTTGTTCGACAAGTTGGATGCCGCCTACACCTTCGTGGGCAACGATGGACCTCGTTTTTGGCTGCTTACAGACCTCAACGCGTCCCGCGGAAGGTTGATCGAGGTGGACTGCAGCGTGGAGCCGGATCTCGACGGTTCAAGAGCCTTGAAGGAGGTCCTTCCCGAGTCTCCCGACACGTTGACGCAAGTGACAGTGATCGGTGGCAAGCTCGTCGCCCTGTATCTCAAGGACGCTCGAACCTCGGTGAAAGTTTTTGGTCTCGACGGATCTCTGGAGCGCGAGCTGGCCCTTCCGGGAATTGGGACCGCGACTGGATTCCAGGGCAAGCGAGATGCGACCGAGACCTTTTACTCCTTTGGTGGCTTCGTTTCTCCTCCCGCTGTTTTCCGCCTCGAGTTGAAGACGGGCGAGAGCACCCTTTTCCGGCAACCCAGGCTGGCTTTCAACCCTCTTGATTATGAGACGCGCCAGGTCTTCTTCGCTTCCAAGGACGGGACCCGCATACCGATGTTCGTCTCGCACCGCAAGGGGCTCATGCTCGATGGGAATCGCCCAGCCCTTCTCTACGGCTACGGCGGATTCAACATTTCGATGACCCCGAGTTTTTCCGCCACCGCGCTGTGTTGGATGGAGCTGGGAGGAGTTTACGCGGTGCCCAACTTGCGCGGGGGGGGCGAGTACGGCAAGGAATGGCATGAGGCGGGCATAAAGCTTCTGAAGCAAAACGTGTTCGACGATTTCGTCGCCGCGGCCGAATGGCTCATTGCGAACAAGTACACGAAGCCAAAGCGGCTCGCAATTCACGGCCGCTCGAACGGTGGCCTGCTCGTGGGGGCTTGCATGACGCAGCGGCCGGAGCTTTTTGGCGCGGCAGTGCCGGCCGTGGGTGTGCTCGACATGCTCCGCTACCATAAATTCACAATTGGTTGGGCCTGGGCCTCGGATTACGGCTCGGCGGACAACTCGGAGGAGTTCAGGGCGCTCCACGCCTATTCGCCAGTCCATAATGTGAAGAAGGGCACGAGGTACCCGGCAACGCTGATCACCACGGCGGACACCGACGACCGTGTGGTGCCGGCACACAGCTTCAAGTTTGCGGCGGCACTCGAGGCTGCACACCGGGGTTCGGCGCCGATCTTGATCCGTATTGATACGAAGGCGGGTCATGGCGCGGGCAAGCCGACATCGAAGGCGATCGACGAGGCGGCGGATATCCTCACGTTCCTGGTCAAGGAGCTGAGCGTCTGAGCGAAAATTACGTGGGCTCGGAGCTCCCTTGCTGGAGGAGGCGGACCCTCCCCCTCTTCCGCGCTCGATAAGCGCCGGGCGCCTCCGGCGCCGATGGTGAGGGAGCGCTGGCCAGGGTGTCCCCACCATGGCCGCGAGAAGTACAAAGACCGCTTCCCGCCTTCTCAGGATTGGCCTGAGCGCGTGCTCTCTCGATCTATTGGCAGACGTTGGGGCAGTTTGCGATGCGAATGCACAAGCAATCCGCAGTCGTGCAGGCTACTGGTCTGAGACCACCCAGGAAGAGAAAGCCGAGGAATCTGACGGCGTCAGTGAGGTTAATTTTCTTGTCGCCATCCCCATCGAGAAGCTCGATGTTCGCGGAATCGTTGGCAGTGCCGTCTCCGCAGGGCAGAGAGGGATTCGTGCCCAGGAAGAGGTAGTTCAGGAGACTCACTGCATCCGAGATGTTGGCGTTACCGTCCTGATTTTCGTCGCCGGGCTTCTGCAGGCCCCCCGTGGGCGCCATGCTCACGGTCACCGTGACGTCCTTGACGGTTGCTTGGCCCGTGTCGCCCTCGCAGCCACTGTCTCTCAGGGTCAAACGGAACTTGTAGTCTCCAGCGGCATCGACGATCAAGGTGATCTTCACGGCGGCGGGATCCTCGATGCTGGCGTTCGCGCCTGGCGGAGTCGATACGATTTCCCAGAAGCGGGAAAGCGTTTGGGTGTCGTCGTCGCCATCCGTGGAGGCGCTGGAGTCGATAGCGAAAGTCGCATTGTCCTCTTGAATCACCACACTTTCAGGGGGGGCAATGATTGCTTCGGGCGGCTGGTTTGCGCAAACGCTGCAGGTCGCCGCGATGCCGCTGTAGTTTGTGACCGAGATCGATAACGGACCCACCGGCGGGCTTGTGATGGTGAAGGTCGTCGCAGTTCCGGTGACCATCGAGGGCGCACCGCCATTCACTCGGATGAGGATTTGCTGGTTCTCGGCGTCTGCAGGGTTGTCCCAGGTCACAACGACCGATCCGTCTTCCCGTCGCATGCAGCTCAAACACCGCACGTGCTTTTGATTGCGTGGAATCGGGCAAATCGCCAGGGCGGAAAAGTTGAGAGAGGCTTCACTCGAGCCGCTTGTGGTCAAGAGAAGGACGTGGTCGAGGGTCGCGCCGGAGTGGTCCTTGCCCTGGGTAAGCTCGCCGATGTCTGCCAGCTTGAAGGTGCCGAGGTAGCTGATCGGCTCGGCGCTCCCGGCAGGGTAGAGCTTCACCTGGAGAGTCAGCGGGCCTTGAACATCGTCGCCGTCAACATCCATGACTACCGCGTAATCGGTGTTGCTGGTCATCTTGAACGTGCCAAGTGGTACGTCTTTCTTGCCTTCGAAGGGAGGCATGTTGAAACAGTCCGTCTGCAAGAGACCGCTGACGTGGTCCGACGGCTCGTTGTTCAAGTCGTCGAACGAAAAGCTCATTCCAAGGCCGAAGTTGCTGCCCGGATCGAGGACGCCGGCGCCTTCATCAAAAGCGTAGTGCTGACGCACGAATACGGCGCCCTCCTTGATGCCAGGATCGGCTCTCATGACGAAGCGCAAGCGGTAGTTCTCGTCCGCTGCTGGCCTTGCAACGGAGTTCTTGAGCCCCGTAATCCCAAGGTTTCCGAGGCCCGGGAAGTCGAAGCTACCCGGCTTGAGCGAGAGCACGCCCGCCGACGCACCCACCGTGCCTCCATCAGCTGCGGCCTGGGTTTGACACGTATTCAGGTCGATGCCCATCGAGGCCGTGGGCTGGTCCCAATTGTCAAGGTTCGTGAGCGCGTCGGTAAAGAAGCAGTTGAAAGCGG
>SXIK01000162.1 GCA_005772855.1 Planctomycetia bacterium | reverse complement strand
CTGTGCTTGTTTGCCCCGATGGCGAGACGATCGAGGCCGAGGCGGCTCAAGGCACCGTGACCCGCCACTTCCGGGAGCATCAGAATGGCAGGCCCACGAGCACCAACCCGGTGGCGAGCATCTACGCCTGGACCCGCGGACTCGCGCATCGCGCCCGGCTGGACAAGACCCCGGACGTCACCAGGTTCGCGGAAGCACTCGAGACCCTCTGCGTCGAGACCATCGAGGCTGGCACGATGACGAAGGACCTGGCGGTGGCTGTTCACGGGACCGCCACGCCGCCGGCAGGCAGCTTCGTGACGACCGACGAGTTCATCAACACGCTCGAGCGAAGCCTTCGAAAATGGTCGCTTTCTGCCTCCTCTCTGTGAATGGTTTCCGTTCCGAGCGACTGACTCCGGGCGAGCTCGAGCGGACGAGCTCGAGGTGATGGCGACGCCGATACGCAAGAGAATTGTCACGGGGATTGGCTTTGCGGCCCTCGCGTCTGTTGCGGCCGCGACGGTGATCCTCTCCCCCGGACTTGAACGCAGGTATCACTTGTTCCGGCTCGAACGTGATCCCGCGCTGTTTGAGGCGTTTTTCCTCTCCCCGTCCGAGCCGAGGCGTAGGGCCGCCATCGACTCGCTTCGCCACCCCCCGGGCCAGGAGGCGCTCCTTGCGCTCTACGTGGCTGAGTTCGACCGCTGTGAGCCCTCCTTGAGCACTCGAGAGCAGCTCCTGCGCATGCGAGAAGATCCAGCGCAGAAGGGCGTCATCGCCCTGTGGGAGGATGGTGTCAATCACCAGAACTGGAGGGGAACGACGGGGCATTCGAGCTACTCGATGAGCAACGTGGCAAAGGATTCAAGGCGAAGGAAGCTCATCCTGGAGCACCTCGGGGCCTGCGTCGGCCGGACGTTTCAGGTCAAGGGCATCGAAGGCATCGAGCTTCAGCTTCGCTCTTCGGACGGCGGCATGGTGGAGCTGCCTGTGTGGACCACTGGCAGCCTCGGCGCACAGGACGCCTATCCTCCGGGGGCTCCTTCGGTGCCGGTGGTAGCTCGCTTTGCCTGCTTCTTTCGCGTGGCGAAAGGCCCACGAAAATAGGTCCCGGGGTAGCAACTCCTCAACGTAGCTTGCCGCGGGCGCGTCGTCGGCTTCGCTCAAGGAGCTCGAGCGTCTTGTCGCAGACCGTCTCGGGCTTGATGGCCCGCGTGCAGATCTCGGCCTTGCAGGGGGCACAGCCATCCTTCTGCCAGCAGGGAGCATACGGCAAGTCGGGGGCAAGGTTGATATTCTGCGGGTAGCCAAAAACATCGGGCGGGACGAAGCCAGTGAAGATCACGACGCTCGGCACTCCGAGGGCCGTGGCCAGGTGGGCGAGGCCCGACTCCTGGCCGACGAACGCATCGGCTGACTGGAGGAGCGCCGCCACGATCCGGACATCGAGGCCAGCCATTTCCCGGTGGTTCTGCCGGTCGGTGGGTGTAGCGGGATCCTCCGCTCCACCGAAGCGGATGGTCTCGATCTCGGGAGGCAGCAGCTCGAGGAACCGCTTCCAGTGGCGGAAGTCCCACTGCTTGGATCTCGCCGCGAAGAATCCGCTGAAGGGATGCACCACGAGCAGGGGACTGGAGCTCGACGGACGGATCGACCGCACCTTCATGCGCTCCTCCGGCGTCGTCGAGTAGTAGGTCTTCAGCTCCGGATCTTCCAGGCCCAGCCGCTCGCAGATGAGCTTCAGGACATGCTTGCGAGGAGGTGGCCACGGCTGCTCGTAGACGATGGGAAAGGAGCCCGGCCTGGGGCTACTTCCGGCCGGGAAGACGGCGGCCACGTCGGGATTCGAGTGGAAGAGTTGCTGCCAGTGAGTCTCGACGACAATGCGCGTCTCTGGACGCCGCTTCCGGATCTCGCGAGCCACCGTGGAGATAAAGAGCGCATCACCCAGGCCGCGGGGAGCTCGGTAAAGGCGTACCTCGTCGCGAGTCAGAATCTCGGGGAGCGTCATCTGGGTGACATTATGTGGGCCAACTCGACAGCTCCACAAGGGTGGGGAATGGGTGCCCCTATCTGCCCTTCCTCTGCCGGGTGCTTCGGCCTACAATGCCGCGCATGGCCAAATGCCCTCGCTGCCTGAGCCGAAAGGGAAAGCGCTACTGCCCCGCGCTGCGCACAAGTATTTGCCCCCTTTGCTGCGCCGAGGAGCGACTGAAGACGATTGCGTGCCCATCGGACTGCGAGCATCTTGCAGGCGAGCGCTACCAGCACAATCGCCGCAAGGAGCGTGCGCTTTCCCAGGGGAAAGCCTTCGTGGATCAACAAAACGAGCTCTTCGTGGACCCGACGGCCCGCGAGTTTACCTTCAAACTTCAGGCAGACATCTTCTTCTTCTCCAGCTCGTTCGGCGCGGTGAGTGACACCACTCTTGCCGAGACTTTGGATTCGCTCAGGAGCCTCTCAAGCAGGATTTTCGTGCCGGGTCGTAGCCCCCACCCGATCTTTGGCTTCCTCGCCGAGCGTCTGGGCGACGCGAAACGGTATCCCACCGAGAAGGGGTTGGGTCCGCAGGAGAAGGCCAGCGCGGTTGGGAAACTCGCCGCACATGTACGCGAACTCGCCAGAGGCGCGAGCTCCGCGGAGCCCTCGTTCCGGCACCATGAGGTGATCTCGAGCTTCTTTGGGGCCCTCGATTTTGAGTCGGACCTCGACTATTCTCCGGACGACGCACGCAACCCCGTGGTCCCCCATCCTCACGAACCGGAGCCCGGGAGGCGAAGCCCAGGCGGCCTGATCTTGCCGTAGGTGAAACAGTTGCAGTCTGCTCGAGTCCTTTTTCTTTCGGCCACGGAGGTGGAGATGAAGCCGCTTGTCGGCTGCCTGCGGCGCCTGCGCGCCCGAATCTCCTCACGTTGCGCAGTTACAGGCGTTGGAAAGGCGAGCGCCGCCGCTCGGACAGCCCTTGAGCTCGTGTCGTTCCGGCCAAGGATCACCGTCTTTCTTGGCTGCGCCGGCGCCTATCCACACTCCAACCTGGTCGTCGGTGATATTGTCGTGGCCACTCACGAGATTTTGGGCGACGAGGGTGTCGAGACTTCCTCCACGTTCCTCGATCTCGAGCGCCTGGGGCTTCCGAGCGTGAAGGAGGGCAGGATGCGCTGGTTTGACGAGATTCCGATCGCGCGTCCGACCCGGGTAACCATGGGTATCCTGGGCGCGCGCTGGGTTGGCACCTGTGCGGTCCGGACAGGCCGCCTGGTCACTGTCTCCACCTCATCCGGCACGGCGGAGCGAGCCCTCGCGCTCTCGCGCCGCACGGGAGGCGTCGCCGAAAACATGGAGGGGGCTGGAGCTGCCATAGCGGCTCTCATGGCAGGTCACCGGCTCTTCGAGGTCCGGGGTATCTCCAACCTCACCGGGCGGCGGGATCGTCGTGCCTGGGACATACCTACCGCCTGCGAACGGGCGGCCGAGGCCGCTGTCCATCTGGCACTTCACGAGCTGGGAATTTCACCATGAATTCGGAGCCGCTGGCACGAGAGCGCAAGTTGACCGTCGGCTACTCGCCTTGCCCGAACGACACGTTTATTTTTCACGCCCTGGTCAAGAGCAAGATCGACACCCGGGGCTACTCCTTCGAGCCCGTTTGCGAGGACATTGAGACCCTCAACCGCTGGGCTTTCGAGCGGCGGATCCCAATGACCAAGATCTCTTTTCACGCCTACGGAGCGCTGCGAGCCGACCACGCCCTCCTTACCTCCGGCTCTGCGCTGGGACGCGGCTGCGGCCCTCTCCTTGTCGCAAGGGACGCCGCCACCGCGATTCGGCTGGAGCGCGCCCGGGTTGCCATCCCCGGCCGGTGGACGAGCGCAGCACTCCTCCTGCGCCTCTTTGCGCCCCAGCTTCGAGCGGAGCAGTTGATCGAGATACCCTTCCACCAAATCCTCGAGAAAACCGCCCGGGGCGAGGTGGATGCCGGGCTGATCATTCACGAGAGCCGTTTTACTTATGGCGACCGCGGGCTCGTGTCACTTGTCGACCTCGGCGAGTGGTGGGAGACGGAAACTGGGCAACCCATTCCCCTCGGCGGAATCATCGCAGATCGCCGGCTGGGGCGTAAGCCGATCATCCAGATTCAGGAGGCCCTGCGAGACAGCGTCCGGCATGCACGAGAGAATCCGAGGGACAGCGCGAGCTACGTCAAGGAGCACGCGCAGGAGCTCTCGGACGAGGTCGTTCGGGCCCACATTGACCTTTATGTGAACGACTTCACGGAGGATCTCGGCGAGGAGGGTCTTCGAGCCATCGAGGTGCTCTTCAAGGCAGCCGAAGACAAGGGAATTCTTGCACCGTACAATGGGTCGCTGACTGTTTTGGTTTGAAAAAGCCACCCCTGGAAGACCAAATCCCTTAGGGCATCGGGCGTTGCTTGTATCTTCCAGGGGCAGCCAATTCTATTCCTCGGGGGAGACGAAGACCTCCCCGGCACCGGACGCCTGGCGGCGCGGGGTCAAGTGCAGCCTCCGGTCTCCTCACAGCAGAGGGTATCCCTTGTGGGATCGGGCCCCCAGGTGCTCGGCTCGGGAGGCGAAGTCCCACCGCCGTAGAGCCAGTAAAGGGTGTGAACTGGGTCCGACACGTCCACTTCACCGTCGTCGTTCGAGTCGGCGGCGTCAAAACAGGGGAGTTGAGCGTCGCCGCTGAACAGATAACCCAGGGTACGGATGGGATCCGAGATATCCCGCAGGTTGTCCAGGTTCGTGTCCGCACGCAAAAAGAAGCCAATTTCCCCCAGTCCGAGGATAATCACGCCCCCGTTGAGGAGGTCAGCCGGCTGAATCTCGACATTTCGAGGGACGAGGGCATCCTGTACTTCGGCCTCGTTTCCAAACGCCAGGTTGATGTTGTCCGAGCCAACCTTTGCGAATACGACGGGCGTTCGTCCTGCCCTTGCCTTCTCAAGGATGCGGAATTGGAGGACATAGAGAGGGATTTCCTGGCCAATCGGCCACTTGAGGGTCCCCACCGTCTCCGCTGCGCTGACTTCGAGTGTGATCCAGCCTTCCTTGAGCTGGTCCCCCGGGGTCGGGTCGGTATTGTCTGTCTGCGTCTTGGCCACGTCGTCGACCGGAGTGATCGGCGAATCCAGAGCTCGCTCGAGCCGCTCAAGCCTCAGGAACGACTCGTCGAAGTTGATGGCGATCTTGATCGTGCGAAGCAGCACGTTGGTCAGGAGGGTCAACTTGAGCGGAACCAAGTCGCCTGGTTTTCCCTCCGCCTCCGAGAGGAACAGCCGGATCTGAGCCTTTTCCGGCTCGACGGCCAGCGGGACCGGCGCATGGACAGCAAGTCCCTCCGGGCCCTCTTCCAACCCCCAGGAAGAAGCCGCAAGGCCCAGGATTCCGGCCAGGAGAGGGAGAAACAAGGCCCCCCGCGCCCGAGTTTGGATTGGAGTCCAGATCCGAGCTCCTCTGTTCCTTTGAATTTTGAGCACAATCATCGGCTTGCAACGCCCTTGGGATTTGGTTGGATCTTGCGGGCTGTCCCCGCGGGAAAGCTCGCGCCCTGTAGTTGTTGAGAGCAAACTCTGAGCCATTGTTGCACCTGAAACACAAATTGCGAAGCCCTCTGATCTTGCGGCTCGGCTCTTCCATCGCGCACTTCTTGCATGCAAGGCCCGCCTTACTTGAAGACGCTCCGCGCCTGACAGGCGGCGTCAATTTGTTGCGGTACCTTGCCGAGTGAGCTTCAATACCCCCCTCAGCCAACGCAGCCCACCCCCCCAAGAGAAACCCATGCGAAAACTCTTCGTTGAAAACCTCCAGGTCCGTGGATCGAGAGTGCTCGTTCGGGTCGATTTTAACGTCCCCCTGGGGAAAAATGGGGAGATCACCGATGACCGCAGGATCCAGGAAAGCCTCCGAACCATCGAGTGGCTCTCGAGGAACGGGGCTCGCACAGTCCTGATGTCTCACTGGGCGCCCAGCAAAAAGAAGGAGGACCCCAAACCGAGCCTGAAGCTCGTGGCGGAGCGATTGAGCCAGCTTCTGCGCAAGGATGTCCGGCTGGCCCCGGCGTGCACAGGGCCCGAGGTCAAGAGGATGCTCCAGGGCCTCGGCGACGGCGATGTAATGCTCCTTGAGAATCTGCGGCTCGGCCCGGAGGAGGAAAAGAATGACCCCAGGTTCGCGGCAGAGCTTGCCGAGCTGGCTGAGATTTATGTGAACGATGCCTTTGGCAGCGCTCACCGGGCCCACGCCTCGACCGAAGGTGTGACGCACCACTTGCGGCAGCGGGCGGCCGGCTTTCTCATGAAAAAGGAGCTGGATTACCTCGGTTCGGCGCTCGAGAGCCCGAAAAGGCCGTTCGTGGCAATTATCGGCGGCGCAAAAATCTCGAGCAAGATCGACGTCATCGGCGCCCTCCTGAAGAAAGTCGATACCCTGATTATCGGAGGAGGCATGGCCTTCACGTTCTTCAAGGCCATGGGGCGGGAGGTCGGGAAGTCGCTTCTTGAGGGCGACAAGGTTGATGTGGCGAGGAAGATCCTTGAGGGGGGCAAGACGGGCTCACAGGCCAGGATTCTCCTCCCGATCGACTGCATTGCGGCTGACAGATACGACAATGACGCTGAGCGGCTCGTGGTTGATTCCGGCAAGATCCCCGTTGACCGACAGTGCCTGGACATTGGGCCCGCGACGATCGAGCTCTTCTCGAGGACGATCCGCGAGGCGAAAACGGTGGTATGGAACGGCCCCATGGGCGTCTTCGAATTCCCCAATTTCGCAAGGGGCACGTTCGCGGTCGCCCAGGCGCTCGTCGATTGCACGAAGCTTGGCGGCATCACCATCGTCGGAGGCGGTGACTCCGCGTCTGCCATGGCGGAGGCGGGCCTCGAGAGCCAGGTGAGTCACGTCTCAACCGGCGGTGGCGCTTCGCTCGAGTTCCTGGAGGGCAAGAAACTCCCGGGAGTGGAGGCTCTCTCGGACGCGTGAGCGGTCACTATTCAAACGGTATCGGGTTCCAGGTGCCGAAGCTATCGACGTACTTTCCAATGGCTGGCTGCGCCTTTGCTCGTTCCGTGAGCCAGCCCCGTAGCTCCCCCACAAGCGTTTGCTCCTCCTCGAGCGAGATGCGCCCGGCGAGCACCCGGGTTCTCAGAAATACGAAGTAGGTGTCCAGGACGTCGTGGAGGCAGTAGTCGTTGATCTCTTGAACCTTCCCTTCCGCGTAGAGCCGGGCAACCTGGTCTCCCCGTGTCTCCATCTTGCCGGGCTTTCCGAGCATCTTCGCCAGCAAGTTGAGGCCGCCCTTCAATCGAACGGCTCCAAATTCGGTGATCCATTCCATGAGGTCCAGGTGCTTCGGTGAGAAACGATATCGAAAGCCGAACTTGTCGGGGTCGTCGAAGTAACGGGGGCAGGAGAGCCCGAATCGGAATGCCGAAAGCGTCAGGAGCGGCAGGTCGAAGCCTCGTCCGTTGAAGGTGACGAGAGACGAGTGCTCGTAGTGCTGGACTCCTTTCCAGAAAAGCTCCACCATCCTTCGCGGATCGAAACGGGGCGCGTCGAGGCATGAGAGATCCAGCAGCCGATAGTCCCTGGCAATTCGTGCCACGCCAATCGAGACGGGGACGTGAAAACTGACGGGAATGAAGGCTTTCCCCTCGGGGTCAGCGCCCCGCAGCTCCTTTTCGAGTTGCTCGACGGCTTTACCTGGGGTCAGAGGCGTGCCGGGATAAAGCACCCGGCCAAGGAGCGCGCCATCGACCACGCTCTCAGTGTCGAAGACGATGTAAGCTGTCTCGCTGCTCGCTGCCATGGCGCCTGAGTGTATCACGGCTGGGAGTTGAGCGGGCAGAGCCGCCCGCGTGCGGCATAATTTCAGCTGCGGGGTTGCACCCCGGGGACGTGGGGCGAGAATACGCGCCGCCATGCTTTATCTGCTGATTTTTGCCTCGAGCGCTGTCGAGTTGGCTTACCAGGTGCTCTGGATGCGGCGTTTCACGCTCGCTTTCGGGGCAACCTCGACGGCGGGGGCGATCAGTTTGGCAGCAATTTTTCTCGGGCTCGGCCTCGGGAACGCCGTCGGCGGTGCCTGGGCGAGTAAGAGTCCCCGTCCGCTGCGCCTGTTTGCTTGCATGGAGGTGGGACTGGCGCTCGGCGCAGCCTTGCTCGAGCCGATTCTTGGGCTCTACGACCGTCTGGCTCCAGGACTCTATCCCACCCTCGTCGCCAGCCCCGCGACTTTTTTCGCCCTGCAGGCGAGTCTCTGCTTTGTTGCCGCAGGGCTGCCGGCTTTCTTCATGGGCGGCCTTCTCCCCGTCGCTGGTCAAGCTCTGACCTTGCCACGAGGCACAAGCAGGCCGGCCGGCTTGCGCGGTCTTTACGCTGCTAGCCTTGGCGGGGCCTCCCTGGGCACGATGCTGGTTCCCACGGTGTTGCTCCCCCATCTGGGCGCCGCCATTGGCCACGCCGTACTCATCGGAGCCAACCTGGCGCTGGCTCTGGGGGCCTGGAGAATCGGAGGTGCGCGGCAAGCAGACCTTACTGCCTCGCCGGTGCCGGTGGGAACGCGTGCCCAGTGGCCTCGAGCGCCGTCCGCCGGGATCCTGTCCGTGGCCTTTGTCTCCGGTGCGGCCACGATTTCCCTGGAAGTTCTCTGGGCGCGCATGCTGTCGATGATTCACGAAAATTCCGCCGGTTCCTTTGCGGTGGTGCTATCAGTGTTTCTTCTTGGCCTGGCTCTTGGAGCTGGCCTGGCTCGACTGCTTGCGCGGCCCCAACGACGTGCGAATCAGCTTGCAGGTGCAGCCTGGCTTGCAGCGGGTGTGCTCACCATGGTCTCACCCCATCTTTTCGAAGTCGCAACCGCCGGCATGGCCTACCTGCCAGGAGTCAGCGAAAGCGGGGTGGCCACGCGTGGGCTCCTGTTCGTGGCGCTAGCGATCCTGCTCCCCGGTGCCACCCTCTCCGGGGTGTTGCTGCCGTTCCTGCTCGAAAGAGTCGCGGGCCGGGGAAGCCTGACCACGGGCTCGGCTCTGGGCAGGCTTCTCGCAGCCAACACTGCTGGCGCGGTGCTGGGTCCCCTCGTTACCGCATTCATGATTCTGCCGCACCTGGGTCTGTGGTGGTCCCTCGCACTCCTCGGCGCGGTCTTGCTTTCGGGCGGAGTCGCCATGACCCTCGGACTCTTCCCGGGAATCGCGAGCGGAACAGAAAGAAGCTCACGAGCAGCATGGACGAGCCCCGGGATCGCGATCGCCTCGGTGTGCCTGGTTCTTTGGCTTGCCAATCCCGGCGATGTGCCGCGGGCTCGTTGGAATCCGAAGCGAGGCGAGAGGTTGGTGGGCCTCGTCGAGGGTGTGCATGGAACGCTGGCCGTCATCGAGGACGACAGGAGCCGCTGGATTACATTCAACAATCACTACACTCTTGGCGGCACTGCCTCGACAGGCGACGAGCGTCAACAGGCACACTTGCCGCTCCTGCTCCACCCCGCGCCGCGTACGGCAGCATTCCTCGGCATGGGATCAGGCATCACGGCAGGGGCGGCGCTCTTGCACCCTCTCGAGCGCTTGACGGTGCTCGAGATCCTCCCCGGTGCTGTCATTGCCGCTCGGGACTACTTCGCGCACGCCAATTACAACCTGGTCAACGACCCACGCGCCGAAATTTTGGTCGGGGACGCCCGGGCCTTCATCGGAAAATCGGGCCGCAAATTCGATGTCATCGTCGGTGACCTGGTGACGCCATGGCGGCCTGGCGAGTCACTTCTCTTTTCACAGGAGCACTTTCGCGCCGTCAAGGAAGCGCTTCAGCCTGGCGGACTCTATTGCCAGTGGCTGCCTTCGTTTCAATTGACCGCAGCGGGTTTTGACATCGTCGCCGCGACCTTTCTCGACGTGTTCCCCAATACCACACTGTGGCGCGGCGATTTCCTTCCCGATCAGCCAGCCCTGGCCTTGATCGGCACGCGCGACAATGACAGCCGTCTTGATCCACAAGCGGTTGAGGCTCGCCTCCTCGAGTTGGCTCCCCGCCTCGACCACACCAATCCGTACCTGCTCGATCCAGAGGGGTTGTGGCTCTTCCTCGTCGGCCCACTGGATCCTGGCGATCTCCGGTGGCGCAGCGCTCGCCGCAACCGCGACAGTCGGCCCTGGCTAGAGATCCTCACCCCGCTGACTCAAGGTAGCCCGGGCGACGAGAAGCACGTCCCCCTTGTCGGCTACCTGTTGGATCGCACTCTCGAAGCCATTCGAAGCCACCCTCTGACGGGCACGTGGCTTGGCAAGTTGGGCCCACGGGAGCTTCGCGATCGCGACCTGGGCGCTGCCCTCTGGCGGGCATCACTACTGGCTCAAGAAAAGAACTGGGAGGCTTCGGAAAGGCTGGCACGGAGTGCCCTGGCACAGCTCCCCGAAAAGCTCCAAATTGCGATCACGGGGCAAGTGATCAAGGATTTCACCGAGGCCCCTCAAGCGCGATAGTGGCAGGGCCTGCCGGCGCAAGAAATCCGAGTTTCTTGTTGACTTGAGGCGTCCTTGAAATGACACTCAGCACGAGGCAGGATTTGAGTTGGGTATCCTGCCTTGGACACTGACAAAGCTGGGTGGAGAGGTGTAGAGGCGCTTCCGAGCGAAAGGGTTCCCGGATGGTGAGAAGAATTGGCGCGGTTTGCTTGGTGTTTCTGGTCTTTCATGCCTTCGGGCTCGAGGCTCACGACTCGCCCGGCCTTCCAGCGCAGGGCGAGGGGGGGATCTTTGTCCGGGGCGATGCCAATCTGGATCGGAAGCTTGAGCTCGCCGACGCGGTCTTCGCCTTGAATTATCTCTTCCTCGGAACGGTTTCGACGTATTGCCTCGACGCCCTGGACACAACCGACGACGGTGGGCTCTCCATCAGCGACCCCATCAACGTCTTGTCCTAATCTCTTCCTCGGCGCAGACTTGATTCGTGCTCCGTTCCCCGGGGCTGGAGTGGACCCGACGCCCGACGGATTCTTCTGCGACAACGGACGCTTTGGAACGTTGCGCCGAGAGGTATTTGCAGCCTCCTGCTCGCAATCCTCCTGCCACTCGATCCAGGGGGCGAAGGGAGGGCTTGTCCTCGAGGGACTCCTTGCGTACTCACAGCTCGTGGGGGTGGCGGCCGAAAACACCCTGGCGCGGCAAGCAGGTCTCCAGCGCGTGAGGCCAGGCTTTCCGGAGGAAAGTTACCTCTTGCAGAAGCTCATCGGCAATCCGGCCGAGGGAGAACCCGATCATCTGGCCGAGGTGGGCGTGTCCCTGAGCCCCGAGATCATCGACTTCTTGCGCCACTGGATCGCCGATGCCGCGACGCCGTCGACGCCGCTCGATATAACGCTTCCCTTGCCGCTCAAGGGGGAGCAGGTGGTCATTCCCCCCTTTGCCGTCCCGCCGGGCTCGGAGGTCCAGCGCAACTTCTACTTCAAGCTCAAGAATCGAGAGGAGATCCACGTGAACCGGATCGAGTTCCTCTACCCGCCGGGAAGTCATCACCTGAACTTTTTCACCTCCGACGCGTACTCGAAGCCCGACGGCTACTTCGAGGATACCTTCGATGGCATCCCCTTCGCGCTCTGGCCTCTCAGAGCGTCAAGTCAGCGTAGCCGCCTCGACTGGAAGCTGCCCAGTGGCGTCGCGATCAAGCTGTCGCCATTTCAGCAGACACTTTCGCAGACTCACTTTGTAAACATCGGGCCCCAGATCTCGCCGATCGGTGGGTGCGCCAGCATCAATTTGCACTCGGTGGACGCAGCGGAGGTTCCCATGGTGCTTGGGACCATGTTCCTCCAAAACAATAACGTGATCCTTCCCCCACAAAGTGAGACCGCGTGGGACTTTGGGGTGACGTTAACTCGCTTTCGTCACAACGAAGTCGTGAAAGCGGCAGCGGCGACCGGTCACTTCCACTGGCGTGGGAAGTCCTTCGAAATCCGCCGCTGGGACGGTCTCAACAAGAACGATGACGGCAGCCCCCGGAGCGGTGAGTTCGAGAGAATGGGCGTGGAGAACCGCCTCTTTTTCAGTGACAACTGGGACGAGCCTCCGTTTGTCATGTTCGGGGATAACGGGCCCGAGTTCCCTCGAGGCTGGGGCATCGTCTACCGTACAGTCTTCGTCAACAACACCGATCGTGTGATCCCCTTCGGCCCTCACGTGGAGTATCAGGAGCACGCGAACGCGTTCCTTTACTTCTATCCCGGACCCGAGAACGGGGAAACCTTCTCGTTCCCGCTGCCTTCACAACAATGAACGCTGATTTCCTTCCCGATAACCATTGAGCATCGATTCAAAGAGAGGGTGCCGCCGTGCCACGATCCTTCGTGCTTTCCCTTGCTGCTTTATTCCTTGCCGGCGTGGTCGCTTGTACTCCGACCACTCTCTGCGCGGCCAACTTCATTTGAGGGGACACGGACCAAAACAAGCGCCTCGAAATCACCGACGCCATCAAGGTCTTTGGATACCTCTTTCTCGGCTCGGCGACGCCCGAGTGCCTCGACGCGCTCGACGCCGACGACAATGGAGGGGTGGAGATCACCGATGGTATCGTGATCCTTGGTTATCTCTTCCTTGGGGGGCGCAAGCCAGCGGCACCGTTCCCTGAATGTGGGCCCGACCCCACTCCCGGCGATGGGGTCACCTGCCTCGGGAACGCGGGGTGTCCGGGCCAATTCGATGGTCCCCTTGTGGCCATTACCTCCCCGACCAACCTCGCCGTTGTGGGGAAACCGGGCCTCGAGGTGAAGGGTACGGTGTCCGACCCCTTCGGTGCCGTCGGGGGTCTCACGGTGAAGGTGAACGGCGAGCTGGCAGCCGTGGACGCCGCGTCCGAGACCTTCACTGCTTTCGTGCCCCTCCTGGAGGGAACGAACAACGTAACCGCGGTGGCTGTCGACCCTGCCGGAAATGCCGGGACAGCGAACGTCTCGGTGTTCCTCGACACCACGCGCCCAACCGTCGTCGTCGAGAACCCTGCGCCGAAGAACGACCCGGCCCTGTGCGACGCGGACTCCTCCGATTTCATCACCGATGAGTCCCGGATCACGATCACGGGGTTTCTGAATGACATTGGCTCGGCGCAGGTGGGAGGTGACAGCGGCTCGGTGGTCGTGCGCTCCTTCACGTGCGATGGTCAGGCCCTCCAGCCGGATACACGAGCAGCCCTTGAGGGCAAGGCCTTTGTCCTCCTCGATTTTCCGCTTCGCCGCGGTGTCAACTTGCTTGAGGTGGTTGGTCGTGACGGTGTCGGAAACCTGACTCACCCGCTCCGGCGCACCGTCACGCTCCTCGACATCGCCGGGCAGCGCATCAACAGAATCTCGGGGGACGGGCAAGTCGGCGTTGTGAACACGCTCCTCCTCGAGCCGCTGGTCGTATCCCTTACCGACCCGGATGGCCGAGCCGTGCCGAACCGCAACGTGAAGTTCGAGATCGTGAGGAACTCGGGCCGCCTCTCCGAGGCCATCGGAGCTGGAAATCGAGTGCGCGAGCTCTTCGTGAGAACCGACGCGGCGGGGCGCGCGATCGCGTTCCTTACCCTCGGGGACCGCGTGGGCGCGGGGTACAACCGTGTGCAGGCGACTGCGGCCGGGTTTGCGGGAGAAGCCCTCTTTTGCGCGACCGCGATTGCCGGCGTGCCGTCGAGGATCCTCGCGACCGATGGAGCCAGCCAGACGGGAATCCCGGGCCAGACGCTACCGCGTCCCCTGGTCGCCATGGCCGTCGACGTTGACGGGAACCCGATCCCCGAGCTGCCGATCACGTTCGAGGTGATGGAAGGTGGCGGAAGCGTGAGTGAGGGCGGCGACGGCGGCACCGGTGGCGCGGCAACGCTGGTCGTCCCCACGAGCTCCGAGGGTCTGGCCGCGTGCGTCTTCACCCTGGGGCTCACGGAGGGCTTGAATTCGCACCAGGTGGTCGCGCGATTTCCGGGTCTCTCGGGTCTCTCGGCCGTCTACACGGCGTCCGCCAAGATGCCCCTCTCGGTGGAAGACACGGCTGTCGTCGGAATCGTCCTCGACAACACGGATGTGCCGCTCGAGGGTGTGACGGCACGGCTCCTCAACACGGGCGGGCTCGAGGCAAGGACCGACGCCGAGGGCATGTTCCGGATCCCGGGGGCCCCCGTGGGGACCGTCCGCCTGCGCATCGACGGCACCACGACGACGCGTCCCGGCACCTGGCCGGCCCTCGAGTTCCAGCTCACGGCCATCGCCGGCCAGGACAACGACACCGGTGCGCCCATCCGGCTCCCGCCGGTCGACTCGGATCACTCGTTCCTCGTGGGCGGCGGCACGACCGTCGTCGTGACCATGGAGGGCGTTCCCGGCATGACGCTGACCGTCTACCCCCACTCGGTCACGTTTCCCAACGGAGACACGGTGGGACGGCTCAGCTTGAGCCAGGTGAAGCTCGACAAGGTGCCGATGCCGCCGCCGAACGGCTCGATCTTCATGCCCCCGGCATGGACGATCCAGCCTTCCGGGGTGTTCTTCGACCCGCCGGCGCGGATCTCGATCCCCAACGACGGCTTGCCGCCGGGCCGGATTATCGACATCTTCCAGTTCGACCACGACCTCGAATTCTTCACCAACGTGGGGACGGGGACGGTGGTGCCCGACGCCTCGGTGATCGTCTCCGACCCCGGGTTCGGGGTGACCAAGAGCGGCTGGGGAGGCTGCGGCCAGCCGCCTCCGCCGCCGACGTGCGCGGCGAGCTGCGACGACGGGAATCCCTGCACGGACGATTCCTGCGTCAATGGAAGCTGTGTTCACACGCCCAAGACGACTCCGCAGACCGCGGCCAACGGCTGCAAGGGTTGCGACAATGGCACGGAGAAGCCGCCAAAGACGGAAGCCGAATGCTGCGCCGAAGCCACCCTGGCCGCCGGCGGTTGGGTGGTCTGTTGCAACGGAAAACACACCGCGTGCGTCGCGCCAATTTCTGGCGATGCCAGCGACATCCTCATGCGCTGCGTCCGGCAACACGAGGAGCGGCATTTTCAGGACAATACTCCGTGTCCGACAGGTGCGAACGAATGTGATACCTCAGGGCCGCTCGGCGTCCCTGGCGGCGATACTTCGGCGACCGAATGTGCAGCCTCGAAGGTAGAGATCGCATGCCTCAAGGCCGGCGACTGCATGGGAAATGCAGCTTGTCAGATGCGCGTCGACAACCGAATCGTCCAGATGCGGAACTACGCCAATTCATTCGTGCCTGGCTGTGTTCCGTAACACCTGCGGCTTTGGACAAGCTCCCCATGTATCAAGAAAACCGAGAAAACGCAGCAACGAGTTGGGCCATCGTGCTCACTGTGTCGATGCTCTCGCTCTCCGGGTGCACGGGGTCTTCCCCCTCTGGCAACTCCGAAGAACGTGGCCAGAAACAGCAACTTTCCTCGGAAGGCTTCACGAACGAACAGGTGAAAGGAATCGTCGATCGACAAAGGGCCGAGAGAACAGATCTGCCGGATCCATTCCCGGAGTTCGGGTGGAGCGCGAGGAAGGACGGCGATTATTACGTCTACATAGAATTGGCACTTCCTGCGAAGCCTGAGCACAATCAGATCTTCAAGATCAATCAGGATGGAATCATCGTCGATGTGCAGTCAGGGATCGGGCTAGAAACACATATGAAGTGCCCTGACCCGGTCTTCACCGAGAGCGAGTTGGCCGAGATCGTCGCCAAGGAAAGAGCCCGGCGCGACGACCTACCTCCCCCGTTTTCAGAATCAAGGACAAGAGTCTCGCGATTAAGATGCCTGTATCTGTACTTCGAGTATCGATTACCCGAGAGGCGAGGAGACTTTCAGGTGTATACGATCGATCCCCAGGGAGGGCTCATGGAGTTCTTCCGGAGTGAACCCTACTAGCGAACCAACGATGATCTATTCCATGGGACACCTCAACTACTGTCAGGCTCTTCCCCGCGTCCGAGCATCTGCAAGGACCGATCGAGTAGTCATCACCCCAGACACCCTAGGCATCCTGTCGTGCCGTAGAGAGTTCATGGTGCTTCTGAGGACCTTGGTGGTTTGCACCGTGAGCTTGTCGAGCGTCCTCGAGGTGCGCGCAACCGGCCCCATTGTTACCCCGACCGGTCCGCTCCCGACCTCCCTGACGGTAACCGCTCCACTCGCCGAACTTTCAGGTCCTGACGATTCCGTCCAGCTTTCTGTCACCGCTAACTTCGCTGACGGGTCGTCACAGGACGTGACCGCTGAGGAAACCGGGATCCGATACCAATCCAATGATCCTTCCGTGTTGACCGTGGATTCGAACGGCCTTGTCGTGGCCGATTCGATCGGTCGAGCGAAGGTTTTCGCGAATCTCGGGACTCTCTTTGGCTTCGTGGAGATCGAGGTTCGGTCAGGATTGAATGAAGACTGCACCGCGAGCGTCCTCAACCGCTCCGTGCAAGTGAGCGCGGATGGCACCTTTGCCATCCCCAACGTGCCGGCCACGAGCGGCCTCATCCGCATCCGGGTGACGTGCGAGCGCGATGGCGACTTCTTCGCCGGCCATTCCGACCTCCTCACCCCGATCCAAAACGGCGACACCGTCGTGAGCG
>SXIK01000161.1 GCA_005772855.1 Planctomycetia bacterium | reverse complement strand
CGCCCAGTACGGCATGTTGACGAGCCACTGGGGCCGCTCGACCTGTTCCTCAGTAACGGCCACCTCGCCGCCTTGTGTCTCATCAACGTATTCGCTCTCGTCGTCGCGGGGCACGGAGGAGGACTCCTTCTCGGGTGGGGCATTCCGGGGGGCGGGTTTCGCAGGGCTGAAACGTCGGAAAAACAATGCTTTCAGAGTGAAAATCGATGGTACTGGTCACCAGTGGAACTGTCAAAGCTTCGAGAGTCGAGCCCCTGGCACGCCGTCGCTTGCAACGGGGTAGAGCCTTGTCAGTACCACAGCCACAATTCCGTGGAATGGATAGAAAGCAACGCTCTCGAGGAGCGCCTGTCGTTGTGACCCGGGGGGCGCAAGGGACGCGCACTGCCACGGTAACGACAGAAAAAAACCCGCCGGAAAGCTCCCTGAACCCTTGATCTGGGTTCACGCGCAAAACGGGCCCCATTCAGATACGGCCCCTTGATTCAGGGAGTGGCTGGGGTGAGATCTCCTGTCGATTACTGGCTGCAGACGAAACACACGGCGTCTGCGTTGGTGCTGCGCGCCGTATCGCTGGCCAGGATCGTCACCGTGGCCTTGCCATCGAAATGGAATCGTCCCAGGAGATTCCATTGTCCACCGTTGCGGCTTTGATCCACGATCACCGAGGTGGTGGTTGTGCCCTGGATCAGGTGCTACACCTTTTGGGATCGCGTCGACCAGATCGAATGCCACTCATGGACTTCGTAGTCGCCCTCCAGCAGCGTCGCCTCGAACGTAAACCGGATCCCTCCTGTGCCCGCCGCCGGCTTCGCCCACAGTGAGTCACCCGAGTAGGCGCCGGGCGCCGCCTGTGTACCCATGCCGCAGTGACCAGATTCTGGCGGTTGTGGAGGCGGGAGGCAGGAATTGCCCCCAGGAATCCTCCTGAGCTTCAGGCTCTTCGGGTGTGCACCCAGCCAAAGTCCTCGGGATCTTCCCTGTAGCCCAGGCTCTCGAGTGCTTCACGGACCAGTTGAATGCTCGCGAGGTGCGCCTCGATGGTGCGCTTCTCGCCAATTTCACGACCACGCTTGCCCGGAATTTCGAGAAATACGTGGACCTCTGATCCCGTCAACGTGTCACGGATCGATTGAAAGAGCTGGGTGAGGTCAATGATCCCGCCCGATTGCTTGAAGTGCCAGGTCTCGAGGAACTCAGGATCGGTGTTCTTGAGGTGCACCTCAAAGATCCGGTCAGGGAGAGCCGAGAACCACGCGTGGAAGTCGCGGTTGGCGTCGTCGCGGTTCTCCCCGGGGCTAATGCCGTGGCCAGTGTCGTAGCATATGCCAACGCCGGCGGTGTTGTCGGGATTGTTCCGGTGGTGCTCATCGAGGATCAGGAGCGTGGCTTGAGTCTCCTCGATGGTTGAGCAACCCTCTCGATACGCGGCCGACATCTCGATCAGGAGCTGCCTCACGCCCAGCCGGCGGGCATCGGTCATCCACCGCTTCCAGAGATCCAGGCTCGAAAAATAGGAGGCCTGATAGCGCTCCGGATCCTCCGCCTCCTCCCGGTTCATCGTGAAGAGCGACATGCCGACATACTTCGACCCGTAACAGGCAGCTTGCTCGATCAGGGAGAGGCCCACATGGTAAGCGCTTTCGCGAATTTCTGGGTGCCCGTGCGCGATGGCACCGGCATCCCTGTAGACGGTGAACACGCCCGGGAGTTGGACTCCCTGTGACTTCGCGTGATCTGCGATCTGCCAGTGGTAGGAACGGAACGCCTCGGGTGCCCGCTGGTAGAAGACGGGGCCGAAGTCGTTGTCTGCCACCATCTCGACGTGCCGGAGGCCGAGCTGTCGTCTGGCCACCTCGATCGAGCGCTTGCGGCCATAGACGTATTTCGCGAAGTTCAGGTTGACGCCGAAAATGATTTTGGGAGCCATGCTCTGAGCCTTTCACAGCTGGGTGCGGATACGCTCCACGGCCTCTTGGACATTCGACCGCTCACCGAAAGCGCTTAGACGGAAATATCCTTCGCCGGAGGGACCGAAACCTGAACCCGGAGTCCCCACGACCTTGGCCCTGGACAGCAGGGTATCAAAAAAGTCCCAGGAAGTCGCTCCCCCGGGAGTCTTGAGCCAGATGTAAGGGGCGTTCAAGCCGCCGAAGACCTTGAACCCGGCGCTTGCCAGCCCCTCCCGGATGAGTCGAGCGTTCTCCATGTAATAGGAGATGGTGTCCCGGACCTGCGACTTGCCCTCTGGCGAATAGACTGCGGCGGCGCCCAGTTGAATGGGATATGCAACCCCGTTGAACTTGGTCGAGTGGCGCCGGCTCCACAGCCCGTGAACGGGGACGCGGTTGCCCTGATCGTCCTTGCCCGTGACGTCCCGGGGCACCACGATAAAGGCGCAGCGAGTTCCCGTGAATCCCGCTGTTTTCGAGAAGCTGCGGAACTCGATGGCAACCTGGCGAGCGCCGTCCACTTCGTAGATGGAGTGGGGGACCCGCGGGTCCGAGATGTAGGCCTCGTAGGCGGCGTCATAAAGGAGAATCGCATCGTTCCTGTGGGCGTACTCCACCCAGCGGGCTAGCACTTCCTTCGTTGCAACGGCTCCGGTGGGGTTATTCGGGAAGCAAAGGTAGACGAGATCGACCGGCTCCGCAGGCAAGTCGGGGAGAAATCCGGAGGCCTCCGTGCAAGGCATGTAGACCACCCCTTCGTAGTGGCCTTCCGCGTTCGAACGGCCCGTGCGCCCAGCCATGACATTCGTATCCAGGTAGACGGGATAGACAGGATCCGCGACGGCGACCCTGGCGCGGACATCGAAGATCTCCTGAATATTGGCGCAGTCACACTTGGAGCCGTCCGAGACGAAAACTTCGTCCGCCGTGACCTTGACACCCCTGGAACGGTAATCCTGCTCTGCGATGACCTCCCTGAGGAATTCGTAACCTTGCTCGGGACCGTAGCCCCGAAAAGTCTGTGCACGGGCCATGCTCTCAACGCCCTCGTGGAGGGCCTCGATGACGGCCGGAGGGAGCGGGCGGGTCACGTCTCCGATCCCCAGGCGAAGCACTCGCGCGTCAGGATGTCGCTGTAGGAATGCCGTGACTCTTCTCCCGATCTCGGGGAACAGGTACCCGGCCGTAAGCTTCAAGTAGTGAGAATTGATGCGTGCCATGGGCGCACAGTGTAATTTCAGGAAGCGCGCGCTGCAATGAAGGCCTCTGCGCCGGCGAAGGATCTTGTGTTCGAAACGTGTGAATGTGATGCTGTCCCTCGGCGTCCAACCCCAAGCTTTTCGGTCTCGGTGTCGCACAGGCCGCTCTCAAGCTAGTCGAGGAGTGTCATGCAGCCCTTCAGAATGCCCGGCGTGCTCAGTCTTCTGGTATTGGCCGTTCCGCTTCTCGGGGGGGAAAATCCCCAGGGTGATGACCCGAGGCTCGGTGGAATGCAGGGGCGGTTGCGGTCGCGGATCCGCCGGGCGCCCTCCGAGGCAGTCGAGATTCCCGACGTGATCACGCTCAAGGGCGGTGGGAAGCGCGAAGCCTACTTCCTGAGCATTTACGGTGACCGTATAGTCTATTATGTCCCCGAGACGAACCGCTCGTGGCTCAAGGAAGAGGTGCAGCGTTCGGAGGTCGAGACGATCGACTTCGAGACGTACCTCCCCACCGATCCGCTCCTTCCGCGCAAGCTTGAGCGAGCGGCGAAACAGCCTGTGACGAAGGACGATATCCTGAGTGGAGTGTTCACGGCTCGCCAGGGACGGCACATTGAATGGATGGCGTCATTTCAGAGCGAGATCGACAAGTATCTCGACTACTCGGAGGACGCCACCGACTGTGGGAGTTTCGATCTTCAAAGCAAGTTCGTTGAAGCCGTGGACGATGAGCTGCCCGAGGAACTGATCCCTCAGGGCGGGAGGCACCTGGGGAAATACAACACGGTCACCACGAAGCGTGAGGCCTATCTGAGAACGCATGCGGTGAAGGCGACGGGCAAGTACTACCTTCTGGCCCCGGGCGCAGTTCACAACAAGGACTGGGTGCTCGTGCTGGCTTCAGTGATTCAAACGGAAGTCGATCACCAAGGGCGGGAGACAACCCTCTTTACCACCTCGGTACCTGACGAGACCTTCATTCTCTATTTTTCGCTCGAGAGGCGGACCTTCGAGCTCGCCTGGTCGACGGTCAGTGGCGGGACGTGGGGCGCTCTCGTGGGACTTCGCTTTGAACGGCGCGGGAGAGAGAACGGCCTTCCTGGCGCGCCGGAGCTTCGCGCGCCACCGGTCCCGGCGATACGCCGACTACCCCAGCCTTCGAGCCAGCCCTCCGGCCGGTGGGCTGCCAGGAGGGCGCTTGCCGAGAAAACATTCGGAGAGTCTTCCCGACGCACCCTTCGCAGCACCACCTCCTCGGGGTTCGAGTGGCGAACGGACGGATGGAAGAGGCCGGCGTGGCAGTTGAGCTTGAGGTGACGAGCACGGGAGGCGACCTTCAAGGCGGCTACTGCCAGGCTGTTTCCCGGGGTGGAGCGTGGCCGCGCTGCGCCCGGCACAGGTTCGGCCCCGATACCCTGAAACCTCAGGCGACGATTTCCGTCACCACCTGCGCTGGAAACTCGTCGGTAATCCGTTCGTTCCGCCCGTCGCGCTGAAAAACCAAGTTGCGATGATTCATGCCCAGAAGGTGCAGCACTGTTGCATGGAAGTCATGCACGCTGACCTTGTTTTCAACCGCGCGATAGCCGATTTCATCGGTTGCCCCATGCACCGTGCCGCCGCGGATTCCGCCCCCCGCCATCCAGATACTGAAGCCCGAGGGGCCGTGGTCGCGACCCACGTTGGCCCCCGGAGCCTGTGCAATGGGCAATCGGCCAAACTCTCCACCCCACACCACCAGCGTCGAGTCCAGTAACCCGCGGTTTTTCAAGTCGCGGATCAACGCCGCCGCCGGCTTGTCGGTTTTTCCGCACGCGTACTCCAGGCCCGGCCGGAGATTGTTGTGATTGTCCCAGATCTGTCCCTCGATGTAGATCTGCACCAGCCGCACCCCGCGCTCGACTAGCCGTCGCGCCATCAGGCATCGCCTGCCGTACGAGGCGGTGTTCTCATCGTTCAAGCCATAAGCCGCCATCATCGCAGCGCTTTCCCCGGAGATATCCAGCGCATCGGTCGCTTCCATCTGCATGCGCGCCGCCAGCTCATAGTTGGCGATCCGTGCCTGCAATTCCGCACTGCCAGGATGTTGCTCCTGATGTCTCGTATCCATGCGCTTCAGCAGGCCACGGCTCAACTCGACAACGCTTCCAGGGCACTCCTGTTTCGATCGCAAGTTCAAGATGGGCGATCCCTCGGACCGTACGCGAGTCCCCTGATAAACCGACGGCAGCCAGCCCGACTGCCAGTTTTGAATGAAGTTGGTCGGCGGCCCCCTTGGATCGTCCAGGACAACATACGCGGGCAGGTTTTGATTCACCGATCCCAGCCCGTAGGAGATCCACGAACCAAGGGTGGGCCGCGTCGGCACAATGCGCCCACCGTGCATAATGTACAGGGCCGCCTCGTGTGCCAGATGGGTCGTGTACATCGACCTTATCACGCAAATATCGTCGGCGACCCCGGCCAGGTGAGGCAATAGCTCCGAGAGCTCAATACCCGACCGCCCGTGTCTCGAGAACTTGTAGGGAGACGGCATCAGCCCGCCTGTATCGGTGACAGCGCGCACCTCCGCCGCCAGATCTCGGCTCGGTGGCTGGCCAGCGTATTTTTCCAGCGCCGGCTTGTGGTCGAACAGGTCCACCTGGCTGGGCCCGCCATTCATGAAGAGCTGAATTACGGCCTTTGCCCGGGGCGCATGATGCGGTCTCTTGGGCGTCAGGTCGTACATTGCTTCGGAGGCGCCCAGATCCTCGGCCAGCAATCCAGCCAGGGCTGCCCCCATCAGGCCGTCGGAAACACGAGAAAAGAAGCTGCGGCGAGTCAGCATGGGTACCTCAGTCGATGTAAAGAAACTCGGCAGAGTTTATCAGCGTGTGGCACAAGGTGGCCAGTGCCAGCCAATGCCCGCGTTTTCCCAACGGCTCCGCTGGTTTGTCATTCTGGAGTGTCTTCAACCACTCTGCCTGCATACGTTTGAGGGCAGTCGTGGCTGATTTCATCTCCTCGCCCGTTGGCTTACGGGCAAACGCCAGCAGGTAAGCCCGCTCCACCTGCGACGACTCATCATCGCCCACCCGGTCGATAATTCGGCCCGCCATGAATCGTGAATTCTCCTGCGCCAGGTCGCCGTTCATCAAGTGCAGTGCCTGGGAAGAAACTACCGAATGCCCACGCTCGACGCAGTTGGGACTCAGAAACGGTTGGTCGAATGTTTCTAGCAGCGAAAGCGGTTGTGTACGCCGGTGGGACACATAGATGCTCCGGCGGGTGCTGTCGGTTACCACTTCTCCGTCGGGCAACGCCTTGAACGCGTCTGGAGGACCGAACTGCGTCGTATTCAGCCGGCCGGCCATCGACAGGATGGAATCGCGCACGCTCTCCGCCTCGATCCTGCGCAACGGGAATCCGTCCTGACCGCCTTGCTGCCGATAGGTCTTCGAGATCAGGATCAGCCGGTGCATGGCCTTCATGTCCCACCCGCTCTTTACGAACTCCACCGCCAGCCAGTCGAGCAACCTCTGATTCGACGGCGCAACTCCCATGCTTCCAAAGTTGCCCGGCGAGGCCACCAGTCCGGTGCCGAAATGGTGCTGCCAGATCCGATTCACGATCACACGGGCGGTCAGAGGATGCTCCGGGTGGACAAGCCATCGGGCCAGCGCCAGCCGGCGCCCCGAGGAATGCGGCAAGGGTTGCACCCGATACTCTCGGGTGCTTGCGCTGAGTAGGGAGGGCACTCCCGGTGACACCAGAGCACCGAGACTGCTGGTTTCTCCGCGCATCAAGATGTGTGTTGGAGGCGGATCCGGCCCCAGGTCAAACAGCGCCCGCACCAGAGGCAAGGGCTTCAGCCGGGTCTTTTCTTTCGCGATCTGCTCCTCGAGAGCGGCTTTCTCTTTCTTGAAAGGTTCGAAGATGGCTTCCAGCTCGCACAGGTTGACTTCGGTGAGTTTCTTCTCTATCCGGGCCTTTTCCCGGTAAGACTTGGCTTTGTCTTCAAGTTGCTGCTTGAGCTCGCTGACTCGCTGCTCGATCGGCGCGTTGAACGCCAGGGTCTCCCTCCATTCGGGATTGTTCTCTGGCCGCAGGTAGCGAGTGGTCTTCTCGTCGCAATTTGCCCCGACACCCAGGCACGGAAACACGGGAGGCAGCCAGGAGAAAGGATCGAAGGCCGGCGTCAAAATTGCGACCAGCCGGTAGTAATCGCGCGTCGGGATTGGATCGTACTTGTGGTCGTGGCAGCGTGCGCACCCCAGCGACATCCCCATCACCGCCGTGCCTAGCACCTCGAGTTGCCCGGCAATCACATCCATGCGTTCCTGGACGAAGTTCTGCTCGGTGCTGTAAGTCGAGTCCGGTGCTGTGCGCCAAAATCCTGTCGCCGCTAGCAACTCCATTTGCTCCGGCGTCCACGAAGCTGCTGCCCGATAGTCAAACAGCTCATCGCCGGCGATCTGTTCGGTCAAGAAACGGTCGAAGGGCTTGTTTGCGTTGAAGGAGCGGATCACGTAGTCGCGATACCGCCAGGCGTGCGGTCGGACTTGATCGCTGCTGGTACCGCCTTCGCTGTCGGAGTATCCGACGGCATCCAGCCACCCCTGTGCCATTCGCTCGCCCAGGTGCGGTGAGTTCAGCAGCCGGTCCACCAAGTTCTCATACCGCCCTGGATCCTTGTCGCTGTCAAAGGCCTCCACATCTTCAGGGGACGGTGGTAGTCCGGTCAAATCGAAGTACACTCGCCGCAGAAGGGTCAGGTCCGGCGCAGCGGGCACCAGGGCCTTTTTCTCCTCCATGAGGAGATCCAGAGGGCTACGCCCTTCCACGGGCTCCAGGGTCGGCTGTTCGGGTGTACGAAATGCCCAGAACTCGCGATCCTTCGGACGAATGGCGGGGTCGTTCGTGACGCTGAGCGCGGCTGGCGTTTCATCCTCGGCCGGTGCGCCGCCCAATATCCACCGCCGTACCTTTTCCACTTCATCGTCGGTCAATCCCCGCACCGCATATTGCTCCTGCATTTTCGGCGGTGGCATTTCCTGCCTCTCAATGCGCCTGAGCAGCAGGCTCTCCTCTGGCTTCCCGGGGACGACAGAGGTACCTGACTTCCCGCCCCTGAAGATAGTCTCGCGTGTTCGCAGATCCAGCCCACCCATCTTTCGGTGCCGCCCGTGGCACACCCAGCATTTCGCGCTGAAGATCGCCGTTACATGGCGGTCCGTCACTGGCGGCTGGTAGTCCTCCGCTTCAATCCAGGTGCGGATTGCCGTGATTTCGGCCTCGCTCAACTTCGGCTTGCCCGAGGGCATCTTTCCACTGACGACCATTGTGAGTAGTAGGCTGTCGGCGGGTCTGCCAGGCAGAATGGCGCTGCCAGACTTTCCGCCACGCAGAATGCCCTCCAGTGTCTCGAGCGACAGGCCACCGCTGTGCTCCGTACCGCCATGGCAGGAAAAGCACCGGGCGCGGAGGATGGGCAGCACTTGGTCCTCGAATACGCCAGCCGACATGAGAGAAAAGAGCGCGCACCACATCATGGATCAGAACGTCCTCTTGGCTGAAACCGGCAATCTTTCGCCGAATTTCTCGATGTCTTGAGTTCCCCAAGAGAACCCTAAGCCCTCGTGCCGGTCGGGTCAAGCATCGTTCAGAGACGTTTGGCGGCATTGAATCGTGAAGGACAGCCGTGAGATTCGGAGTGCGTGCCACTCTCGTGCCTTGCCCTTGCCCCGTCCCGAGCATTACTTTAGCGGGATGCAATCCGCAAACTCCCTTCCTACCCGGTACGACCCGACATCGTGTGAGAGCCGCTGGTACCAGCGATGGCTCGAACAAGGCCTCTTTCACTCCGAGCCCCGGGCACAGAAACGTCCGTACACGATCGTCATCCCGCCGCCCAATGTGACGGGAGCGCTGCACATGG
>SXIK01000160.1 GCA_005772855.1 Planctomycetia bacterium | reverse complement strand
GCTGCCTGCGTCTTGGGAGGGGTGCGGTTGATCTCGTCGGCGAGGACGACATTCGCGAAGATCGGTCCCTGGAGGAAGCGGAAGGTGCGCGACCCGGTGGACTTGTCCTCGTGGATCACCTCGGTGCCGGTAATGTCGGCGGGCATCAGGTCGGGAGTGAACTGGATGCGGTTGAATTTGAGCCGCAACGATTGCGCAAGAGTTCGAACGAGAAGCGTCTTCGCAAGGCCGGGGACGCCTTCGAGGATGCAATGGCCTCGCGCAAAGACCGCAAGGAGAAGCTCCTCGACGACCCTGTCCTGACCGACGATGACCCTGGCGATCTCCCTCCTGAGCGCCCGGGAGTGGCTCACAAGTCGCTCCACGGCCGCGAGGTCAAGCTTCTGTGGTTCGGTGGACATCTGGGTTTCTTCCTTTGGCTTGCGTCGAGAGCGGCTTTTTACCGCTGGTAGATCGGCACGTACTGGTAGGGCAATGAGAGTATGATCAGCGCGATGGCGGTTCCGTACGAGGTCCCAACGTCGTCTCCCATCCAGCTTCCGTCACCCTGCTGAAGGCTCGTGAGGCGCTGGGAAATCGCCTTCCAGTATTGCCCCCACTCCTTCCCTCCGCGCTGATACTTCGCCTGGGCAAGGTAGAGGTGGGAGTAGTAAAAGTGGCCCCACATGAGGCTGCCTGCCGAATGGACGGAGATCGTTCGATCGCAGAAGGCAAGGCACTTCAGGGCGAGTGGGCTGTCGTAGTTGCCCGCGTTGTAAAGTGTGGCTACTGCGGCGGCTGTAATGGGTGGACGCCCCTCACCGCTCTGCGACATCATGTATCGAATGCCTCCATCGGGGTTCGACGAACGCTCAATGTACCGGATAGCGTTCTTGATCGTCGTGGGGCTCACTTGAATGCCTGCATCGCGGCAGGCGCGAAGACCCTGTATTTGCGTGACGGTGACCGAGCCCTCGTCGCCTTCGTTGTCCGGCGAGTAGAGCCATCCCCCCGCCCGGGACTGGCTTCGCTCGGTGATCCGTACTCCTCGCACGAGTACATTGCGGATTCGTTGCTCCGTCGAGCGATCCTGCTCCATGCCGTAAGCCTGCGCGAGGAAGATGAGGGCGAAGCCGTGGCCGTGGAGCGATCTGCCCTCCTCGGCGGGGGTGGCGATGAGTCCGCTGGGCTGTGCTGCGCGAACCACGAACTCTGTCGCCTTGCGTACCGCTCTCGATTGGGGGCCCTCGGTCGCCGTGCTGCCCGTCGAGAGGAGAGCCGTGCCGGCGAGCGCGGTCATGGCGGTGGGGTACGTGCCCCAGCCTCCCATGTTGTTCCAGGACCCGTCGTGGTTCTGGGTGCGGGCCAGGTAATTCGTGCCAGCCTGGATCGCGCGAAGGACTTCCAGGGTCACGCCTTCGGGCCGGCGATCCGCCGCACTCACGGCCTCCGCCGCGATGAGAGCAACGATCAGGGCCGTGGTCCCAGCGTTCCCTCGCATCAACCATCCACCGCCTTCTCCACCTCGACCTGGTATTGACCACTGACTTCACCATTGTTGAGAGAGACGCCGAGGCGGAGGGTGCCCGAGCTGTTCGCGTCGCTTTCGTACTCGGCCCCGATGAGGAAGGGTTTGCCGTTGCCGATCTTGCCCACGAGCGCTCCGCTGGGGTGAGTCTCGAGCTGGTTGCCGCCAATGTTGGTGGTACCTTCCGGGCCAGTTGCCTGTCCATAGTTCTCGAGGTTGAGCTGGCCGGAGGCGGTGATGTGAAGGCGCTGGCCCTGGGTGATCACGAGCTTTGTGTCGACCCACTTGTTGGCGGCCGCGAAGGTGCCTCCAGGAACCGAGAACGTGAGCTTCGTGTCCGGGCCTTCTTGAAAGACGATGCTCACTATGTCGTCCCGGCCCAGGGTCAGCGAGCCGTAGCGTGTCTGGAGGGCGAGCTTCTCCTCCTCCACCCGTCCGCGGACGGTGAACTTCAACGTCACGACTTCATCTTCATCGCCCGGGATGATGCCGAGCAGGCTCTCCTCGCTTTCGGCCTCATCCATCGTTTCCTCGATCTCCGAGATCAGCTTCTCCGCCCTGCTCTTGACCTCCTCGTCGTCGGACTCGACAGCCTTTCGGAGCAACTGAAGGGCGGGCTCGCCAATCTCGCGCAGGGCTGCCATGGCTTCCTCCCGCCGGTCGAACTCCTCGCTGGAAAGCTCCTTGACCTGCTCGGCGATCCGTGCCGAGAGGCTCTTGTCCTCGAGGGCGGCGAATCGCAGGCGTAGGACGTCGGCGATGGGTATGAGAAGCTTGCCGTAAGCCGTCTTGACGTTGAGTGTCTTCAGCTCCGGGGTACCCGCGAGCCTTGTGCCGTCGCGCAGTCGGAACATGGAGGGGGCCGGCGGTTTTTTTGGCGATGGCCTTGCATCGTTGCCATTCCTGGCAGGGTCCTCTTTTCCCGGCCCTGGCTTCCCGGCCTCTTTTTTCTGCTCGCCTGTTCTTGCAGGTGCTGCATCGAGGTTGATCTCGACAGCTTCCAGGGCTTTCCTCGCTTCGTCCGTGACCTTGCTGGCGTTGTCGAGGGCCTTCATGGCCCTTTGCTCCGCAGTATTGACGGCATTCAAGATCTCCTGAGGAAGCTTTTCTGCTCCGGTTGCTCGCTGGCCGGCCTTCTTTACGGCTTTTCCGACATCCTCTTTTTTGGGTGCGTCCTTCTTCGCCTCATCTCGTTGCCCGTCGCCCCCGGGGACCTCGGGCCTGGCCTCCGGGGCCTTTTCGTCGCCCCGCGCGGCTGTGGAAAAACACGCGAAGCTGAGCGTCAACACAGTCCACTTTCGAATGCCAAGTTTTCGCATGGGATTCAGCTCTCTCCTGGAAGCTCCTTCACTTGACCTGTCCTGAGGTCGCCGCCTCTTGAGTCGGCGGGGCCAGCGCCCGTGCCGCGTACCAACCGAAACCATCTCCGTTGCCCAGCGCCAGGCCCTCGCCAAGGACTTGAAGGCGCAGGGCCTGGCCGGTGCCTTTCCCACGGATCTCCGCCGCAAGGATCTCCTCCAGGGTCCCGCAAGGGCCTACAAGAACCGCACGAGTGGACCACTTGTCCTGATCGACCTGGCCGCTGAAAAGAAGCAAGAAGCTGCCATCGGAGAGTAGAAATCGGCCCCCGGAGTAGGTCACTGCCCCGCGATGCACCTCCTTCTCCCAGATCGTCTCGCCTCTCGGATTGAGTTTCACGAGGAGCAGGTCGAGGCTGGTTTGCGTGCGGCCGCCCCGATACGAGTACCTCCGGCCAGGCGATTCTCGACCCAGAACCAGCGTCCAGCCCATTGCCTCCCCCTCCGGGGATATTTCGCTGAAGGCCTCGTTGAGCACGCTGCCGCGAGGCATTTGCGTCGAGACGCGTACGCGACCAGAGCGAAGCGAGCGGGCCACAAGCTTCCCTCCGCTCTCGAGCAGCCAGGCCTCGGTGTCGGTCACGAACGCAACCTGGGTTGACGCGTCCCGAGTGCGCCAGAGCGGGCGACCGGCTGTTACCTCGACTGCGTGTACGCCCTGACTGCCGGAGAAGAGCGCCACGAGGCCGCCGCTGGCAAGCGCTGCCTCTCCCGGATGGGCAGCGGGGTCGCGGATAAATTGTTTCGTTGGCGGATATTTTGACGCCGTGGTCCGCGGCAATCCGTTGTGTTGCATCCGGAGGAAGCCGGGTGGAGCACTGATTCGAATCTGAATCCACGGGCCATTCAATTCAGGCGGCGACCCGGGAAGGCCTTCTTTGATTTGTAGGTGCCAGGTGCGCTTCCCCGTTGTCCAGTTGACCGCGTACATGGATCCCGTGGGCAAGAGCACGAGAGCATCCTTTCCTGCGAAGTTGATCTCCGGGAAAAAGTTCACGTGCTCTGGTAGCGAGAAACTGCCCCATTCCGGCTCCGAGTGGAGATTGAGGAGCGGATGGGGGCTCGTTTGGCACCAGGCGATCTTTACAGCCCGCGGTTGGGTGAGGGCTGCAGATTGGGCCGGCATCACGCCGGAGAGGCCGTAAAGTCCTCCGGCCGTCGAGAGCAGGATCATCCCGTCCCGGGCGCAGACGAGCGCGGGCTCCTCGACTCCGGACTCCATGCCGAGCTTGACCTCGGATACGTCGGGATACCCCGGGAGGGCACGCTCGGTGATCGCGGTACCCTCGGGCCCGTAGATGCGTACCTTCGTTCCGCACACCGCGACCAGCGCGGGTAAGGGCTCCGATTCGGGCGCACTCGTCGCCAGGAATCCCTCCTCCTGTGAAATCCAGAAGACTTGCGAAAGTTTGCCCGGTCCGGCGGCCCCTGGAGCCCGGAGTGCCACGTCGAGTCCGACGGCGACCGGTTCGCGGCGCTGGGCGCGCTTGAGTTTCTCAAGACGCTCTCGAGTCGAGGGCTCGGCCGCGAACGATGGATCCATTTCGGCAAGCATCCGGCCGACGCCAAGGGCGCGTGGCGCGTCTCCCTCGGTCTCGGCCCTGGCGAACAGTCGCCGCCCGGCCTCACGGGCGGCCGCGAGATGGGGCCACTGAAGGAAAATGACTGCGTCCCGGCGTTCGGCCTCTTCGTTGGCGGTCTCGGCGCCCCCGGCTGACCGCAGACCCTCGACACTTCTGGCGTCGTCGATCTTGACGCCCTCTTGCCCGAGCGCAAGGAGGCGGTCGGAGGCGTACGCACCGGCATTGACCTCGAGGCCCTCCGGCGAGCGTGCCGGGACGCCGTGGGACGGCAGGAGTTTGAGATAAACATCACTTGCCCTGTCGAGAAGCCCTCTCTTCTCGAGCAGCTCGGCCTCGAGAAGGCGAAGAGAGAGCTGCTCCAAGCGCTCCTTGACAAGGGGCGGCTTCTGCTCGAGGAGGTTCGAGATGAAATCGCTCTGGCCTGTTGCCATGGCTGCGAGCCGAGCCGTGGTCACCAGCTCTCGCTCGACGGCCTCGATGAGGAGTGGTGCTTTCAAGCTGGAGCGTCGGGCCTTCAGTGCGCGGAGAGCCTCGTCGAATCGCCCCTCGGAGGAGAGGAGCTGGGCCCTCTCGCCGAGGTGGCGTGATTCGTCCGCGCCCGTGGCCTTCCACGAGAGGCTCTGCGACTCCACAGCGAAGAGCTCGGTGGCGCTCAGTGCCAGCAACTCTCCTTCGGCGAGGAACAAGTTGAAGGGCCCTCGGCGCTGGAGTCTGGGGTCAAGGACGCGTACTTGTTTGAGCGCCCTGCCGCTTGATGAGTCGAGCACCGAAAGGGTGCCGTCGAGTGTCGCCACAAGCACCTGACTTCCTGCCACGATGCTCGAGCCCACATTTTGGAGGTCCGGAGGAAAATGGGAGGGATCCAGCAGCTGGCTCTCCTCCAGCGCTCCATTCATCTCCTTGGCCCTGGCAGTACTGGCCCGGCTCAATCGACCGCTCCTCCAGGCCTCCTTGCCATCGGAGAGTCCGAGGGCCACTACTTCCTGGGTGCCCACGAATACGTTCCGCGAATCGGCACCGAGAAGTACCGCAGAGTCCTCGTCCTGAACTTGACGCTCCCAGGCCACCTGACCCGTATCGATCTGAAAGGTGGTGATGAAGTCGCTGTCAGGGGGAAAAACAACGACCCGTCCGGGCGAGATGATGGGGGCGGAGGATCTCGCCCGGGGGAATCTGTGCTGGTGCCGAATCTGGGATCGGTAACGAGAGGCCCACAGTGGCGAGCCCGAGGCCGCATCGAACGCGCAGAGAAGACCGTGTCCGAAAGCCGCCACGGCGACGCCATCCCTGGCCGCGAAGGGGAGTCCGCTGAACCTGAAGCCGCCCCAGGGGGAAACCTGGCCAGCGGTGTAAGTATAGAGGCGGCGGACCCAGCGGGTCTTTCCTTCCGGAGTGAGCGCAACGGCAAGAAAGTGGCTGCCATCCACTGCCGGCAGAACGAGCAGCCGGCTCGACACCACCGGGGGCGCCGCGAACGATACACCCCGGAGCGGATCCCATTCGCTCTTGGCATGGCCTGCTGTCCAGGCGAGCTTCCCCGAGCGTGCGTCGTAGGCGACCAGCAGATTGGGTTCGAGCTCCGGCTTTCCGGCCAGATTGTTCGAGCCACGAAGCGGTGTCGAGATGGCCAGCACAAGCGGACGTTCGAGGTGGTCCGCGGGCTCGTAGACCATGACCGAGCTACTCGCGTTCTCGAGGCCATCGTCGCCGAAGTAGTCCTGGCGCTTTTCCCTTTGCGCCGTCCACTTCGACAGATCCCCGGGCCGCGCACTCCAGCGGACTTTTCCTGTGCTCGCGTTCACGCAGACGAGCTCCGCCTCGTCTCTGAAGAAGACGAGTGGTCCGAGGGACGCGCCTCGGCCCATTGAGCCCAGCGTGGTCTGGCGAGGAGTGAGCGAAACCTTCTGTGGAGAAAGTCGGCGGATCCAGCGGGCGAAGCTGCCCAGCCGATCGGGGAAGTCGATCGCGTGTTCAAGACCCGAGTTGTCGAAACTCCCGCGGGCGCAAGGCCACGAGAGCGGTGCCTTGCTTCGGGTTTCAGGACGTTCGAGGAACGTCTTGAAATAGGGATGCGCCCCGAGGTCCCGTCCCCTCGTGGCCTCGCCCCGGATGGCGACGATCGCGTCGGGGACAGTACGGGCGGCCTCGTCGAGGCGAGAGCCGGCCTGCTCCCGGGCTCCAGCTTCGAAGTAGGCCGCTGCGGCCAACGCCAGAAGTGTTGCGCGAGCATCACGATCCGAATCCACGCCGAGTGCGAGGCGAGAGTCCAGGGCGCGCCCAGCCTCGAAGGGGCGGCCGGCCCCCAGGAGCCTGTGCGCGGCACTACGCCAGGCGTCTGCCGCTTCGAGAGTGAGGGGATAGCGTTCGGCGATGCGCAGTAGCTCTCCGGCGGCTCTCCCCGGCGGGAGCCCGTACGCTTCTGCCAGGGCTTCCTTCGCGGGTGCCTCGTACGTGCGGTGATAGCTCGAGCGGGCCTCCTCGGGAAGCGCGAGGAGACGATCGCGAAGGGCGCGTGCTGCGGGTACATGGAGGATGCCGTCCTTCGTGAGGAAGGTTTCCCGGGGCTCCAGCTCTTCCACGGTGGGGACTTCGCCACGAGTCGGAACCCTGACGCCGCGTCGCACAAGTAGGGGGCCTGGACCGTGCCCGAAACCGGCCGGAGTCGGCGTTTTCTGGGGCAACGGAGGTCGCCTGACCTTGCCGGCCGACCGAGTCGCCAGTGCGAGCCCTTCATCGAGGGTCGAGAGACCCTGGGCCCACTGGGAGGCCTGGAAGCGCTCCTCCGCGCGGCGAGAGATTCTCTCGAGCTCGATGGACTCCAGCGGAGCTGCAGCTCCGCGGTATTCCGGTGGTGCCTCAACTCTGCCCGGGGCTTCCCCCGCAGCGCCGGGTGTCGGCCTGACTGCACCGCCGGCCTCCCCGGGGCGGTCAGCGCTCGAATCCTGGGAAACGGCGGGCGAGGCGCAGAGTTGCCCGAGGAGGACGAGGATGGCTCTCGATCTTCCCGCTTTCTTGCACAGGCGCCACATGCGGCATCATCGTAGCCCCGGCCGGAAAGGCCCCAAAGGAAAATTCAGCGGCAGTCTAGCGCTTGCTGAAATAGTTCCAGATTGCGAAGCCCAGGCAGGTGAGGCCCAGGGCGGAGACTGCAAGGGCAGGGTACCTCCAGCGGAGGGCCTCGCGGCTGGTCATGTAGTCTCGGACGCCGAGTCCGAAGATACCGCCGGCAATGAATCCGCCCAGGTGGGCACCGTGATCCACGTTGGCAGGGATGAACATCGTGATCACCACGATCCACAGCACCGAGCGGATCAGTCGGTCGCGGAGCTCGTCCTGGCGCGCCTTGAGCGAATAGACCAGGAGAAGCCCGAAGAGACTACAGATCGCACCGGAGGCACCGACCGAGGCGACAGGGACTCCGCGCAGCTGTCCAACAACCATCGACCCCGCAGCCGACCCCAAGATGCCCACCCCGTAGGCTACCAGGAACTTCCAGGAGCTCAGGAAGGTCTCGCAGTGGCGGCCGAGATCGCTCAGCATCAGAAGGTTGAAGATGATGTGCAGGACTCCTCCGTGCAAAAACGCTGCGCTCACGATACGCCAGTACTGGCCGGTGCACAGGTCCTGCCAACGCAACCAGCCAAGGATATGGAGCACCTGGGAGTTGATGCCGATGAGATCCGCGGGCTGTCCCAGCTGTCTTGAGTACTTGAGATCTTGGATTACCTCCAGGGCGAAGAAAGCCAGGTTGAGCAGTAGCAGAAAGGCGGTGACGGGAAATTGTTCGTGGAATCGCGTGGGGCGCAAGCGAGCTCTCCTCTCGGGGCGCGCATGATAGGGGAATCGGAGCATTTTGAAAACCCCGTCGAGCGCGTGAACGGTTGATGGGGGGGCTGCCCTCTTCCCCCCGCCTTGCGCAGCCATGCGCTTTCCCGGTAACGTACTCCTACTCATGAGGGAAAGCCGATCGAATCTGACAGCCTCGATGCTCTCGCTCGTCCTGTGGATCGCTGGCTGTGCCGCTGGCCCACCCGTTGAGGTCGGTGAGTTTCGCGAGGCGGACTTGGTCGAGCTCACGAGCCTCGATCCGTCGATTCGCCTTGATATTCGTTATGCGACGAACCAAAACTTCCTGGGTCGGCCGGTCTACCGCGAGGCCAGGGCATTTCTCCAGCGCCCCGCCGCCGAGGCCCTCCAGAGGGTGCATCGTGCAATTGCAAAGGATGGCTACGGGCTGTGTGTGCTCGATGCCTACCGGCCATGGCGCGTGACCCAGGTCTTCTGGGATGAAACCCCGGCCGACAAGCGCGCCTTCGTCGCCAATCCAAGAACGGGCTCAAAGCACAACCGTGGCTGCGCGGTCGACGTGACACTTTTCGAGTTGAGCACCGGCCTCCTGGTCGAGATGCCGAGCGAGTTTGACGAGTTCACCGAGCGCGCAAATCCCGGTTATGCCGGCGGCTCTGAAGAGTCCAGGCGGAGACGCGACTACCTTCGCTCCGCCATGGAGCAGGAGGGGTTCTCCGTTTATCAGCATGAGTGGTGGCACTTCGACTTCAAGGAATGGACGAAGTACCGGGTGCTGGACATTGATTTCTCAAACATCTGACATCAGAAGTGCGCGGCAAGACGGCGAACCATGGGCAGGAGACTCACCCGAGGCCACGAGGGGTCCTGGGTTACTCCGCGCGGGCGCCAACCTTGCACAGCAATCGTCCCTGGAGAAAGACCATGCCCAAGATCTTGTGCCCCGTAAGACTCAGACTTTACACCATCTTCGTCCCGCTGATCCTGTGTCGAAACGTTCTGAGTGATGCTCCCGACCTCGGCTGGAGGAAGATCTCCAACGGGCAAGACCTCTCGGGCTGGCACGGCATGGGGCATGAGGACCCGCGCCCGCTCCTTCAGCTCAGTGCTGAGGATCGTGCGAAGAGACGCGAGGCGAGCCTCGCCGATCTCCACAAGCACTGGCGTGTCGAGAACGGCGAGGTCGTGAACGACGGCAAGGGCCTCTACCTCACCACCGACAGGGACTACGGCGACTTTGAGCTCCAGCTTGAATACAGGACCGTTCCGCTCGCCGACAGTGGCATCTACCTTCGCTCCACACCGCAGGTGCAGATCTGGGACACCACAAGGGAGGGCGGCAAGTGGAAGCTTGGCGCCGACAAGGGTTCTGGCGGCCTCTGGAACAACTCCCCTGGCGCGCAGGGCAAGGATCCGCTGGTCAAGGCAGATCGGCCGTTTGGCGAATGGAATTCAGTCCGCATCCTCCTGATCGGCTCCCGCGTCACCGTTCACCTGAACGAGCAGCTTGTCGTCGATGCCGCGATCCTCGAGAACTTCTGGGATCGGGAGGCTCCGCTCTTGCCCCGTGGCCCCATCCAGCTCCAGACCCACGGGGGAGAGATCCGATGGCGGAACATCCTCCTGCGGGAGATCGCGCCGGAGGAAGCACACGGCTGGCTCGTCGGCCGGAGGAGGCAGGTCTTCAATGGCAAGGACCTCACGGGCTGGGCCGGCGCCGTCGACAGCTACGAGGTGAAGGACGGAGCGCTTGTCTCCAGGCCTGACCACGGCGGCGTCATTTACACGGAAGAGGTTTACTCCGATTTCAGGGCGCGTTTTGAGTTCAAGCTGCCCCCGGCTGGTAACAATGGCCTCGCCATCCGGTACCCGGGTTTCCCTCGTGACTCGAAGGAAAAGGGTAGCCCCGAGGCCGCCTACCATGGCATGTGCGAGCTGCAAATCCTCGACGACTCGCACCCCATGTACAAGAACATTGATCCGCGTCAGGCCCATGGCTCCGCCTATGGCATGGTCGCTGCGAAGCGAGGGTACTTGCGGCCTGCCGGCGAGTGGAACTTTGAAGTGGTCACGGTGAAGGGATCGACGATCCACGTGGAGCTGAACGGAGCTGTCATTCTGGACTGCGATCTCTCGAGGGTGACGAAATTCATGGCGGACTCGCCCCATCCCGGCAAGGACCGAACGAGTGGTCACTTTGGCTTTGCTGGCCACGACGACGTGGTGATGTTTCGTAATGTCTGGATTGAAAGGCTGTAGTGCTGGGACCTGTCACGACGACGGCGCTGGACCCGATTCTTCGAGGAGTTTCGCGCAGCATCTATCTCACGCTGAAGGTCGCGCCAGGGTGCCTGCGAAGCCAGCTCGGGGTCGCTTACCTCTTCTGCCGCGCCGCCGACACGATCGCCGACACGCGCCTCCTGTCTCGCGAAAACCGCCTCGAGAGCCTCCACATCTTTCGCGGCCAGTTCGAGCGTGAGTCGCCCAGCCTTGATGAGATCCGCTCTTTGGGCTCGCGGACGGGGAAGGCCCAGCGTATCCCCGAGGAGCAGGCGCTCCTGCGCCGGCTCGAGGAGTGTTTCGAGGCCTACGGCCGCTTTTGCGCAGACGATCAAGTGCTTGTCCGGAAGCTGGTCACCACGCTGACCCGGGGCATGGAGATGGACCTGACGCGTTTTCCGGCGGAAGAGTCCGGGAAGACGGCGGCTCTCGAGTCGGACGCCGAGCTCGACCTCTATACTTACCATGTCGCCGGGTGCGTGGGGGAGTTTTGGACGGACCTCGAGGTGGCGCACCTGCGAGCGCTGGGGCACTGGAGCCTCTCCGAGATGCGGGAGAAGGGCATCCGCTTCGGAAAGGGGCTTCAGATGACGAATATCCTGCGGGATGTCGACCGCGATCTCGGAATCGGCCGAATCTATTTTTCCGCTGAGAGACTCGCCGCGGTGGGCCTGACGGCGGAAGAGTTGCGGGCCGGCAGGAGCCGACGGAAGCTCAAACCCATCCTCGACGATTACCTCGCCGTCACGCTCGAACATTACCGCGCCGGCTGGGAGTACACGCTCGCGATCCCGCGGCAGCTGGTGCGCCTCCGGCTGGCCTGCGCCTGGCCGCTCCTCATCGGCCTCCGCACCCTGGCGCTCATCGGGGCTTCACCCGACCCCTACGCGCCCGGAACGATCCACAAGGTGCCGCGCCCCGAGGTGAAAGCCATCCTTCGCCGATCCGTTCTCCGTGTGCTATCCAATCGCAGGTTGAGCGCTCTTTACACGGAGCTGGGGGGCCGTCTCCTCTCGTGAATGCAGGGGCCGTTCGCATTTTCTGGAGACCGTGTCCTTGTCCGCTTGAAGTGCCTGGTTTAAGCTGGCGGGTCACTGGCCAACCCTGGCTGGGAGTTGCGCCCCGGGTGCAATGTCTTGCCATGGGCGTGTGAAGACAGTCCTGGAAACGGAGATCGTGGAAGTCATGTCCAAGCGTGAAAAGATACTGATCACCACCGAGATCCACCCTGATGGTCTTCGGCACCTCAAGGACGCCGGCTACGAGTGCGTGGTCGTGCCGGAGAGCGACCCGGCGCAAACCCACGCGGCAGCGCCGGAGGTGGTTGGCATTGTCGCCAACGCGAGCTTCAAGTTTGACGAGGCGTTCTTCTCTCGAGCAGCCCAGTTGCGCGTCTTGGGTCGCAAGGGGGTGGGGTACGACAATGTTGATATCGAGGCGGCCCGCAGGCGCCGGATCCGGGTCGTCAATACGCCCCTTTCCGTAATTGAGCCCGTCGCCGAGCAGGCGATTCTGTTTTTTCTGGCGCTCGCACGGCGCCTCATTCCCGGTGACGGCGCAGTACGCGCCGGGAGGTGGCGCGAACCGGGTAACTTGCCCGGAGCGGAACTGAAGGGGAAGGTGCTTGCTCTGATCGGTCTTGGCAATACGGCCAGGCGAGTGGCAGAGATTGCGGTGCGCGGTTTCACCATGAGCTGCGTGTACTTCGACAAGGTCGCGAGGCCGGAAGCGGAAGCGGCGCTGGGGCTTCAGCGGCTCGGTTTTGACGAGGCTCTGGCAGCAGGTGATTTTGTCAGCGTACACGTCAACTTGTCGAGCGAGACGCGGGGCTTCATCGGGGCGCAGCAATTCGCCTGCATGAAGAAGGGGGCCTTCTTCGTCAATCTCGCCCGTGGTCCCGTGGTGGATGAACGTGCGCTGCTTGAAGCTCTACGCTCTGGCCACCTGGGCGGTGCCGGGCTCGATGTCTTCGAGGTCGAGCCACCCGGTGCGTCGAATCCACTTCTTCGCCTTCCCAACGTCGTCCTCTCTCCACACATAGGTGGCGCAAGCACGGAGTCTCTGCGAGGCGGCTCGATGGTCACCCTGGACATCGTCCGCATCCTGCGCGGGGAAGAGCCTGTGCACGGGGTGGCTTAGCAGCCTGTTGAACATGCTCCCGTGGACAGCGATCGCGGCTTTTCGGCTTCTGCAAGCGAGTTGCGACGGCGAAGGGCTTACTCGTTGTCCTTTCCCTGATACTGGCGCGTCTCCGTCGAGACCCGTATGCGGTCACCCTTCTTGACAAAACGGGGCACCTGAACTTCGATGCCGTTTGACATCCGGGCCGTCTTGTTCGTGTTGCCGCTCCCCGTCCCCGCCATTGGCGGCGTATCGGCAACTTCCAGGACGACAACGGGCGGCAGCTCCACCAGGACGGGCTGATCGTCGAGGAAGAGCACCTTGTACTCGGTCTCCTCGAGGAGAAACACGGCGTTGTCACCGACCACCGAGTGGGGGATCTCGAGCTGGTCGTAGGTCCTCACGTCCATGAAGTGGCAGGTCGACACGTCCGAATAGAGGTACTGGAGCACCCGAGTCTGGGAGTCCATGAGGTCGACGGGCGAGCCCTCATCGATCGACTTGTCGAGGACCCTGCCAGCCTTCACATCTCTCACCTTGACGTGAAGAGTCGGGCGGCGCTGCCCCGTTCTGGCCTCCCAGTATTCGATGACGATGTAAGGCTTGCCCTCGAGCCGAATGATGGCTCCCTTTTTCAAGTTGTGCGGAATTGCCATGGCCGCATTCTACCGCGATCAAGGCGCCTGCCGACAGGAACTTGGCTCTGGCCTTTTCCACGGCGGGCGTGATATGTTTTGCAATCGTGACGTTGATCTCTGGAAAACCAGACGATTTTCGAGAGGCCAATTCCGGGTTTTGTTATTGTTGGACAAAGTCAACGTCGAGGATTTAGCCGAACGGATTCCCAAGTTCCAAGGAGAACTCTCATGACGCGGATAGTCGCATGTGCTCTGGTCGGGCTTTTCGCTTTTTCGATTTCGGGTTGCGGCGGACACCAGCACGTAGATGACTCGGCCCAGATGGCCACCTGCTCAATGTGCAAGGGGAGCTATGAGTGGGTCTACTCGCCCAGGGGGCTCCGCATGGGCAAGAAGGTAGTCTCGCACAACTGTCCCATGTGCAAGAAGGGCTGGTCAGCCGGCGTTGACACAGCTTCTACCTGCCCCGAATGCGCCAAGAGTGAGCTCAAGTGTCCCATTTGCGCCAAGGCCGCAGCAAAGTAAAGCTCAGCAATTGGTCGCCCTTGAGTGCTCGGAGGCCACGCGCTCCTCGCGGGGGAGGAAGATCTCCCCCGCACCGGGCGCCTGGCGGCGTCCTGCCCCTCCTCTCGGCGCGCGAAAGGCGCCGGGCACCTCCGGCGCCTTGGGTAGGTGAGCGCCCTGGTCCATGGACCCCGGTCATGACCGCGCGGAAGCCATGGAGGCGGAGCATGTCGTCCACGAGTTCTAACTATTGCGGGAGCGGCGGCGAACGGAACCAGGGACCCCAACCGCGCCGCCTGGAGCGCCCATGCCAATGTCGAAGCCCCTGAGGACCGTCCTGCGCATCCTGCGAACGGCTGCCGTCACTTACGTCGTCGTCGCCGTCCTGGTCTACGTCTTCCAGCGTCGCCTCCAGTACCTGCCGTCCGGGAAACCTGTACCCATCCCCGGCGAAGCCGCACGGCGCGGGCTGGAGGAGTTCACGGCGGTGGCGAAGGACGGCGCGAGGCTCCTCGGCTGGTACTGGCCAGGCACGAAGGCCATCGACATCATGATCCTCCACGGGAACGCGGGGAATCGCGGAGACCGCATCGAATGGCTGGAGGACCTCCGCGAGCTGGGCTGTGGTCTCTGCATCGTCGACTATCGGGGCTACGGCGGGAGCGAAGGCGCGCCCACGGAGGAGGGCCTCTACCGCGATGCCGAGGCGGCGCGAGAGTGGCTGCGCCGGAGGTCCGGGGCCCCCGTCGTCTACTACGGGGAGTCCATTGGTGCCGCGGTGGCGGTCGAGCTGGCCCTGCGGGAGCCAGCGGCCGCCCTCGTGCTGCAGTCGGCTTTCACCTCTGCCGCCGACGTCGGTCAGCGCGTCTACCCCTTCCTGCCGGTGCGCCTCCTTCTGAAGGACCGGTACGACGCCCTCGCCCGCATCGGGAAGGTCCGGGCGCCCATCCTCTTTATCCACGGGGACCGGGACTCCATCATCCCCCTTCGCTTCGGCCGGGCTCTCTTCGACGCGGCGCCGGAGCCGAAGGAGTGGCTCGAGGTGCAAGGAGCCGACCACAACGACCTCCCTTGGGTCGGCGGCGCGGCTTACCGAAGGGCGGTCGGGGAGTTCGTGCGACGCCACGTCGAGGATGCGACGAGGAGATGATGATTGCTTCCGGGACGATCTTCCCCAGGTTGAGGGTTGGCCTCCATGCGCTCGTGCTCCGCTCGCACGTCCTCGAAGGGGAACACGCGGTCGATGACGGGGCGCACGGCGCAGGACTCGAGGGGCGGCAAGACGCTCGTGACGAAGCACCGATCACTCGACGGAGTAGACTTGATACCGCACGCGGGCAGTGATGAGACCTTTTGCAGCCTGCGAAAGGTTGCGGCTGCTCGCGCCAGAGGCGCCCGGC